>NZ_JAILXP010000180.1 GCF_020740895.1 Streptomyces sp. UNOB3_S3 | reverse complement strand
GGGGGCCTGCGCACCCGGAGTGGGGGCAGCAGGCTTCGCGGGCGCGGCCTTGCGCGGCGCCGCGGGCTTCGCAGCGGACTTGCCGGCGCTGCCGCCGGGCCCCTGCAATGCGTCAGTCAACTTACGGACGACCGGCGCCTCGATGGTCGAGGACGCCGAACGGACGAATTCACCAAGTTCTTGGAGCTTGGCCATGACGACCTTGCTCTCCACTCCGAACTCCTTGGCGAGTTCGTATACCCGGACCTTAGCCACTTCGCTCCTTCTAGGTCCGGGTGTCCGCCGGACCGTCGCTACTTCATGGGCGTACTCATCGCGTACTCATCGAGTGCTCATCGCAATCTCGACCTACTTCCAACTCGCGAGGTACCTGACATGGGTCATCCCCGCAGGACGCGGGGCCGATCTACTGCTGGTCGGTCTGTTCGACATACCGGCGGAGCTCCGCCGTGTCGAGCGGTCCCGGGACCTTGAAGGCCCGGGGAAACGCCCGGCGGCGCACCGCCAGATCGAGGCAGACCAGTGTGGGGTGCACGGAGGCACCCCGGCCGGGCAGCGTACCGCGAGGGTCGGGGACGCACGATCCCTCGATCACCACGGTCCGCAGCAGTTCACCCTTGGCCGCTCGCTCCCGGCACCCCACACAGGTGCGCTCAGGGCATGCGCGGGCATGCGTCCGGCCAGACACTGGATAAGTCTACCTCCCCGCGCGGACCTCACCCCTTCGGGGCACTGGTCGTGCGCGTATGCGTTTCGGCCAAGATCGGCTGGTTCCACGGGCCGTCCACCGGCTCCGCCAAGGGCGGAAGCGGCCCTGCATGGTCGATATACGGACCATTCGGGGCCGCTCGGGGCGCCGTGTGCGCGCCCCCCGCCGCTTCAGGACGCCGGTACGCGACTCAGTCGCGCTCGGACGGCTGCTCGGTGTCCGGACGGATGTCGATCCGCCAGCCGGTCAGCCGGGCCGCGAGCCGGGCGTTCTGCCCTTCCTTGCCGATGGCGAGGGAGAGCTGGTAATCGGGGACGGTCACCCGGGCGGAGCGGGCGGCCAGGTCGACGACCTCCACCTTGCTCACCCGAGCGGGGGACAGCGCGTGCGCCACCAGCTCGGCCGGGTCGTCCGACCAGTCGACGATGTCGATCTTCTCGCCGTGGAGCTCGGCCATGACCGCGCGGACCCGGCCGCCCATCGGGCCGATGCAGGCGCCCTTGGCGTTGAGACCGGAGCGGGTCGAGCGCACCGCGATCTTGGTGCGGTGGCCGGCCTCACGGGCGATGGCGGCGATCTCCACCGAGCCGTCCGCGATCTCCGGGACCTCCATGGCGAAGAGCTTCTTCACCAGGTTGGGGTGGGTGCGCGAGAGGGTCACGGACGGGCCGCGGACACCCTTGGCCACCCGGACGACATACGTCCGCAGCCGGGTGCCGTGCTTGTACTCCTCGCCCGGGACCTGCTCCTGGACCGGCAGGATGGCTTCCAGCTTGCCGATGTCGACCAGGACGTTCTTGGGGTCCTTGCCCTGCTGCACGACGCCCGCGACGACGTCGCCCTCACGGCCGGCGAACTCACCGAAAGTGATCTCGTCCTCGGCGTCGCGCAGACGCTGGAGGATGACCTGCTTCGCGGTGGTCGCGGCGATCCGGCCGAAACCGGAGGGGGTGTCGTCGAACTCCTTGGGCTCCTCGCCCTCGGCGAGGTCCTGCGGGTCCTCCTTGGCCCACACCGTCACATGCCCGGTCGACCGGTCCAGCTCCACGCGGGCGCGGCGGCGGCTTCCCTCGGTGCGGTGGTAGGCGATGAGGAGGGCCGACTCGATCGCCTCGACCAGCAGGTCGAAGGAGATCTCCTTCTCTCGCACCAGACCCCGCAGGGCACTCATGTCGATGTCCACGGCTACGCCTCCTCTTGAATCTCGTCGGATTCGTCTGCTTCGGCCGGGGCGTCGCCCTCGGCCGCCTTGCGGTTGAACTCGATCTCCACACGCGCCTTCGCGATCCCGTCGAAGGCCAGGCGGCGGGCGGTGGGCTTGCGGCCCTTGACGCCCGGCACCTCCAGGTCGAGCCCCTCGTCGTCCACGGCGACGATCCGCGCGACGAGCTCGCCGCCCTCGGTGAGCTGCGCCTTGATCAGCCGGCCGGTGGCCCGGACGTAGTGCCGGTGCTGGGTCAGGGGGCGGTCGGCACCCGGAGAGGTGACCTCGAGAACGTAGGGGGCCCCGCCCATCGCGTCGGTGTCGTCGAGCATCGCGGAGATGTCGCGGCTCAGGTCCGCGCACGCGTCCAGCTGGACGCCCTCTTCGGAGTCGACCACGACGCGCAGCACACGCCGCTTTCCGGCCGGCGTCACCTCGACCTCTTCCAGCTCCAGCTCTCGCGCGCTCACGAGAGGGGCCAGCAGCTCGCGCAGCCGCTCGCTCTGGGTGGTGCTCATCCGGGTGACTCCTCGGCCGCGTGTGCTGTTGTGGGAAAGACGCGTGTCAGGTCAAAGCCTATCTGTTCCGGCAGCCGGCTGACGATTCGGTGCCCGGTCCACGGCCGGCCGGCCCCGCGCCGGTACGCTCGCGTCCGGCGATCACTCGGGGCCAGGCCCGTCGAGCGCCCGCCCCACCAGGACCCCGACGGGCCGGCGCGCCCGGCGCGCCGCACAGAGCCCACCAGGCGGAAAGAGGAACGTGCCGCTCACCACGACGACGCGGGGCGCGAACGGCCCGCGCAGACGCAGGGTACTGGCGGGCGGTGCCGCCGCCCTGCTGGCCGGCGGCGCCGACGCGCTGCTCTCCGCTTGTTCCTCCGCTTCCACCGGCGGCCCGGACGCCGCCGAACGCTCCCCCGGCGCGGCGCGGCTGAGGGAGCGTGCGGCGCGGGACACCACCGCGCTGCTGGAACGGTACGACGCCACGCTCGCCGCGCACACCGCCCTGACGGCCCGGCTGCGGCCGCTGCGGGCCGAAGTCGCCCGGCACGCCGAGGCGTTCGGCACCCCCGGGGACGGGTCCCCGTCGGCTTCCGCCCCGGCTTCCGCTTCGCCGTCCGCGGCCGCGTCCGCCACGGCGTCGCCCGCCGTGCCCGCCTCGCGCGTCGAGGTGCCCGAGGACGAGAAGGCGGCGCTGGCCGCGCTCGCGGACGCCGAGCGGCGCACCGCCGACAACCGGACCGCCACCCTCGGCTCCGCGCCGCCCGAACTCGCCCGGCTCCTCGCCTCGGTGGCGGCGGCGGGCGCGGCGCACGCCTTCCTGCTGACGGAGGGCGGCTCATGACGACGGCCCGGGCCGGGCGCGCCCGGCAGGAGACGGTCGCCGCGGCACAGGCCGCGCTCGCGGCCGAGCACGCGGCGGTCTACGGCTACGGAATCGTCGGCGGGCGTGTCGACGACGCGCGGGCGGGCGAGGCCCGTGAGGCCCATGACGCCCACCGCGCCCGGCGGGACGCGATGAGCCGCGCGGTACGGGCACTGGGCGCCGAGCCCGAGGCGGCCGCCGCCGCGTACGCCCTGCCCTTCCCCGTACCCGACGGGGAGGCCGCAGTGCGGCTCGCGGCGGAGCTGGAGCGGCGGCTGACGACGGTCTACGCCGATCTCGTCCGGGCCGGCACGGGGAGTCTGCGCACCGAGGCGGCGGCCGGACTGCGGGAGGCGGCGGTCCGGGCGGTGCGCTGGAGCGGCGGCAGCGTAGCCTTCCCTGGGCTCACCGATCGGGCCTGATCAGGATGAAAGCCGGGAAAGGGAACGCTCAGGGATGGCCATCACCGACGACCGCCTCGAACCGCCGCAGCGGCTGGTCCGGACCCTGAGCGCGGATCCCGCCGCCGACGAGGCCACCCGACGGTGGCTCACGGACCTCCCGGACATCGCCCGGGAGTGGCTGACGCGCTGGGAGCTGACACCCGAACGGGTGCAGTGTCCCGGCGGGCGCACCAGCATGGTCGTCCTCGTCCGGCAGGCCGACGGCACCCCCGCCGCGCTCAAGCTCTCCCCGCCCGACGGCACGACCGCGGCCGAGCACGCCGCGCTCGCCCACTGGGACGGCCGCTCGGCCGTCCGCCCGCTGCGCGTGGACGCCGGGGGCGGGGCGCTGCTCCTGGAGCGGCTCCACGCCGATGTCAGCCTGCGCTCGCTGGCGGAGCAGAAGGCGCAGTTGGAGGCGGCGGCGACGCTCCAGCGGCTGTGGGTGGCGCCGCCCGCCGGGGGCCACCCTCTCGCCACCGTGACCGACCGCTCGGCGGCGCTGGCCGAGGGGCTGCGCGCCCTGCGCGAACTGCCGTGGGCGGCGGACGCCCGGGGGCTCGTCGACGAGGCCGTCGAGCTGCGGGACGGCCTGACGGCCGGTGCCCCGGAGGAGCCCGCGGTGCTGCTGCACGGCGAGTTCCACCAGGGCAACGTCCTGGCCGCCGACCGGGTGCCGTGGCTGGCGATCGCGCCCCGCCCGCTGGTGGGCGAGCGGGCGTACGACCTGGCGTGGCTGGTGCGCGACCGGCTCGACACGCTGCTGGCGGCGCCGGGCGCGGCGGCCGCGGCGCGGCGGCGGGTCACCAAGCTGGCGGACTCCCTGGAGGTCGGCGCGGACCGGCTGCGCGGGTGGACGGTGTTCCGGGCGACGGCCGCCGGGATGCGGGAGCTGTCGCTGGGCGCGCGGGGACGGGGCGAACTCCTCCTGGAATTCGCGGGCTTGCTGTAACGCCACCCGGCCCGCGCTGTGTACCCCGGGGGGCAACCCCCCGGACCCCCGGCCGGCCCGCGCGTCACCCCAGCAGCGGCAACGGAGCCCCCATCACCGCGTACGGACTCGCCGCGCTCGGGAAGACCACATGCCGCGCCAGGTCGCGGTAGCCGAGCTTGCGGTAGAGCGCCCGGGCGGGGCTCTCCTTGTCGATGGCGGAGAGGATCGAGCGGGGCTCGTCGGCGCCGGCCGTGATCTCCGTGATGAGGGTCCGGCCGATCCGCCGGTTCTGGTAGGCGGGGTGGACGTGCAGCTCGGTGATGACGAAGGCATCGTCCAGCCAGCCGTCCAGTCCGTTGGCGCGCAGATACGGCTCGACGACCGTGGACCACCAGTGCGCGCGGTCGTTGGGCATGCCGTAGACGAAGCCCACCAGCCGGTCCTCGGGCGTGGTGGCGCCCAGGGCCCGGGCTCCGGGGCTGGTGAGGTGCCGGAGCACGATGTGGCGCCGGACGTCGACCTCCTCGGGTGTCAGCCCGAAGGCGAGGGCCTGGACGCCCAGCGCCTCGTCCACCCGGGCGGCCAGGTCGAGTGGGCCGACCACGATGTCATCCATGCCCGGAGGCTACCCGTACGGGCTTCCGTGGATCGTCAGAACAGCACGCTCATGAACGCGCCGACTTCCTCGAAGCCCACGCGGCGGTAGGCGGAGCGCGCGGCGGTGTTGTAGTCGTTGACGTAGAGGCTCACCACGGGGGCGACCTCGCGCAGCGCGTAGCCGAGCACGGCGGCCATGCCGGTCACGGACAGCCCCTTGCCCCGGTGTTCGGGGGCGACCCAGACGCCCTGGATCTGGCAGGCCAGGTCCGTGGCGGCGCCGATCTCGGCCTTGAAGACGACGCGGCCGTTCTCCACGCGGGCGAAGGAGCGCCCGGAGCCGACGAGTTCGGCGACGCGTGCCTGGTAGAGCAGGCCGCCGTCGCCGGCGAGCGGGGAGACGCCGACCTCCTCGGTGAACATGGCCACGCACGCGGGCATGATCGTCTCCATCTCGTCCTTGCGGACGCGGCGGACGAGGGGGTCGGGCGTGACGCTCGTGGGCATGGCCCGGGTGACCATGAGCGGCTGGTGGGCGCGGACCTCGCGGGCGGGACCCCAGTGGGGCTCCAGCAGGTTCCACAGCTCGGCCGTGGCCGGGGCCGGGCCGACGATGGAGGAGCAGCGGCGGCCGGAGCGGCGGGCGCGGTCGGCGAAGGCCCGTACGGCCTCGGGGCCGGCGCCGATGGGGACGAGGTTGGCGCCCGCGTAGCAGAGGGACTCGAGGCGGCCGCCCGCGTACCAGCCCCACATCTCGCCGCCGAGCCGCCAGGGGTCGAGACCGGCGACCTTGACCCGGGCGGCGACGAAGGCGTTGGCGACGGGGTCGCGGTCGAGGACGGCGAGGGCGGCGTGGAGGTCGCCGGGCTCCAGGACCTTGGTGGTGGTCGTCGTCAGCACGTGTCGCAATGCCTCACCGTCGCGGGCCCGAGGCCGGGGGAATCAGATCCTGGCACTTTACCTCCCGGCTTCGCCGCGGACCCGTCTTGCCGCCGATATGGCGCCGCCCCGTCCGGTCGCGCGGACGGGGCGGGGCGGAGCGGGAGGCGGGCGGTCAGCCCGCGACGCTGATGGTGGGCTCGCCGGAGGCGACGCCGTCCTTCTCCATCTGCTCGGCGATCTTCATCGCCTCCTCGATGAGGGTCTCCACGATCTTCGACTCGGGGACGGTCTTGATGACCTCGCCCTTCACGAAGATCTGGCCCTTGCCGTTGCCGGAGGCGACGCCCAGGTCGGCCTCGCGGGCCTCGCCGGGGCCGTTGACGACGCAGCCCATGACGGCGACGCGCAGGGGCACCTCCATGCCCTCCAGGCCGGCGGTGACCTCCTCGGCGAGCTTGTAGACGTCGACCTGGGCGCGGCCGCAGGACGGGCAGGAGACGATCTCCAGGCGGCGCTGGCGGAGGTTGAGGGACTCCAGGATCTGGATGCCGACCTTGATCTCCTCGGCCGGCGGGGCGGAGAGGGAGACGCGGATGGTGTCGCCGATGCCTTCGGAGAGCAGGGCGCCGAAGGCGACGGCGGACTTGATGGTGCCCTGGAAGGCCGGGCCGGCCTCGGTGACGCCGAGGTGCAGCGGGTAGTCGCACCGGGCGGCCAGCTGGCGGTAGGCGTTGACCATGACGACCGGGTCGTTGTGCTTGACCGAGATCTTGATGTCGCGGAAGCCGTGCTCCTCGAAGAGGGACGCCTCCCAGAGGGCGGACTCGACCAGCGCCTCGGGGGTGGCCTTGCCGTACTTCTGGAGCAGGCGGCGGTCCAGCGAGCCGGCGTTCACGCCGATGCGGATCGGGGTCCCGGCGTCGCCGGCGGCCTTGGCGATCTCCTTGACCTTGTCGTCGAACTGCTTGATGTTGCCGGGGTTGACCCGGACGGCGGCGCAGCCCGCGTCGATGGCGGCGAAGACGTACTTCGGCTGGAAATGGATGTCGGCGATGACCGGGATCTGCGACTTCTTCGCGATGATCGGCAGCGCGTCGGCGTCGTCCTGGGTCGGGCAGGCGACGCGGACGATCTGGCAGCCGGAGGCGGTCAGCTCGGCGATCTGCTGGAGGGTGGCGCCGATGTCGGAGGTGCGGGTCGTCGTCATCGACTGGACCGAGACGGGGGCGTCGCCGCCGACGGCCACGGAGCCGACCTGGATCTTGCGGCTGACCCGGCGGTCGGCGAGCTTGGTCGGAACGGACGGCATTCCAAGCGAAATCGCTGTCATCTGGCGAGCAACCCCAAGGTTTGAATCACGGTCCCGAGATCGGCGGGCTCCGCGTCCGAGGTTACGGCACACGCTCCCTCCGGAGCACATCCGCCGGTGCGGGCGCCGTGCGGGGCGGCGCCCGCGGCGGTGGTGTCCCGGCCCGCCGCGGGCGCGTCCGCCCCGCTACGTCAGCCGCACCGGATTCACCACGTCCGCGATCAGCACCAGCAGGGTGAAGCAGACGAAGATGCCCGCCACCACGTACGCCACCGGCATCAGCTTCGCCACGTCGAACGGGCCGGGGTCCGGGCGCCGGAAGACCTTGGCGAGATTCCGCCGGACCGACTCCCACAGCGCGCCGGCGATGTGCCCGCCGTCCAGCGGGAGCAGCGGCAGCATGTTGAAGAGGAACAGCGAGAGGTTGAAGCCGGCGACCAGGAAGAGCATGGTGGCGATCTGCTGCGACGGCGGGATGTCGAGGTTGAACACCTCGCCGCCGACGCGGGCCGCGCCGACCACGCCCATCGGGGAGTCGGCCTTGCGCTCGCCGCCGTCGAAGGCCGCGTTCCACAGGTCCGGGATCTTGCCGGGCAGGGCGATCAGCGACTCGACACCGGACTGGACCATGTCGCCCATGCGGTCGACGGACTGGCCGAAGGACTGCGGGACGACGCCGGAGGCCGGGGTGAAGCCGAGGAAGCCCGCGGTGACGTACTCGCCCTTGATGGGCGCGCCCTTGCCGTCGTACTTCTGGACCTGGTTGGAGATGAGGTCCGCGTGGAGGGTCTTCTCGCCGCCGTCGCGGACGACGGTGATCGTGGCCGGTCCGGTGGTCCTGCGGATCTCCTTCTGGAGCGTGGACCAGTCGGTGACCTTCGCACCGTTGAAGGCGACGATGCGGTCCTTGGGCTGGAGGCCGGCCGCCTTGGCCGGGGAGTCCTTGGCGCCCTTGGGGCACTTGTCGGTGGCGGCGCTGGCGGAGACCACGCAGTCCGAGACGGCCGAGACGGTGGTCGTCTGGGTGTTGACGCCGAAGGACATCATCACACCGAGGAAGATCGCGACGGCCAGGACCAGGTTCATGAACGGGCCCGCGAACATCACGATCACGCGCTTCCAGGGCTTGCGCGTGTAGAACATCCGGGTCTCGTCGCCCGGCTGGAGCTCCTCGTACGCCGCCGAGCGGGCGTCCTCGATCATGCCGCGCCACGGGGAGGTGGAACGGGCGCTTATGCGGCCGTCCTCGCCGGGCGGGAACATGCCGATCATGCGGATGTAGCCGCCGAGCGGGATGGCCTTGATCCCGTACTCGGTCTCGCCCTTCCGCCGCGACCACAGCGTCGGCCCGAAGCCGACCATGTACTGCGGCACGCGGATGCCGAACATCTTCGCCGTGGACAGGTGCCCCAGCTCGTGCCAGGCGATGGAGAAGAGCAGGCCCACCACGAAGACGACTATCCCGAGGATCGTCATCAGTGTCGTCATGCGCGGGCCTCCGAGGTCGCTTGCGCCGTACGGCCGCCGGTGCGGGCCGCCAGTTCACGGGCCCGGGCGCGGGCCCAGGTCTCCGCCTCCAGGACGTCCGAGAGGGTCAGTCGGGTTCCCACGGCGGGGGTGCCGTGCTCGGCGACCACCTCGGCGACGGTGTCCACGATCCCATTGAACGGCAGGTGTCCGCTCAGGAACGCGTCGACGCACTCCTCGTTCGCCGCGTTGAAGACGGCCGGGGCGGTGCCACCGAGCGCACCGACGTGCCGGGCCAGGCCCACGGAGGGGAAGGCCTCGTTGTCGAGCGGGAAGAACTCCCAGGTGGAGGCCTTGGACCAGTCGAAGGCGGGGGCCGCGTCGGGCACCCGCTCGGGCCAGCCCAGGCCGATGGCGATGGGGCCGCGCATGTCCGGCGGGGTCGCCTGGGCGAGGGTGGAGCCGTCGGTGAATTCCACCATCGAGTGGACGTACGACTGCGGGTGGACGACGACCTCGATGCGCTCGAACGGGATGTCGTAGAGCAGGTGGGCCTCGATGACCTCCAGGCCCTTGTTGACCAGGGTGGCGGAGTTGATCGTGATCACCGGGCCCATGGACCACGTGGGGTGGGCCAGGGCGTCCTTCGGGGTGACGGCGGCCAGCTCGGCCTTCGTCCGGCCGCGGAAGGGACCGCCGGAGGCCGTGACGACCAGCTTGCGGACCTCGGCGCGGGTGCCGCCGAGGAGGGCCTGGAAGAGCGCGGCGTGCTCGGAGTCGACCGGGATGATCTGGCCGGGCTTGGCCAGGGCCTTCACCAGCGGCCCGCCGACGATCAGCGACTCCTTGTTGGCCAGGGCCAGGGTGCGGCCCGCCTGAAGGGCGGCGAGGGTGGGGGCCAGGCCGATGGAGCCGGTGATGCCGTTGAGGACCGTGTGGCACTCGCTACGGGCCACCTCGGTGGCCGCGTCCGGGCCCGCCAGGATCTCCGGCAGCGGTTCGGCGCCGTAGCGGGCGGCCAGCGCCTCGCGCAGCGCGGGCGCCTTGCCCTCCTGGGCGACGGCCACCGTGCGGACCCCCAGTCTGTGCGCCTGCTCCGCGAGGAGCTCCACCCGGCCGCCGGCGGCGGACAGCGCGGTCACCGTGAACCGCTCGGGATTGCGCAGCACCAGGTCGATGGCCTGGGTGCCGATCGAGCCGGTCGAGCCGAGGATCACGATCTCGCGCGGGCCGTCGTGGTCACGGCCGGGGGCGGAGTAACGCAGGTGGGGGTCAGCGAGGCAGTCCGTCATCCCCCCATCATCCCCCGTGCGTTTCACCCCACGGCCACGACCCGACGTAGTAGCCTGCTGCCCTGCCTTCGGGCAGCGGTCAGGGCTTGACCGTCATGACGCCCTACGGAGCCGGGTGAGAAGCTGCCTCACAGTAGGCGGCGGAGTCACTGTGGCCGTACCGCCGGACCCTCAGCGAATGGGACGGTGCACGTTGGCGGCCTTTGAAGGGCCGGGGGTGGCGTCGGCGATCCAGGGGCCCTCGCCGCTGGGGTCGACGATGCCGCTCTCCAGCCACTCGTACGAGCCCGCCAGCACCCCGGAGACGACCTTGCGGTCGAGGTCGTCGGTGTTGGTCCACAGCCGCCGGAAGAGCTCCTCCACACGGACGCGGGACTGCCGGCAGAAGGCGTCGGCGAGCTGGTACGCCTCGGCGCCGTGTTCGCCGCGCAGGCGCAGGTGCTCGGCGCGGACACAGGCGGCGCTCATCGCGAAGAGCTCGGCGCCGATGTCGACGATCCGGCCGAGGAAGCCCTGCTTGGTCTCCATGCGGCCCTGCCAGCGGGACATGGCGTAGAAGGTGGAGCGGGCGAGCTTGCGCGAGGACCGCTCGACGTAGCGCAGATGGCCGGAGACATCGCGGTGACCGGCCGGGTGGAACTCGGAGTAGGTGCGCGGCAGCTGTCCGGGGCCCGCGACGAGCTTGGGCAGCCAGCGGGCGTAGAAGCCGCCCGCGCGGGCGCCGGCCCGTGCCTTGTCGCCCAGGGACTTGTCCGGGTCGATGAGGTCGCCGGCCACGGAGAGGTGGGCGTCGACGGCCTCGCGGGCGATCAGCAGGTGCATGATCTCGGTGGATCCCTCGAAGATCCTGTTGATGCGCGAGTCGCGCAGCATCTGCTCGGCGGGGACCGCGCGCTCGCCCCGGGCGGCGAGCGAGTCCGCGCTCTCGTAGCCCCGGCCGCCGCGGATCTGCACCAGCTCGTCCGTCATCAGCCAGGCCATCTCGCTGGCGTAGAGCTTGGCGAGGGCGGCCTCGATGCGGATGTCGTTGCGCTCCTCGTCCGCCATCTGGCTGGAGAGCTCGACGACCGCCTCCAGGGCGAAGGTGGTCGCCGCGATGAAGGAGATCTTGGAGCCGACGGCCTCGTGCTTGGCGATGGGCTTGCCCCACTGCTCCCGGGCCGAGGACCACTCGCGGGCGATCTTCAGCGCCCATTTGCCGCTCGACGCGCACATCGCGGGGATGGACAGCCGGCCGGTGTTGAGCGTGGTCAGCGCGATCTTCAGGCCGGCGCCCTCGGGGCCGATCCGGTTGGCGGCGGGCACCCGCACCTGGTGGAAGCGGGTGACGCCGTTCTCGATGCCGCGCAGGCCCATGAAGGCGTTGCGGTTCTCCACGGTGACGCCCTCGGCGGCCGCCTCGACGACGAAGGCGGTGATGCCGCCCTTGTGCCCCTCGCTCCTCGGCACCCGCGCCATCACGACGAGCAGGTCGGCGACGACGCCGTTGGTCGTCCACAGCTTCACGCCGTCCAGGACGTAGTCCTCGCCGTCGGGCACGGCGCTGGTCGCCAGCCGGGCCGGGTCGGAGCCCACGTCCGGCTCGGTCAGCAGGAAGGCGGTGATGTCCGTGCGCGCGCAGCGCGGCAGGAACTTCTCCTTCTGCTCCTGCGTGCCGAAGAGCTTCAGCGGCTGGGGCACGCCGATCGACTGGTGCGCGGAGAGCAGCGCGCCGACGACGGGGCTCGCGGAGCCCACCAGGGCGAGGGCCCTGTTGTAGTAGACGTGGTTGAGCCCGAGGCCGCCGTACTTGACGTCGATCTTCATGCCGAAGGCGCCGAGCTCCTTGAGCCCGCCCACCGTCTCGTCGGGGATCTTCGCCTCGCGCTCGATGAGCGCGCCGTCGATCCGGGTCTCGCAGAACTCCCGGAGCTTGCCGAGGAACTCCTCGCCCCGCCGGACGTCGTCCGGCGCGGGGGTGGGATGCGGGTGGATCAGATCGAGCCGGAACCGGCCGAGGAAGAGCTCCTTGGCGAAGCTGGGCTTCTTCCAGTCCTGCTCGCGCGCCGCTTCGGCGACCTGGCGCGCCTCGCGCTCGGATACCGGTCGTACGGATGGTGCGGTCATCTGGCACCTCACCGCGTGAGTCGGGGCGATTGGTCCCGGTCGACTACCGACCGGTGCTACTCGTCCGTATCTACCTACCCGATCCGTACCCGCTCTACCAGCCCTCACGCACCACGGTCCGCCATCCCCCGGACGGGGGACGGCGGACCGTGGTGGCTCGATCCGGTGGGGATCAGAGGTCTCAGAGGTCGATGCCGGTCAGCACGAGCACGCGCTCGTAGGTGTAGTCGTCCATCGCGTAGCGCACGCCCTCGCGGCCGACGCCGGACTGCTTGGCGCCGCCGTACGGCATCTGGTCGGCGCGGTAGGACGGGACGTCGCCGATGACCACGCCGCCGACCTCCAGGGCGCGGTGGGCGCGGAAGGCGGTCCGGAGGTCGTGGGTGAAGACACCGGCCTGGAGGCCGTACGGGGAGTCGTTGACGGCCGCGAAGGCCGCGTCCTCGCCCTCGGCCTTGGCGATGGTCAGGACCGGGCCGAAGACCTCCTCACAGGCGATCGTGACACCGGCGGGGACGTCGGCGAGCACGGTCGGGGCGTACGTCGCGCCGTCGCGCTTGCCGCCGGCGAGCAGCGTGGCGCCCGCCGCGACGGCCTCGTCCACCCAGGACTCGACGCGCTTGGCGGCGTCCTCGCTGACCAGCGGGCCGACGTCGGTGGACGCGTCGGACGGGTCGCCCGTCACCTGCGCCTCGACGGCCGCGACGACCTTCGGCAGCAGCCGCTCGTACAGCGAGGCGTCGGCGATGACGCGCTGCACGGAGATGCAGGACTGGCCGCCCTGGTAGTTGGAGAAGGTGGCGATGCGCTGCGCCGCCCAGTCCAGGTCCGCCTCGGAGGACCAGTCGGCGAGGACGACGGCCGCGCCGTTGCCGCCGAGCTCCAGGGTGACGTGCTTGCGGGGCACGGAGTCGAGGATCGACCAGCCGACCGGGCCGGAGCCGGTGAAGGAGATGACGGGCAGCCGCTCGTCCTTCACCAGCGCGGGCATGCGGTCGTTCGGGACCGGCAGGACGCTCCAGGAGCCGGCGGGCAGGTCCGTCTCGGCCAGGATCTCGCCCAGGACCAGGGAGGAGATGGGGGTGGCCGGGGCGGGCTTGAGGATGATCGGGGCGCCGACGGCGATGGCCGGGGCGACCTTGTGGGCGCTCAGGTTGAGCGGGAAGTTGAACGGCGCGATGCCGAGGACCGTGCCGCGCGGGACACGGCGGGTCAGCGCGAGACGGCCGGTGCCGCCGGCGTCGGTGTCCAGGCGCTGGGCCTCGCCGGCGTTGAAGCGACGGGCCTCCTCGGCGGCCCAGCGGAACACGGAGACGGCACGGCCGACCTCGCCGCGGGCCCACTTGATGGGCTTGCCGTTCTCGGCGGAGATCAGCTGGGCGATCTCCTCGGTGCGCTCGGTGAGCCGCTTGGCGACGTGGTCGAGGGCGGCGGTGCGGACGTGCGCGGGCGTGGCCGCGAACTCGTCGCGCACGGCGTGCGCGGCCGCCACGGCCTCCTCGACCTGCGCCTCGGTCGGCACGCTCACGGTGCCGACGAGACGGCCGTCCCAGGAGTTCGTGACGTCGAAGGTCTCCTCGCCGGTGGCCTCACGGCCGGCCAGCCAGAACGCGATGGGAGCGGTCACGGGGTTCCTCCGGGGGTGCGGATGATTTGGGGCTCCCTCACCGTAGGGCTGGGGCGCGTTCGGGTCGCTTGTCCGTGATGGAGCGCGCGGGGGTGGCGGTGCGCCACTGTGGTGCTACTCGTCCGTATCTACCTACCCGATCCGTACCCGCTCTACCAGCCCTCACGCACCACGGTCCGCCATCCCCCGGACGGGGGACGGCGGACCGTGGTGGCTCGATCCGGTGGGGATCAGAGG
>NZ_JAILXP010000018.1 GCF_020740895.1 Streptomyces sp. UNOB3_S3 | reverse complement strand
GCCGTGGGGACGCGGGCTGGGGCGTGGTCATCGGGCGTCCTCGCTGTCGCGCTTGGTCAGGTCGGCGGGTGCCGCCGCGACCGGGGCGGTGGGCTGCTGCGTCGGCGGCTGTGGCGCCGCGGCGGCCTGCCCGGTGCCCGGGGCCGGCGCGCCCGCCGCGGGCGGCGTCGCGTACCGGTTCGGGCGTTCGCCCGGGAGGACCGGGTAGGCCTGGTCGGCCCAGCCCTCCTGGAGCTGCTGCGCGGGCCGGTCCCAGGGGCCCGGGCGCGGCACCGGGGGCTGGAAGCCCGACCGCTGGTCCGCCGTCGAGCGGTAGTCGACCGCGCCCTGCGTCATGCGCATGTACGCCTCCTCCAGGGAGGCCTGGTGCGGGGAGAGCTCCCAGAGGCGGACGTCCGCGCCGTGCGCGACGTCGCTGACCCGGGGGAGCGGTAGACCGGTCACGCGCAGGGCGCCGTCCGGCTCCGGCAGGACCTGCGCCCCCGCCGCGACCAGCGCCTCCTTCAGCCGGTCGCGGGCCTCCCGGTCGTCGTCGGGCGTGCGGACGCGCGCGAAGTCGGCGGAGTTCGCGGCGATGAAGTCCTTGACGCTCATGTCCGCCATCAGCTGCCCGCGCCCGATGACGATCAGGTGGTCGGCGGTCAGCGCCATCTCGCTCATCAGGTGGGAGGAGACGAAGACCGTGCGGCCCTCCGCCGCCAGCCGCTTCATGAGGTTGCGGACCCAGAGGATGCCCTCGGGGTCGAGGCCATTGACGGGCTCGTCGAAGAGCAGCACCTGCGGGTCGCCGAGCAGCGCGGCGGCGATGCCGAGGCGCTGCCCCATGCCGAGGGAGAAGCCGCCGGACCGTTTCCGCGCCACGTCCTGGAGCCCGACCACGCCGAGGACCTCGTCCACGCGGCGGGCGGGGATGCCCGCGAGCTGGGCGAGGGACAGCAGGTGGTGGCGGGCGCTGCGGCCGCCGTGCACGGCCTTCGCGTCCAGGAGGGCGCCGACCTGGCGCGGGGCGTTGGGCAGCTTGTGGAAGGGGTGCCCGGCGATCGTCACGGACCCTGCGGTCGGCCGGTCCAGGCCGAGGATCATGCGCATGGTCGTCGACTTGCCGGAGCCGTTCGGTCCCAGGAACCCGGTGACGGCACCGGGCCGCACCTGGAATGTCAGGTTGTGCACGGCCGTCTTGGCGCCGTAGCGCTTGGTCAGGCCGACTGCCTCGATCATTCTCCGCCCCTCGGAGCTTCGATGTGGTTCGGTTCGTTCGACTTTGGACAAGCGCAAAGCCCTCGTAAAGGTTAGGAGGATAGACGAGTCGTTGACGGTTCCCGGTGTGCCGGGCGTTACAGCGGGCCGCGCAGGTCGCCGTAGGTGAGGGCGCCCGGCCCCGGGGGCTCGTACGCCGGGAGGCCCACCGTCCGCTCCACCCAGCCCTCCTGGGCGAGGATCCGGGTGCCCTCCTTCCTGAGCTCCGGGTCGGCGGCCGCGCGCTCGACCCAGTCGCGGGGGCCGGGCCCCAGCAGCGCGCGGAGCCGGGCCGAGCCCGCCAGCAGCGCGGCGAGCAGCGCGCTCTGGTCGCCGCCGCCGGGCCGGGGCGCGCCGCCGCCCGGCGGGCCGGTGAGGACGCCCCATTTGCTGACGTACAGATACGCGCCCCGCAGCCGCTCCCCGGACGGCAGGGTCACGGGGAAGCGGTCGCCGGGCAGCAGGACTCGCCGGTAGTTGAACTCCGTGGCGTCGACGGCCGCCAGCTGCTCGCCGTCCAGCCAGCCGGCGACCAGCGTGGTCCGCGCCCCGGGGGCGGCGTACGGCGCGGCCGCCACATAGCCGTGCCGCCCGATGTGCCCCGAGCAGCCGACGGCGACGCCGCCCACCCGCACCGGCACCAGGGGCACGGCGGCGGACAGGCCGGCGCCGGCGAACTTGTGGGCCAGCTGGGCGGGGGAGGCGTTGGAGCCGACGGCCAGCACCGGGTGGCGGCGGTCGGCTGGGTCCCGGCCGAGGGCGGCCAGGGCCCGGTCCAGCGACGGTCCGCCGGAGGTGTCCGGGGCGTCCGGGGCCTCCAGGGCGTCCGGCCCGGCCGGGCGCCAGTCGCCCAGCGGCGCGGGCCCGGGGGTGAGCGGCAGCAGCTCCGGGCCGGTGAGCAGGGCGGGCTCGGTGGCCGGGCGGCCGGGGTAGGCCAGCGGACGCAGCGCGGGGACGACGTCCAGCCCGAGGGCTCGCAGGGTCCACCGCGTCATGGGTCGATTGTCCTCCGTGTCCCCTCCCGAGACCGGCGAAATCCGCACTCCGGCTGCGGCATCGTGCTGGCAGACGCTGCCGGAACGCCGGCGCCCGCCCGGCCGGGGGCTACGCGTCGCGCCGGCTCAGCAGCGCGTAGCCGCCGATCAGCGCCGCGATCACCCACAGCACCATGATCGTGAAGCCACCCCAGGGCCCGTACGGCGACTCGCTGCCCACCGTGACCACCTGCATCACCTTCTGCCCGGCCTGGTCCGGCAGGTACTGCCCGACCTTCTTCGTCGCGGAGACATTGCCGAGGATCGCGGAGATCAGGAAGAAGAACGGCATGAGGATGCCCAGCGAGAGCATCGGGCTGCGCAGCATCGTCGCGACGCCCATCGAGAAGACGGCGATCAGCGTCATGTAGAGGCCGCCGCCGATCACCGCGCGCGGCACGCCGGGATCGCCCAGCGTGGCGCCGTAGTCGCCGAGCATCGCCTGTCCGACGAAGAACGCCACAAAGCTCGTGATCATGCCGACCACGAATGCGAGCAGCCCCGCGACGGCGATCTTGCTGAAGAGAAACGTGGCGCGCTGGGGAACGGCGGCGAGCGAGGTGCGGATCATTCCCGTGCTGTATTCATTCGACACCACGAGCACACCGAAAACGATCAATGCGAGCTGTCCGAGGCCCATCCCGGCGAAGCTGATGAACGTCGGATCGAAAGCGATCTTGTCCCTGGGTGACAGATTGCCGAAGTCCTTCTTGGTGAGCGCGCTGATCAGCGCGCCGAGGGCGACCGTCACCACGATCGCGAGGCCGAGCGTCCACACCGTGGACCGAACGGATTTGATCTTCGTCCATTCCGACCGGAGGACCTGCGTCACCACCGCCATGGTCAGGATCCCTTCTTCCGCCAGCCGGATCCCCAGTCCGCGCCGGGCTCCGCCGGGGATTCCGCCGGGGATTCCGGCGGGCGGTGGTTCTCATGGGCGTGGTACTCCACCGAGCCGGCCGTCAGCCGCATGAACGCCTCCTCCAGCGAGGCCGACCGCGGGCTCAGCTCGTGGAGGGTGATCCGGTGCCGCGCGGCCAGCTCGCCCAGGTGCGCCGCGTCCTCGCCCTCGACCTCCAGCGCGCCCTCCTCGCCGGGGGTGACGTCGATCCCGGCGCCGCGCAGGATCTCCCGCAGCCGCTCCTGCTCGGGGGAGCGCATCCGGACGTAGGAGCGGGAGTTCTCCTTGATGAAGCCGGCCATGCTGGTGTCCGCGAGCAGCTTGCCCTGGCCGATGACGACCAGGTGGTCGGCGGTCAGCGCCATCTCGCTCATCAGGTGGGAGGAGACGAAGACCGTACGGCCCTGGGTGGCGAGGCTCTTCATCAGATTGCGGATCCAGTGGATGCCCTCGGGGTCCAGGCCGTTGACCGGCTCGTCGAACATCAGGATCCGCGGATCGCCCAGCAGCGCCGCCGCGATGCCCAGCCGCTGGCCCATGCCCAGCGAGAACCCCTTGGTCCGCTTCTTCGCCACCGAGGTGAGGCCGACCGTGTCCAGGACCTCCCGCACCCGCGCCGCGGGGATGCCGTTGCTCTGCGCCAGGCACAGCAGGTGGTTGTAGGCGCTGCGACCGCCGTGCATGGCCTTGGCGTCCAGCAGGGCGCCGACGGCCCGCAGCGGGTCGCGCAGCTCCCGGTAGTGGCGGCCGTCGATGCGGACCGTGCCGCTGGACGGGTTGTCCAGGTCGAGCATCATCCGCATGGTCGTCGACTTGCCCGCGCCATTGGGGCCCAGGAAACCCGTGACGATGCCCGGCCGGACCGTGAACGTGAGGTGATCGACGGCGCGGACTTCGCCGTAGTGCTTGGTCAGCCCCTCGAGCTCGATCATTCAGCCACGGTAAGGGCGCCCTCCCGGACCCGCCACCGGAGACGAGGGGCACCTCCCGGACGCACGACGCGCCCTGTACCACCGGAGGGCGGCACAGGGCGCGCTGAGCACAGGGTCCCCCGACAGCGTGCGTGATGTGAGGCGTCGTACCCCGCGGTACCCCGGGTAAGGAGGACGCGGGCCGAGCCGGCCTCAGCGGCTCTGCTGCGCCGGTACGCCCCGGCTGATCGGCTCGTCGTCGCCGGGGACGCCGGCCGCGGCCACCGCCGCGCCGGTCAGCGTGGCCAGCATCTCGCGGACGTTGGTCAGCTGGGCGTTGATGCTGTCGCGGCGGTTGGTGAGCGCCGCCAGCTCCCGCTCGGATTCGCTGCGGATACGGTCCGCCTTGGCGTTGGCGTCGGCCACGATGTCCTCGGCCTGGCGCTGGGCCGTCTCCACCGTCTGGCGCGCCCGGCGCTCCGCGTCCGTGCGCAGCTTCTCCGCCTCCAGGCGCAGCTGCTCGGCGCGGTGCTCGATCTCCGCCAGCCGCTTCTCCGCCTTGGCCTGGCGGGAGGCGAGGTCGCGCTCGGACTGCTCACGGCGCTTGGCGAGGTTGGTCTCGAAGTCGGCGGCGGCCTGGGCGGCCTTGGCACGGGTCTCCTCGAAGAGCGCGTCGGCCTCCTCCCGCTTGGACTGCGCGTCCTTCTGCGCCTCGGCACGCAACGAGGAGGCGTCGCCCTTCGCCTTCTCGACGATCCGGGCGCCCTCGTCCTCCGCCTTCGCCTTGCGGTCCGAGGCGAACGACTCGGCGTCGTTGCGCACCTGCTGGGCGGCCGACTCGGCCAGCTCGCGGTGCTGCTCGGCGGCGCGCCGGGCCTCCTCACGCAGATCCTTGGCCTCCTCCTCGGCCAGCCGGAGGATCTTCTCCACGCGGGCCCCGAGCCCCGCGTACGACGGCTCCGCGTCATTGATCTGTGCCTGAGCGTTCTGCGTCTCGAGGTGGAGCTCCTCGATGCGCTTTTCCAGAGAGGTGATCCGGGCGAGTGCGCTGTCACGGTCCGCTACGAGCTTCGTAATGCGGTCGTCCACCTGGCCGCGGTCGTATCCACGCCGCACCAACTCGAAGCCGAAGGGGGAGGAAGTGTCGCTCATGGGGTTCCTGTCATTGGAGAACCGGTGAGGTGATAGAGGAATCCTAGGGGCGTGAGCGGCGTGTCATCCGGCAGATGGTTTAAGACAGTTGGGGAATCCGGAAAATGACCCCTCGAATGAGTGGCTACTTTCGGTCCTGCTTGCCACCCGATCGAGTAGCTCCGGCACCGGCCGTCGCCTTCACCCCACCGTCCTTGGAGCCGCCCGCCCCCGGGGACTCAAATGATTCCAACGCCTCCAACACGTCCTGGACACGGGAAATCTCCTGCTGAATGTCCTCGCGTCGGCGGACGAGCACCTCCAACTCCCGCTTTCCTTCCTCCAGAAGGCGGGCGGCCTCCTCCTGAGCCTCGGTGCGCAGGCGGTCGGCCTCGCGTACGGCGGTGGTCTTCTTCTGCTCCGCCTCCTTGATCAGCGCGTCCGCCTTCTTCACGGCGGTGATCCGCACCTTGCTGGCCTCGCTCTGGGCGTCCGACAGCAGCTTCTCCGCCTTCTCCTCGGCGTTCGCCAGCTGCTCGGTCGCGGCGGCGACGAGCTTGTCGCAGCGCTCGCCCGCCGACTGCATCGCCTCGGCGGCCTCCCGGCGCGCCCGCTCGTGGAGCTTCTCGACCTCGCTCTCGATCCGGCCGCGCAGCTCGTCGGCACGGTCCCTTATGGCCGTGGCGTCGCCACGGGCCTCGGCGAGCATCGTGTTGGCGTCCGTACGGGCCTGCTCCACCAGCGCGTTGCCCTCGCCGGTGGCCTCCTTGACGATCCGATCGGCCTCCTTGCGGGCCGCGCCGACCATGGCGTCGGCCTGCTCCTCGGCCGCGGTCGCCGACCGCATGGCCTCCTCCTGGGCCTTGGCCACCAGCGCGTCCGCCTGCTCGGCGGCGTCCGCGAGCCGCTTGGCGCCCGCGTCCCGCGCCTGGTCGACGGTCCGCTCGCCCTCGGCCCGCGCCTCGGCGCGCAGCCGCTCGGCCTCCTGGACGGCGTCCGCCTTGAGCCGCGCGGAGTCCGCACGGGTGCTGTTGGCGTTCTCCTGGGCGGCCGCCAGCGCCTCGGAGGCCTCGGCGGCCATCCGCTCGGCCTCCCCCGTCGCCTCCGCGATCAGGGTGTCGGCCTGCTCGGCCGCCTCCGCCCGGCGGGTGTTGGCCGCCTCGCGGGCCTCGTCGGTGGTCCGGGTCGCCTCGGCACGGGCGTTCTCCAGCGCCGCGTCGGCGTCGGCGCGCAGCCGGTCCGCCTCCGCGTTCGCCTCGGAGACGACGCGGTCGGCCTGCTCGATCGCCTCGGCCACATGCGCGTCGGCGGCCTGGTGGGCCTCCTCGACCGTACGGGCGGCCTCGGCGGCCATCTTCTCCGCCTCGGCCGTGGCCTCGGCGATCAGCTCGTCGGCCTGCCCGGCCGCCTCCGCCCGGCGGGCGTTGGCGTCCTCACGGGCCTTGTCCACGATCCGGTCGGCGTCGTCCTGCGCGGAGGACGTCAGCTCGGCCGCCTCGTTGACGATCCGCTCCGCCTCCGCCCGGCCCTCGCCGCGGATCTTGTTCGCGTCCTCGCGGGCCTCGGCGCGCGTCCGGGCCGCGTCCTGCTCCGCCGACGCCAGGGCGTCGGAGGCGTCGGTGCGCATCTGCTGCGCCTTCGCGGACGCGTCCGCGACCAGCCGCTCGGCCTCCGCCGTCGCCTTGGCGACCACGGCGTCCGCCTGCTCGTCCGCCTCGGCCTTCTTCTCGGCCGCGGCGGCCCGCAGCCGCTCCGCCTCCGCCGCCGCTTCGGCCCGCTCGGCGTCGGCGGCCTCGCGGGCCTCCTCGACCGTCCGCGTGGCCTCGTCCGCCAGCTTCTCCGCCTCCGCGACGGCCTCGGTGATCAGCTCGTCGGCCTGGAGCGCGGCCTCCGCCCGGCGGGCGTTGGCCGCCTCGCGGGCCTCGTCGACGGTACGGGCCGCCTCGGCGCGGAGCCGGTCGGCGTCGGCCTCGGCCTCGGCGCGGTGGGCGTCCGCCGCCTGCTGCGCCTGCTCCTCGAAACGGGCCGCCTCCACGCGCGCCGCCTCGACCATCTCGGCCGCCTCGGCGATCAGCCGGTCCGCGTCCGTCGCCGCCTCGGCCCGGTGGGTGTCGGCGGCCTTGCGGGCCTCCTCGACCGTACGGGCGGCCTCGGCGGCCATCTTCTCCGCCTCGGCCGTGGCCTCGGCGATCAGCTTGTCCGCCTGCCCGGCGGCCTCCGCCCGGCGCTTGTTGGCCGCCTCGCGGGCCTCGTCGACGGTACGGGCCGCCTCGGCGCGGAGCCGGTCGGCGTCGGCCTCGGCCTCCGCGCGGTGGGCGTCCGCCGCCTGCCGCGCCTGCTCCTCGAAGCGGGCGGCGTCGGCCTTCGCGGTCTCGGTCAGCTCCGCGGCCTCGGCGACGATCTTCTCGGCCTCGGCGGTCGCCTCGGCGATCAGCTCGTCGGCCTGGAGGGCCGCCTCGGTACGCCGGGCGTTCGCCGCCTCGCGCGCCTCGTCCAGGGCGCGCGTGGCCTCCGTGGCCATCTTCTCCGCCTCGGCCGTGGCCTCGGCGATCAGCTCGTCCGCCTGCCCGGCGGCCTCGGCGCGCCGCTTGTTCGCGGCCTCCCGGGCCTCGTCCAGCGCCCGCGACGCCTCGGCCGACAGCCGCTCGGCCTCGGCCCGCACCTCGTCCGCCGCGGCCTTGGCCTCGCTCCGCGTCCGGGCCGCGTCCTCGTCCGCGCGCTCGCGCTCGGCGTAGGCGTCGGCGCGGACCCGGTCCGCCTCGATCTGGGCGTCCGTGACGGTCCGTTCGGCGTTGTGCTCGGCCGCCGAACGCAGCCCGGCGATCTCCTCCTCGGCCTGCTCGTGCAGCCCGGCCACGGACTCCCGCACCTGCTGGGCGGTCTGCTCGGCGGCGGCCACGAGATCGGCCGCCCGCGCCTCCGCCTCCTCGACCAGACGCCGGCCCTCCTCCTGCGCCTCGGCGACCCGCTTGCGCGCCGAGGCCAGCAGCTCCTCGCTCTGCTCGTGCGCCGCCTCGCGCTCGGTCCGCGCCTCCGTACGGGCGTCACCGAGCAGCTCCTCGGCCTCCCGGCGCCGCCGGGCGGCCTCCTCCTGCGCGGCGGCCAGCGCCTCGGCGGCCTCCGCCGCCGTCCGCTCGGCCGCGGCGTTCGCCTCGGCGCGCACCCGGTCGGCGGTCTCCTGCGCCTCCGTGCGCAGCCGCTCGGCCTCGGCCTCCGCCTCCTCGCGCAGCCGCGCGCCCGCGGCCTCGCCCTCGGCGCGGGTCTCCGCCGCCTCCGCCGTCGCCTCGCCGCGCAGCCGCTCGGCGTCGGCCTCGGCCTGCGCGGTGACCGTACGCACCCGCTCCGCGGCCTCCGCGCGCTGCCGCTCGGTCTCCTCGGCGGCCTCCCGGCGCAGCTTCTCCGCCTCGGCGCGCGCCTCGCGCAGGGCGGTCTCGGCCGCCTCCACGCGCTGCCCGGCCTCGCTCCGCAGCCGCTCCAGCTCGGCGGCGGCCTCGTCGGCCCGCGCCTGGGCCGCACGCTCGGCCTCCTCGCGCGTCGCCTTCGCCGCCTCGGCGGCCTCGGAACGGACCCGCTCGGAGTGGTCCTCGGCCTCCTCGGCCATCTCCTCGGCCTCGGTGCGGGCCCGCTCCAGGGCCTCCTCGGCCTGCTTGCGCAGGGTCGCGGCGCGCTCGGCCGCCTCCGCCCGCGTCTTCTCGCTCTCGGCGGCCGCGCCGCTCCGGGTCTCCTCGGTGTCCGCCTTGGCCTTGCCCAGCAGCTCCTCGGCCGTCTTCGCGGCCTCCTCGATCTGCTGGAGCGCCTCGCGGCGCGCCTCGCCACGGAGCCGCTCGCCCTCGGCGACGGCGTCGGCGCGCAGCTGCTCGGCCTCGGCCCGCAGCCGGCGCGCCTCCTCCTGGAGCTCGACCGTCTTCGCGCGGTACTCGGCGGTGTCGTCCTTCGCCTCGCCCTTGAGCTGCTCGGCCGTGTCGGCGGCCTGCGCCCGCAGCCGCTCGGCCTCGGTCTCCGCCTCCTTGCGGATGCGCTCGGCCTCGGCGGCCGCCGCCTTCCGCGCGGCCTGGGCGTCGTCCGTGGCCTTGGCCAGCATCTCCTCGGCCGACCGGGCGGCCTTGGCCAGCGCGGCGGCGGAGTCCTCGGCGACGGCGCTGCGCGCCTCGGCGGCCGCCTCCGTGCGCATCCGCTCCGCCTCGGCGACGGCGTCGGCGCGCAGCTGCTCGGCCTCGGCCCGCAGCGCCTCCGACTCCTTCGTCGCCTCGCTCACCAGCCGGGCGATCTCCGCCCGCGCCGTGCGCGTGCGCTGCTCGTTGTCCGACTCGGCGGCGGTCAGCCGCTGGGCGGCGGCCTCCTTCGCCTCCGTGACGAGCTTCTCCGCCTCGGCCCGCGCCTCGCGCAGGGCCGTGTCGGCCTCCTGGATCCGCGCCTCGGCGGTACGCGTCAGCTCGGACGCGGAGCTACGGGCCTGGTCGGCCTCGGCCGTCGTGGCCGTCCGCAGCTGCTCCGCGTGGTCGGTGGCCTCCTGCGCCTGCGTGGAGGCGGCCGTCAGCAGCCGCTCGGCGTCCGCGCGCGCCCGGCGCAGGATCGCCTCCGCCTCCGCACGGGCCTCCTCGGCCGCCGCCCCGAGCCGGCCGCTGGCCTGCTCGGTCAGCCGCTGGGCCTCGGCGCGCGCGGCGCCCAGCGACGCCTCCGCCTCGGCCCGCGACTCGTCCAGCAGCCGGCGGGCCTGCGCCTCGGTACGGGCCCGCAGCTGCTCGGCCCAGGCCACGTTCTCGTTGACGTGCGACTCGACGGTGCGCCGGCGTTCGTTCAGCTCCTCGTCCAGGCGCTGGCGGCGGGCCACCGCCTCGGCGTGGAGCTCCGCCTCCATCCGGGCCTGGCGCTCGGCCTGCTCCTGGAGCAGCCGCTGCGTCTGCGCCCGGGCCTCGCGCACCTCGCGCTCGGCGTCGCTGCGCAGCTGTTCGGCCTGGATCTGGGCGTTGCGGAGCAACTGTTCGGCCTGATAGCCGATGTCCGCCGAGTCATAGGCGGGACGGTGGGCGAGATTGCGGCGCGCCTCGTGGAGCTTGGCGCGCAGAACCTCGACCTGGTAGCCGAGGTCGTCGGCGTGCTGGACCGCCTTCTCCCGCTCCGTCTTCAGCCGCTTCATCTCGGCCTCGAACTGCGAGAGGTGGTCGGCTTCCTCCAGCTGACTCTCCTGGCGCTCGTAGCCCCGCACAGCGCGGTCCATCCGTCCCCTGTATCGCGTCGGCGGCCGGCCCCGTACTGCGTCGGTGGTGAACCCGGAGCCCGCCCTTCCGAAGAAATGGTGTCAGATCATCGGTACAGCCCGGCCCGGGACCCATGGGCGAACCCGTGGTACCCCGGCCGAACCTGCACTCTACCGGCCGGGGCAGGGGAGGGTCAGTGCTCCTTGTGTACGGAAGGTGCCGAGGTGACCAGTTCGGTCAGCACCCCGTGGCAGTCCTTGGGGTGGAGGAACGTGATGCGGGAACCCATGGATCCGCCGCGCGGCTCGTCGTAGAGGACCCGTACGCCCTTGTCCTTGACGGCGGCCGCGTCGGCGTCCACGTCGGCGGTGCCGAACGCGATGTGGTGGACGCCCTCGCCGTTCTTCGCGAGCCACTTGCCGACGGGGGAGTCCTCCCGGGTGGGCTCCAGGAGCTGGAGGTAGGAGGCGCCGCCGTCCGATGTGTCATTGATTTTGAGCATCGCCTCGCGGACGCCCTGCTCCTCGTTGACCTCGGTGTGGAACACCTCGAAGCCGTACGTGGCACGGTAGAACTCGACAGTCTTGTCGAGGTCGGAGCAGGCGATCCCGATGTGGTCGATTCGCGTCAGCATGCGTCCAGTGCACCGCCGCACGCCTGGTTACGCAACGTGCGCGCGATCACACCTTCCGCCGGGTGACCCGGTGCCGTACCGCTCAGTACATTGACGGGAACCGTCGTTAACATCCCTCTCCGCTCGAAGGGGCAGCGCCCATGTCTGGTGCGAACGGAAATACCGGTACGACCTCCGTCATCGTGGCGGGCGCCCGCACACCGATGGGCCGCCTGCTGGGCTCGCTGCGGAGCTTCTCCGGCGCCGAGCTGGGCGCGGTCGCCATCAAGGCCGCCCTCGACCGGGCCGGGATAGGGGGTGACCAGGTCCAGTACGTGATCATGGGTCAGGTGCTCCAGGCCGGCGCGGGCCAGATCCCCGCCCGCCAGGCCGCCGTCAAGGCCGGCATCCCCATGTCCGTCCCGGCGCTCACCATCAACAAGGTCTGCCTCTCCGGGCTCGACGCCATCGCCCTGGCCGACCAGCTCATCCGCGCGGGCGAGTTCGACGTCGTCGTGGCCGGCGGCCAGGAGTCCATGACCAACGCCCCGCACCTGCTCCCCAAGTCCCGCGAGGGCTACAAGTACGGCGCGATCGAGATGCTCGACGCCATGGCCCACGACGGGCTGACGGACGCCTTCGAGAACATCGCCATGGGCGAGTCCACCGAGAAGCACAACACCCGCCTGGGCATCCGCCGCCCCGAGCAGGACGAGATCGCCGCCCTCTCCCACCAGCGCGCCGCCGCCGCCCAGAAGAACGGCCTCTTCGACGCCGAGATCACCCCCGTGGAGATCCCCCAGCGCAAGGGCGACCCGGTCCTCTTCAACAAGGACGAGGGCATCCGCGCCGAGACCACCGCCGAGTCCCTGGGCAAGCTGCGCCCCGCGTTCGCCAAGGACGGCACGATCACGGCCGGTACGGCCTCGCAGATCTCCGACGGCGCCGCCGCCGTGGTCGTGATGAGCAAGGCCAAGGCCGAGGAGCTGGGCCTCCACTGGATCGCCGAGATCGGCGCCCACGGCAATGTCGCCGGCCCCGACAACTCCCTCCAGTCCCAGCCCTCCAACGCCATTCGGCACGCCCTGCGCAAGGAGGGCATCGGCGTCGACGACCTCGACCTGATCGAGATCAACGAGGCCTTCGCGGCGGTCTCCGTGCAGTCCATGAAGGATCTGGGCGTATCCCCTGAAAAGGTGAACGTCAACGGCGGAGCGATCGCGCTCGGCCACCCCATCGGCATGTCCGGCGCCCGGATCGTGCTCCACCTCGCGCTGGAGCTCAAGCGCCGGGGCGGCGGCGTGGGCGCCGCCGCGCTGTGCGGCGGCGGCGGTCAGGGCGACGCCCTGATCCTCCGGGTGCCGGGCAACAACAAGTGAGGTAGGTCCTCTGATCCTCTGAGGAGGGAGCCGTGATGGTGGACGTCCCCGCGCTGGTCGAGCAGGCCCGGGAAGGGCGGCCGCGCGCCGTGGCCCGGCTGATCTCCCTGGTGGAGGGGGCGTCCCCGCAGCTCCGCGAGGTCATGGCGGCGCTCGCCCCGCTGACCGGCGGCGCGTATGTGGTGGGCCTGACGGGCTCCCCGGGCGTCGGCAAGTCCACGTCGACGTCCGCGCTGGTGAGCGCGTACCGCCGGCAGGGCAGACGGGTGGGCGTCCTGGCGGTGGACCCCTCGTCGCCGTTCTCCGGCGGCGCGCTGCTCGGCGACCGCGTCCGGATGTCCGAGCACGCGTCCGACCCCGGCGTCTACATCCGCTCCATGGCCACCCGGGGCCACCTGGGCGGCCTCGCCTGGGCCGCCCCGCAGGCCATCCGCGTCCTGGACGCGGCGGGCTGCGACGTGATCCTGGTGGAGACGGTGGGCGTCGGCCAGTCGGAGGTGGAGATCGCCTCCCAGGCGGACACGTGCGTGGTGCTGCTCGCCCCCGGGATGGGCGACGGCATCCAGGCCGCCAAGGCCGGCATCCTGGAGATCGGCGACGTCTACGTGGTCAACAAGGCCGACCGCGACGGCGCCGACGCCACGGCCCGCGAGCTCAACCACATGCTGGGCCTGGGCGAGGCCCGCGCCCCCGGCGACTGGCGGCCCCCGATCGTCAAGACGGTCGCCGCGCGGAACGAGGGCACGGACGAACTCGTCGCCGCGCTGGAGAAGCACCACGCGTGGATGGCGGAACGGGGCGTCCTCACCGGCCGCCGCCTCCGCCGCGCCTCCCACGAGGTCGAGACCATCGCCGTCACCGCACTGCGCGAGCGCATCGGCGACCTCCGCGGCGACCGCCGCCTGGGCGCGCTCGCGGAGCGGGTGGTCGGCGGGTCGCTGGACCCTTACGCGGCGGCGGACGAACTGGTGGCGGGGCTGACGACGGCCTGACGGCGGGGCAGCAGCCCCATATTGATTTCTGTATAGTCGCGTGAGTGGGCGACCCATGGCGGATCGAGATCGAGCCGGAAGTCAGACAGTGGCTTGAGCTGCTGCCTGATTCTCAGTACGACAAGGCCGAGCGGGCTGCCGACATGCTGATGGCCGCGCCGACCACGCTCGGTGAACCGTACGCGCGACACCTCGGTGACGGCGTGCGTGAACTGCGTTTCACCATGGACGGCAACGCCGTGCGCATCACGTACTGGCTCGCCCCCGATCGCCGCATCGTGCTCCTGACGGTTTTCAGGAAGACCAGGCAACGTGAGGCCGCCGAGGTCGAGCGAGCCCGGCTCGCCCAGAAGGTGTGCCAAGCGGATCACGGCCCCGCCGAGCACACCTATGAACGGATCAGGGGAGAGAGCTCGTGAACCACTCCCAGTGGAGGACCCGCCGCACGAGGAAGCTCCTGGGCGAGACCGTGGAGGAGTCCCCGGCCTACGTCGAGGCCGGGCACGCGTTCGCGCTGGGCCAGGCTGTCCATGACCGCCGAACCGGACTCGGCCTTTCGCAGAGCGAACTCGCCCGGCGTGCCGGTATGACCCAGTCGCAGATCTCCAACATCGAGGGCGGTGACTCCGTGCCGACTCTGCCGCTGCTCACACGCCTGGCCAAGGCCTTGGACGCGTCGTTGACCATCGACTTGGACGGCGACATCTCGGCCTTCGTCTTCACTCCGCACGGCGCCCCCGGCCCGGGCGAAGAGCCGTCCGAGGGACGTTCCTCGGCAGCCTGACGCTGCCTCAACCCTCCTGGGGCGAGCCCGGGCCAGCGGGAATCCCTCGCCTTCCGGGTGGTGACGGGGAGGTGCGCGCTGTCGGAACGCCGGCGCGGCGCCTCGCCCGCGCCGCACCACGGGGGTGTGCGGCGCGGACGCGGCATCGCGTTCCGCGGCTACTTGCCGCGCGTGGTGCGCAGGTGCTTCGCGACCGGTTCCAGGGACGCGTGGAGCGCCTTGAGCTCCTCCGGCGACAGCAGGTCGATGAAGTGCTCGCGCACCGACGCCACATGGTGCGGGGCGACCTCGCGCATCGTCTTCCAGCCGTGGTCGGTGAGGACCGCGAAGAGGCCGCGGCGGTCGGACTCGCAGTTGACGCGGCGGACCAGGCCCGCGTTCTCCATGCGGGTGATCTGGTGGGAGAGGCGGCTCTTCGACTGGAGGGTGGCGGTCGCGAGGTCGCTCATCCGCATCCGGTGGTCCTTCGACTCCGAGAGATTGACCAGGATCTCGTAGTCGTTGTTGGTGAGGCCGAACGGCTGGAGGTCCCGTTCGAGCTGGTGCATCAGCAGTCGGCTCACGTACAGGTGGGCACGCCAGGCGGCCTGCTCCTCGTCGCTGAGCCAGCGGGTGCCGTTCTCGGTGTCCATAGAGGGAGTCTACCTAAGAAGTTGAAAGATTAACTAATGAAGGTGCGGTGGGTGGACGGGTGGTGCGGGAGGTCGTGTGTTCGACCCGTCACACTCCGCAGGGTACCGCTCACAGCCCGAAGCGGCGCTGGAGGTCGCCCAGCTGGCCCGGCAAACGCGGGGACATTGACTGATTCCCGGAGGTGCCGTGCGGGACGCCCGCCTCGGCGGGCGGACCCTCGCCGGTGGCGATCTCGTCCATCAGCCGCTCGGTGGACTGGAGCAGCACCGTGCCCGCGCCGACGAACTCGAACTGGTGCTCCTCGCCGGACGCGCCGCCCAGCCCCGTCAGTCTCCGGACGCCGCCCATGACGCCTCTGAGGTACTGGTGGTCGTAGTGGTGGCAGGGGGACGGGCAGTCGGCCCAGCCCACCAGGGCCTGCGGGTCGACGCGGATCGGGGGCTCGACGAAGACGACCGGGCCGTTGGACGCGGCCACGAACTTCCCCGTGCCGATGAGGGTGAGGAAGCCCGGGATGATCGACTGCTTGAGCGAGAGCGAGGGCTCGAAGGCCAGCAGATTGCCGGAGCGGACGGTGAGGTTGCCGTCCTCGAGGTCGTAGGAGTTGACGTCGAAGGAGCGGTCCGCGAGGAGCATCTTGCCGTGGCCCTCGGCGACGACCCAGTCCGCCGCGTGGAGCGGGGAGTGGAAGCTGCCGGCGATCAGCCGGTCGAGGGGGCCGTGGCCGATGCCATGGAAGTTGATCTGCCCGTAGTAGGCGATCATCTTCCCCTTCTGGAGGAACCACTGCCCCTTGAGGTCGACGCTGAAGGTGTAGGGGTTGACGTTGTCGTTGCTCGGGAGAGTCGACGCGTCGTGGATGACGGGGCTGGTCACAGCTTCTCCTCCGACGCCTGGACGTACACCGTGCCGTTGCCCGACAGCTCGAGCCGGAAGGCCTCGCCGCTGCCGCGGCCGACCACCTCGCGCCAGCCGATCGCGGCCGACAGCTTGTTGCGGACCTCGCCGCGGTGGGCGACATAGGCCTGCGGGTCGACGACGACCGGCCGCCCGCCGGTGATCGGCAGCTCGATGAAGCCGCCGTGGGCCATCACGGCGACCGCGCCGTGCCCCTTGAGGGTGGTGGTGAACAGGCCCTGCCCGGTCACCTGGCCGCGCACCATGCCCATCACGCCGCCCTGCGACCCCATGAACATCGTGCCCTGCTGAAGCGTGCCGTCGAAGGCGAGCAGCCGGTCGGCCTCGACATAGAGGGTGTCGCCGGTGAGCTCGATGACGTGGACGTGGTGCCCGCCGTGGCCGAACATCACCGTGCCGCTGCCCTCCACGGACATCAGCGGCGTGGCCTCGTTGGCGATCCGGCGGCCGATCATCCCCATGACGCCGCCCTGGCCGCCGGTGATGCTGGGGGTGAAGGAGACGTCGCCCTTGTAGGCGAGCATCGCGCCGCGCTGGCTGAACAGCCGCTGCCCGGGGATCACCTGGGCCTCGACCATGCGTGAGTTGAGAAGCCGGAAGGGCATCAGAGGTCACCCCCGATGGTGTTGCGCTCGCTGGGCTGGACGTAGACGAGACCGTCGCCCTCGAAGCGGATCTGGAACGCCTCGCCGGATCCCTCGCCGATGAACGTGCGGAAATTGACGCCCGACTGGAAGTGCTGCTTGAGCCTGCCGGTGTGGGCGATGTACGCGCCCGGGTCGACCTGGAGGGGCGTCTGCGGGGTCACCCGCAGCACGATCGCCGTGCCGTCGGAGAGGATCGCCGCCTGGCCGGTGCCCTCCACGGTGGTGGTGAACAGGCCGTTGCCCTGCGAGGCGCCGCGCAGGCCGGTGAAGGTGGTGCCGGTACGGAGGGCGGAGTCGGTGCACAGCAGGTTGCTCGACTCGACGTAGAGGGTCTCCCCGCGCAGGGCGACGAGATTGATCTCGCTCGCCCGGTCGGCGAAGTAGCAGGTGCCGTGTCCCTTCACCTCCATGACTTCCATCTGCTCACCGGTGAGCCGGCGCGTGACCATGCCCCGCAGGCCGTCACCGCCGCCCGTCATCTTCTTGAATGCCATCTCGCCCTCGTACGCGACCATCGAGCCGTTCTTGGCCTTGACCGCGTCCCCCGTCATGTCGACGGCGAGGACTTTGCTCCCGTGGAGCCGAAACTGAGCCACGCCCCGACGCTAGCGGGCGGACATACGGCTCCAACAGGCCCCAGGGCCCTCGGAACGCCCGGAACGGACCCGGATCCGGTGATCCGTTGCAGTACTGCGACAATGGAGCGGCTTGTGAACGCCATCACAAGCCGTGACCGTCCCGCCACTAGCGACCGAAGGTGTGCCCCGTGGACCTCAAGACCGCCTCCGCCCTGCGCCGGCTCCGCCTGGTCTCCGTGCCGGAAGGTGTTTCCTTCCTGCTCCTGATGCTCTGCTCGGTGCTCAAGCGGACCACCGACTTCAACGCGGTGCCGGTGATGGGCGCGGTCCACGGCATCCTCTTCATCATCTACGTGGTCTTCTGGCTCGACGCCTGGTCGAAGACCAAGTGGGAGCTGAAGACCGCCGCCCTCTACTTCGTCCTCTCCGTCCTGCCGACCGGCGGCTTCTTCGCCGACCGGATGCTCCGCCGCGAGGCCGAGGCCACGGTCATCGCCTCCCGCGCCCGCAAGGAAGGCGTGATCAACGCATGATCGTCGCCTTCTCCGTGACACCGCTGGGCGTCGGCGAGGACGTCGGCGAATACGTCGCCGACGCCGTCCGCGTCGTCCGCGAGTCCGGGCTGCCGAACCGCACGGACGCGATGTTCACCTCCGTCGAGGGCGAGTGGGACGAGGTCATGGACGTCGTCAAGCGCGCCGTCGCCGCGGTCGAGGCCCGCTGCGGCCGCGTCTCGCTCGTCCTCAAGGCCGACATCCGGCCCGGGGTGACGGACGGGCTGACGTCGAAGGTGGAGACGGTGGAGCGGTACCTGTCGTCCTGACGGCCGGGTCCGCCGCTCGCCGGGCGCCCTTCCCCGTGCGGGGGAGGGCGTTTCCGTTCTCCGGCCGGGTGGGGGCGACGCCGGTAGGGTCGCCTCCGTGACTCTCGCCGACGCCGGGCGTGGGATGGCCCTGCTGCGCAGAGCGGCCGAGGCCGCCGAAGCGGCCACCGGCCTGCGGGCGGAGATCATTTACGGTGTCCTGGTCATGTCCGCCATGCGTGCGGGTAAGCCGGCCGATCGTCGGCCGGGCGTGAAAAGAACTGGAGCCGGGTGCGGCCGCTCAGCACGCTGGGGCGCATGCCAACGACCACACCCGCCCCCGCGCGTTCGCGCTACCGTGCCGTCTTCGCCGTCCCCGAGTTCCGTGCCGTCTTCGCCGCGCACGTGCTGTCGCTGCTCGGCGTCGTCGTCGGTGAGATCGCGCTGTCCGTGCTCGTGTACCGGATCACCGGCTCGCCGCTGCTCAGCGCGCTCACGTTCGCGCTCGGGTTCCTGCCGTACGTCCTCGGCGGCACCCTGCTCGCCGGGGTCGCCGACCGGTGGCCCGCCCGGCGCGTCCTCGTCACCTGCGACCTGCTGTGCGCCGCCGGCGCCGTCGTCATGGCCCTGCCCGGCACGCCGGTGGCCGCGCTGTTCGCCCTGCGGTGCGTCAACGCCGCCGTCGCGCCCGTCTTCGCCGGGACACGCGCCGCGACGCTCGGCGACATCCTCGGCGAGGGCGACCTCTTCGTCCTGGGACGGTCGCTGCTGCGCGTCGTCTCGCAGGGCGCCCAGCTCGTCGGCTTCGCGGCCGGCGGGGTGCTGCTGACGGTCGCCCCGCCCCGGACCGCGCTCCTCGCCACCGCCGCCGGCTTCCTCGCCTCGGCCGCGCTGCTGCGCCTGGGCACCCGGCGGCGCCCCGCCCGGTCCGCCCGGTCCGCCACGGGTCAGGGCGGGCTGATGACGGCCTCCCTCGCCGGGTTACGGGAGCTGTTCGCGCACCGCCGGATACGCGCCCTGATCCTGCTCTCCTGGATCCCCCCGTTCTTCCTCGTCACCCCCGAGTCCCTCGCCGCGCCCTACGCGCACGACCTCGGTGCCGGGGCCACGGCCACCGGGCTGCTGCTCTGCGCCATGCCGGTCGGCGCGATCACCGGCGAGGTGCTCGCCGGGTCCCTGCTCCGGCCGCGTGCGCGGGAGCGGATCGCGCTGCCGCTGGCGGCCGTGCTGCTCGTGCCGTTCACGCTGTACGCGCTGCGGCCCTCGCTCGGCTGGTCGCTGCTGCTGGCGGCGGTGGCCGGGGCGGGGACGGCTTACACGCTGGGCGCGGACCAGTGGTTCGTCGCCGCCGTGCCCGAGGAGCTGCGCGGTCGCGCCATGACGGTGCTGTCGGCCGGGACGATGACGGTCCAGGGCCTCGGCATGGCCCTGGCGGGCGCGGCGGCCGAGTTCGCGCCCGTGCACCTGGTGGTGGCCGGGTCCGGGCTCGCCGGGACGGTGGCCGTCACGGCGGTCGTGCGCGAGGTCGTACGATCTCGCTGATCGGGAACGAGCGAGGGGGACCGGATGTTCGGCAGGAGCAAGGGCGCGGGCGCGGATCTTGAGGCGGTCGTGGTGCTGCGCGACTCGCGGGCCGTGGCCGACGCCGTGCGTGCGGCGCTGGAGACGGCGGACGAGGCCGAGCGGCCGGGCCTGGAGCGGGCCGCGGAGCTGATCGCGCTGCACGCCGCCCGCCCCGAGCGCGAGGTCCGGGCCGAGTGGGCGCGCGGCGTCCTCGCGGCGGCCGGCGTGGACGCCCGGGAGCAGGAGGTGCACGCGGTGCGGGCGCTGCGCAGGGCCGAGCCCGGGCTGAGCCTGAAGTCGGCGGTGCGACTGGTGCGCGAGGCGGCGGGCGCGGCGTAACGGCCGGGTTGTCCGAATTCCGGGACGGGCCCGGTCGGAAGGGGGCCGGCGGGTACGCTCGATGCCGTGCCGAAGCCGCTCAGCCTCCCCTTCGATCCCATCGCCCGCGCCGACGAGCTCTGGAAGCGGCGCTGGGGGTCCGTGCCGTCCATGGCCGCGATCACCTCGATCATGCGCGCCCACCAGATCCTGCTGGGCCAGGTCGACGCGGTCGTCAAGCCGTACGGGCTGACCTTCGCGCGCTACGAGGCGCTGGTGCTGCTGACCTTCTCCAAGGCGGGCGAGCTGCCGATGTCGAAGATCGGCGAGCGGCTGATGGTCCACCCGACCTCGGTCACCAACACCGTGGACCGGCTGGTCACGGCCGGTCTCGTGGACAAGCGCCCCAATCCCAACGACGGCCGGGGCACGCTCGCCTCGATCACGGAGAAGGGGCGTGAGGTCGTCGACGCGGCGACCCGGGACCTGATGGCGATGGACTTCGGGCTGGGCGCGTACGACGCCGACGGGTGCGCGGAGATCTTCCAGGTGCTGCGGCCGCTGCGCGTGGCGGCGGACGACTTCACGGAGGAGGACGACGCCGCCGACGAGAACGCGTGACGAGAACGCGTAGGGCGGGGCGGCGAAGATCGCCCCGGAACATGCCGTTACGCTCGCCTGCATGAAGAAGAGCGTGCTGACCCGCTACCGCGTGATGGCGTATGTCACCGGTGTCCTCCTGGTCCTCCTGACGATCGGCGTCATCGCCAAGTACCTGCTGGACATGGACGGCGCCGCGGGCCCGACCCGGGTCGTGGCCATCGCGCACGGCTGGCTGTACGTCCTCTACCTGGTCTTCGCCTTCGACATGGGCTCCAAGGCCCGCTGGCCGTTCGGCAAGCTGGCGTGGGTGCTGATCGCCGGCACCATCCCGGGCGCCGCGTTCGTGGTCGAGCGCAAGGTCTCCCGCGAGCTGGAGCCGCTGGTCACGGACGAGGCGACGGGTCCCGTACGGGCCTGACGCCCGCCCCGCACCCCCCGCCCGGCAGCTCGGCACTTCGGCGCGCGCCCCGGACACGTCCCTTGTGTCCGGGGCGTTCTTGCGCGAGAATTTACTAGGACGTCCTACTAAATTTTCGCGCGATGACGCTCGGAGAGGCGGCGCAGACCACCATGGACGCATCAGCCATCGAGGCGGGACGCCGCCGCTGGCAGGCCCGGTTCGACGCGGCGCGCAAGCGCGACGCCGACTTCACCACCCTCTCCGGCGCGCCGGTCGACCCCGTCTACGGTCCCCGCCCCGGCGACGCCTACGAGGGCTTCGAGCGGATCGGCTGGCCCGGCGAGTACCCCTTCACCCGCGGCCTGTACGCCACCGGCTACCGCGGCCGCGCCTGGACCATCCGCCAGTTCGCCGGCTTCGGCAACGCCGAGCAGACCAACGAGCGGTACAAGACGATCCTCGCCAACGGCGGCGGCGGGCTGAGCGTGGCCTTCGACATGCCCACCCTCATGGGCCGCGACTCCGACGACGGGCGCTCCCTCGGCGAGGTCGGCCACTGCGGCGTCGCGATCGACTCCGCCGCCGACATGGAGATCCTCTTCAGGGACATCCCGCTGGGCGACGTCACCACGTCGATGACCATCAGCGGCCCCGCCGTCCCCGTCTTCTGCATGTACCTCGTCGCCGCCGAGCGCCAGGGCGTCGACCCCGGCGTCCTCAACGGCACGCTCCAGACCGACATCTTCAAGGAGTACATCGCGCAGAAGGAGTGGCTCTTCCCGCCCGAGCCCCATCTGCGCCTGATCGGCGACCTGATGGAGCACTGCGCCCGCGCCATCCCCGCCTACAAGCCGCTGTCCGTCTCCGGCTACCACATCCGCGAGGCCGGGGCCACGGCCGCGCAGGAGCTCGCCTACACCCTCGCCGACGGTTTCGGCTACGTCGAGCTGGGGCTGAGCCGCGGCCTCGACGTCGACACCTTCGCCCCCGGCCTGTCCTTCTTCTTCGACGCCCACGTCGACTTCTTCGAGGAGATCGCCAAGTTCCGCGCGGCGCGCCGGATCTGGGCCCGGTGGATGAAGGAGGTCTACGGCGCGCGCACCGAGAAGGCCCAGTGGCTGCGCTTCCACACCCAGACCGCCGGGGTCTCCCTCACCGCCCAGCAGCCGTACAACAACGTGGTGCGGACGGCCGTCGAGGCCCTCGCCGCCGTGCTCGCCGGCACCAACTCCCTCCACACCAACGCCCTGGACGAGACCCTGGCCCTCCCCAGCGAGCAGGCCGCCGAGATCGCCCTGCGCACCCAGCAGGTGCTGATGGAGGAGACGGGCGTCGCCAACGTGGCCGACCCGCTGGGCGGTTCGTGGTACGTCGAGCAGCTCACCGACCGGATCGAGGCCGACGCCGAGACGGTCTTCGAGCGGATCAAGGAGCGCGGTCTGCGCTCCCACCCCGACGGCCGGCACCCCATCGGCCCCATGACCTCCGGCATCCTGCGCGGCATCGAGGACGGCTGGTTCACCGGTCAGATCGCCGAGAGCGCCTTCCTGTACCAGCAGGCCCTGGAGAAGGGCGCCAAGCGCGTCGTGGGCGTCAACTGCCACCACGGCTCGGTCACCGGCGATCTGGAGATCCTGCGGGTGAGCCACGAGGTGGAGCGCGAGCAGGTGCGCGTCCTGGCCGGCCGCAGGGCCCACCGCGACGACGCGCGCGTCCGCGCCGGCCTGGAGGCGATGCTGACCGCCGCGCGCGACGGCTCCAACATGATCGCCCCCATGCTGGAGGCCGCGCGCGCCGAGGCCACTCTGGGCGAGATCTGCGACGCCCTGCGGAACGAGTGGGGGACGTATACGGAGCCGGCGGGATTCTGACCCTGCGGTCCGGCAGGCGCGCCCGGTAGGCGTGGCCGACGGGCCCGGAAGGGGCTGCCTCAGGTGTACGCGGACGCCAGGCCGCCCACCAGCAGTGCCGTGAAACCGCGTGCCCACTCCTCGTCCACCGGTTCCGCGCTCACCAGCGTCCGGTGGACGACGGCGCCCGCGATGACGTCGAAGATGAGGTCGGCGTTGCGGGCCGCCGACTCGGGGTCGGGCTCGCGGGGCAGTTCGCCGCGGGCCTGGGCGCGGGCGCGGCCGAGGAGGACGAGGGACTTCTGGCGGTCCACGATCGCGGAGCGGATGCGGTCGCGCAGGGCGTCGTCGCGGGTGGATTCGGCCACCACCGCCATCAGGGCCGTCTTGGTCTCGGGGCGTTCCAGGAGGGACGCGAACTGGAGGACGACGCCCTCGATGTCGGCCTGGAGGCTGCCGCGGTCGGGGAGCTCCAGGTGTTCGTCGAAGAGGGCGGCCACCGCGTCCACCACGAGTTCGTTCTTGCCCGCCCAGCGGCGGTAGAGGGTGGTCTTGGCGACCCCGGCGCGGGTCGCGACGTCGCCGAGGGTCAGCTTGCTCCAGCCCAGCTCGACCAGGGCCGCGCGGGTCGCGTCGAGGATGGCGCGATCGGCCTCGGCGCTGCGTGGGCGGCCCGTGCGGCGGGCCGGGGGAGGGGCGGCGGAGCTCATGGAGGGACCTTACCGCCGGGTAGGCCGCCGGGTATGAGGTAGATCACAGGGTCCGGGATCGCTCGTTGCAGTTACGCTACGGCTCGTAGCGTAAGAGCGACAACCACGCGATGAACGCTCGCGCCGGGTGGGGACCCGGCGAAGATCAGCCAGTGGATCGGTCAGCCGCCGTCCGCAGGTTTTCCGGTTCTCCGTGCCGAGGGGGGAGGATGGGCCCATGCAGCCACGGAACATGTCCATGAGTGGAGTGGTCGACCTCGCCGCGGTGAAGGCGGCCGGAGAAGCCAGGCAGAAGGCGGAGCAGGCGCGCGCCGAGGCCGTCCGCCAGGGCGGGGCCCCGGTCGCGGGCCGTCTCGTCTTCGACGTCGACGAGGCCGGCTTCGAGGCGGAGGTCCTCCAGCGGTCCGCCGAGGTGCCCGTCGTCATCGACTTCTGGGCCGACTGGTGCGAGCCGTGCAAGCAGCTGGGCCCGCTGCTGGAGCGGCTGGCCGACGAGTACGCGGGGCGCTTCGTCCTCGCCAAGGTGGACGTCGAGGCCAACCAGCTGCTCTTCCAGCAGTTCGGCGTCCAGTCCATCCCGGCCGTCTTCGCCGTCGTGGCCGGCCAGGCCCTGCCGCTGTTCCAGGGCGCGGCGCCCGAGGCCCAGATCCGTCAGGTGCTGGAGCAGCTGATCGCGGTGGCGGAGCAGCGCTTCGGCATCGTGGGCGCGCCCGTCGCGCCGGGAGAGCCGGGGGAGTACGACGAGGCCGCCGTCCCGCAGGTGCCCGCGGGCCCGCACGACGCCGCCCTGTCCGCCGCGCACGACGCGCTGGACGCGGGCGACCTGGGCGGTGCCGTCCGCGCCTACGAGAACGTGCTGTCCGACGACCCGGCCAACGCCGAGGCCAAGCTGGGCCTCGCTCAGGCGCAGCTCCTGAAGCGCGTCCAGGGCATGGACGCGCAGGCGGTGCGCAAGGCGGCCGCCGACGCGCCGGGCGATGTGGCCGCGCAGATCGCGGCGGCCGATCTCGACCTCGTCGGTGGTCATGTCGAGGACGCCTTCGGGCGGTTGATCGACACCGTGCGGCGGACGGCCGGGGAGGACCGCGACGCCGCGCGCGTGCGGCTGCTGGAGGTCTTCGAGGTGATCGGTCCCGACGATCCGCGGGTGACGGCCGCGCGGACCGCGCTGTCGCGCGCCCTCTTCTGACAGGCACTCGTCTCCCCCGCGTCACAGGCGGCACGGGTCGTCCCGCTTTACCAAAACTTGGTAAACGCGGCCGCTGTTACGCGAGGTAAGGAAAACCCGGGCTTTCGCCCGGGTTTTTTCTGTTGTGCCCCCTCGGCCGCGGTCACGTTGCGGCGTTGTGCGGCCGGGTGGCGATACATACCGGCCGCCCGTTGGTTATCCGCTCGTTACTCGCAAGTAATCAACCTCTTGTGCCCCGGCCCGCGATGGACCACGATCGGGCCAGCCCGGTCCGCTCCCGCCCCGGCCGTCGGTCGTGCGCGGGTCGTGGGTCCCCACCGGGCGGGCCGGTGGCACGTCCACCGGTCCTGGGACAGGGGGGTCCCCGTGCGTCAACGGCGGGGCCTGTTCCGCAGGTTGCGCGAAGGCGTGGCCAGTGGTTGTCGCTCGGGGGTGATCGCCGGTGTGTGACGGGCGCGGCAGGTGCCAGCGGACGCCACGGCGCTCTTCTTCCCGAGGACGTAGCTCTTCTCCCATCCCCGCGCGGGCCGCCTGCCCGCACCGGGGATGTACGTCCGAGAAGGAGGAAAGTCGTGAAGGACCGGACTCGTGGTGGGACCAGATGGCGCAGGTTCGCCGTCGTCATGGTGCCCGGCGTCGCGGCGTCGGCCGCGATCGGTGTGGCGGTCGCGCAGGGCGCCCTCGCGGCGTCGTTCAGTGTTTCGGGCCAGCAGTTCAAGGTTCAGGCCGGGAAGATGGTGGGCGAGGACTTCGTCCAGTACGGCGCCCTCGACCAGAACGCGAAGGGAGCCCATCCCGTTGTGGTCGTCGGCCTGAACCACGCCACGATCAACAACCTGTGCCAGTCCGTCGTCGTCCCCATCCCGCTCATCAACCAGGAAGTGTCGATGAAGCTCACGGCGGGCGACAAGGAAGCGGTCGACGCCAAGCAGCTCTACATCGACGCGGACGTCCTCAAGGCGGACGCGCAGTTCGAGGACATCGACATCGGCGTCTCGGTGGACGACACCCTCAAGGGGAAGGGCAACGGCAAGGGCCCCGGCCCCCACGCCGGCGACAAGTACGTGCCGGGCTCGTTCGCCCAGCAGGCCAAGCGGGTCACCTTCACCGACGCCAAGCAGCGGGCGTGGGCGACCACGGCGGGCACCTTCACCCTCAAGGGCCTGAAGATGAAGGTCGGCTTCGGCAAGAACGAGTGCTTCCAGGACGCCGAGCTGGAGTGACGGGACGGGCGTGGGACCGGGCCGACCGGCCCCACGCCCGGACCGGCCGCAGTCCGCGACCGCGTCCGTGAGCGCCACGCACCACCGATTCGCCAGTCCCGAGGAGCTGTACACCATGAGCGCCGATACGCGACCACGGCTGATCGACACGCTCGGCCGCATCCGCCGTTCGTTCTGGGACTGGCGGGGCCGACGCCCCTTCTGGGGCGGGCTGTTGTGCATCCTGGCCGGTGTCCCGGTCATGTACATCCCGTACCAGACGGTCTCGCTGGGCGATCTCCAGTTCCGGATGGCCACGACGGCCGGCGCCGGATCGCTGATCATCGGCGTACTGCTGATCGTGCTGGGCCTGACCATGTGGTACCAGCCGCAGTCGAGGGTCTTCGCCGGTGTCGCCGCGATCCTCCTCGCGCTGGTCTCCCTCGTCGTCTCCAACTTCGGCGCCTTCCTGGTCGGATTCCTGCTGGCGCTGATCGGCGGTGGCCTGGGGGTGTCCTGGGCGCCGGGGCAGCCGCAGCCCGCGCCGGCCGACGAGCCCGGTGGGAGGCACGGTGCCGACTGACCACACGCGCGGCGGCGGGAGCGGCCCGCGCCACGCCGCGCCGAGAAAGCCGCTGCTGGCCCGGCTGAACATGCCGGCCGGCAAGGCCGTCGCCCTCGCGGCGATGCCGGGCGCCGTGCTGATGGGCATGGGCCTCACGCCGACGCTGGCGCAGGCCAAGCCCGTACAGCCGGTGAATCCCTTCGGGGACGCGGGATGTGTGACCGCGCCGGACACGGTTCCGGAGCCGGACGCGACGGAGAACGGGACGCCCTCGCCGGCACCGTCGGCCGCGAGCCCCGGTACGGGCGCGGACGCGAAGGAGCGCCCCGGGGCCGGGGAGCGGCCGTCGGCGCCGGCGGGCCGGGGCCAGGGGCCCGCCGACTCGCCGTCCGCCGCACCCTCCGCCTCGGCGTCGGCCTCCGCGTCGCCGTCGGCGAAGACGGCGCCCGTGCCGGAGCGCGTTCCGGCACCGCTTTCCTCGCCTCCCAAGAAGGTGAACCCGCTGGATCCGCTGGGGCTCGGTGAGAAGCTCACCGAGATCCTGACCGGCGGGAAGCCGGCCGCCGCGCCCGGTCCGTCGGCGCCGTCCTCGCCGTCGCCCTCGCCCTCGTCCTCGCCGTCGGCACAGGGGGCGTCGCCGAAGCAGCGGCCGAAGCCGGACAAGGCCGTGTCCGGGCCGACGGCCGAGGCGAAGCCGTCCGCGCCGGCGACGCCTTCCCCGTCCGCTTCCGCATCGCAATCGCCCTCGCCCTCGCCCACCGGCGAAGCCGGCGGTAAACAGCCCGGCCCCTGCCCCAAGGGCACGGTCGTCGACGAGAACGAGCACCGCGCCTTCCCCGGCCAGCCCTGGTATCTGGAGGCGAGCAAGCTGACCCTGACCGGTCTCACCTACGAGGGCGTCAAGCGCATCACGATGGCGAACGGTCAGCAGAAGCCCGTGCTCAAGTTCACCGCGGACGCCCTGGAGATCAGGGATCTCCACCAGATCGTCAACGGCCAGGGCAAGCAGTACCACGTGGCGGGGATGGGGACGACCTCGACGCTCAAGGGCGGCAAGGTCACCATGTACACGGAGGAGCTGAAGGGGAATCTCCTCGGGATCGTTCCGTCGACCCAGTCGCCGACCAGCCTGCCGCCGCTGATCCCGGGGCTGAAGCTGCCGATCCCGATCTTCTTCACCCATGTGAGGATCCGGCAGGCGGGGCAGTTCGGGGGGACGCTGCACATCCCGAACCTCCACCAGTACCTGACCGACGGCACGTATCCGTAGGCCGGGCGAGCTGGCCGGTACGACGACGGTGGCCGCCGCCCCGGGAGAACCCGGAGCGGCGGCCACCGTCGTGCGAGCGGGCGCGGAACCTAGCGGTTCTCGCCGCCGAGGTGGTGCACCCGCACCATGTTGGTGGTGCCGGGGATGCCGGGCGGGGAGCCCGCCGTGATGATCATGATGTCGCCCTCGGTGTAGCGCTTGAGCTTGAGCAGCTCGGCGTCGACCAGGTCGACCATCGCGTCCGTGTTGTCCACGTGCGGGACCACGAAGGTCTCGACGCCCCAGCTCAGCGTGAGCTGGTTGCGGGTCGAGGCGTCCGTGGTGAAGGCCAGGATCGGCTGCGCCGTGCGGTAGCGGGAGAGCCGGCGGGCGGTGTCACCGGACTTGGTGAAGGCGACCAGCGCCTTGCCGCCCAGGAAGTCCGCGATCTCGCACGCGGCGCGGGCGACGGAACCGCCCTGCGTGCGCGGCTTCTTGCCCGGGACCAGCGGCTGGAGGCCCTTGGAGAGCAGCTCCTGCTCGGCCGCCTCGACGATGCGGGACATCGTCTTGACGGTCTCGATCGGGTACGCGCCGACCGAGGACTCGGCGGAGAGCATGACCGCGTCCGCGCCGTCCAGGATGGCGTTGGCGACGTCGGAGGCCTCGGCACGCGTGGGACGGGAGTTGGTGATCATCGACTCCATCATCTGGGTCGCGACGATCACCGGCTTGGCGTTGCGGCGGCACATCTCGATCAGGCGCTTCTGCACCATCGGGACGCGCTCCAGCGGGTACTCCACCGCCAGGTCGCCACGGGCCACCATCACACCGTCGAAGGCCATGACGACCTCCGCCATGTTCTCGACGGCCTGCGGCTTCTCGACCTTGGCGATGACCGGCACGCGGCGGCCGACCTGGTCCATGACGCGGTGGACGTCCTGGACGTCCTTGGCGTCGCGGACGAAGGACAGCGCCACCATGTCGCAGCCCATGGCGAGGGCGAACTTCAGGTCCTCGATGTCCTTCTCGGACAGCGCCGGGACGTTCACCGCCGCGCCGGGCAGGTTGATGCCCTTGTGGTCGGAGATGACACCGCCCTCGATGACGATCGTCTTCACGCGCGGGCCGTCGACCTCGGTGACCCGGAGCTCGACGTTGCCGTCGTTGATCAGGACCTGGTCGCCCTTGACGACGTCGCCGGGCAGGCCCTTGTAGGTCGTGCCGCAGATCGTCTTGTCACCGGGGACGTCCTCGGTGGTGATGACGAACTCGTCACCGCGCACCAGCTCCACGGGGCCGTCCGCGAAGGTCTCCAGGCGGATCTTCGGGCCCTGGAGGTCGGCCAGCACGCCCACGGCGCGGCCGGTCTCCTCCGAGGCCTTGCGGAGGCGGTTGTACCGCTCCTCGTGCTCCGAGTGGGACCCGTGGCTCATGTTGAAACGGGCCACGTTCATACCGGCCTCGATCAGCGACTTCAGCTGGTCGAAGGAGTCGACGGCAGGGCCCAGGGTGCAGACGATTTTGGAACGGCGCATGGGGCAGATCCTATCGGTTTGTTTCGGAGCGGAATATTCGAGCTGTGGGAAAGACCAAGGAACGGATCACGAAGTTCCGCCGATCAAGAGCTGACCAGCGCGTACGCCTGCGTGGCGATCTCCAGCTCCTCGTCGGTCGGGACCACGGCCACCGCGACCCGCGAGGACTCGGGAGAGATCAGCCGCGGCTCGCCCGAACGGATCTCGTTGAGCCCGGCGTCCACGACCAGGCCCAGCGCCTCCAGGCCCGCCATGGCGGCCTCGCGGACCGGGGCCGCGTTCTCGCCCACGCCCGCGGTGAAGGCCACGGCGTCCACCTTGCCCAGGACCGCGTAGTAGGCGCCGATGTACTTCTTCAGCCGGTGGACGTAGATGTCGAAGGCGAGCGCCGCCCGCTCGTCGCCCTCGTCGATGCGCCGGCGGATCTCGCGCATGTCGTTGTCGCCGCACAGTCCGATCAGACCGCTCTTCTTGTTGAGGAGCGAGTCGATCTCGTCGACGGACATCCCCGCGTTGCGGGACAGGTGCAGCAGCACCGCCGGGTCCAGGTCGCCGGAGCGGGTGCCCATGACCAGGCCCTCCAGCGGGGTGAGGCCCATGGAGGTGTCGACGCAGCGGCCGCCCTGGACCGCGGAGGCCGAGGCGCCGTTGCCCAGGTGGAGCACGATGACGTTGACCTCTTCAGGGGCCTTGCCCAGCAGCCTGGCGGTCTCGCGGGAGACGTACGCGTGCGAGGTGCCGTGGAAGCCGTAGCGGCGGATCATGTGCGCGTCGGCGGTCTCGGTGTCGATCGCGTAGCGCGCGGCCGACTCCGGCATCGTCGTGTGGAAGGCGGTGTCGAAGACCGCGACCTGCGGCAGGTCGGGGCGGAGCGCCTGGGCGGTGCGGATGCCGGTGATGTTGGCCGGGTTGTGCAGCGGCGCCACCGGGATCAGCCGCTCGATCTCCGCGACGACCTCGTCGGTGATCAGCGTCGGCGCGGTGAACTCGCTGCCGCCGTGGACGACGCGGTGACCGATCGCGGCCAGCTCCGGGGAGTCCAGCCCCAGCCCGTCGGCGGCCAGCTCCGCCGCGACGGCCTGGAGGGCGGCGTCGTGGTCGGCGATCGGGCCGGTGCGCTCGCGCCTGTCACCGCCCGAGGCCAGGGGGGTGTGCGCCAGCCGCGAGGTCTCCTCGCCGATGCGCTCGACCAGGCCGACGGCCAGCCGGGCGCCGTCGGCCATGTCGAGCAGCTGGTACTTGAGCGAGGACGAGCCGGAGTTGAGGACGAGGACTCGGGTGGCGTTGGAAGTCATCGGGGCTTTCCGTGTGGGGGATTCGGGGGGCGTCTCATGGGTACGGGGCCGGGGCTCGTGCCCCGGCCCCGCGGGGCGGATCAGGGCTCGGTGCGCTCGCCGCGCTGCTCGCCCTGGGCCTGGATGGCGGTGATCGCCACGGTGTTCACGATGTCCTGGACCAGCGCGCCGCGCGACAGGTCGTTGACCGGCTTGCGCAGGCCCTGGAGGACCGGGCCCACCGCGACCGCGCCGGCCGAGCGCTGGACGGCCTTGTAGGTGTTGTTGCCGGTGTTGAGGTCGGGGAAGACCAGCACCGTGGCCTTGCCCGCGACCTCGGAGCCCGGCAGCTTGGTCGCGGCGACGCGGGCGTCGACGGCGGCGTCGTACTGGATCGGGCCCTCGACCAGGAGCTCGGGGTGGCGCTCCCGGACCAGCTCGGTGGCCTTGCGGACCTTGTCGACGTCCGCGCCCGAGCCGGAGGTGCCGGTGGAGTACGACAGCATCGCCACGCGCGGCTCGACGCCGAACTGCCTGGCGGTCTCGGCGGACTGGATGGCGATGTCCGCGAGCTGCTCGGCGTTGGGGTCGGGGTTGACCGCGCAGTCGCCGTAGACCAGGACCCGGTCGGCCAGGCACATGAAGAAGACCGAGGAGACGATCTGGGCGCCCGGCGCCGTCTTGATGATCTCGAAGGCGGGGCGGATGGTGGCGGCGGTGGAGTGCACCGCGCCGGAGACCATGCCGTCGGCCAGGCCCTCCTGGACCATCAGGGTGCCGAAGTAGGAGACGTCGGCGACGACGTCGTGGGCCAGCTCGACGGTCATGCCCTTGTGGGCGCGGGCCTTGGCGTAGATCTCGGCGAAGCGGTCCCGCAGCGCGGAGGTCGCCGGGTCGATGAGCTGCGCGTCGGCCAGGTCGATGCCCAGCTCGGCGGCGCGCTTGCGGATGGCGTCCACCTCGCCCAGCAGGATCAGGTCGCAGACGTCGCGGCGCAGCAGCACGTCGGCCGCGCGCAGCACCCGCTCCTCGGTGCCCTCGGGGAGGACGACCCGGCGGCGGGCGGAGCGGGAGCGCTCGATCAGCTCGTGCTCGAACATCATCGGCGTGACGCGCTCGGAGCGGGCCACGGAGATGCGGTTGGTCAGCTCGGCGGTGTCCACGTGGCGCTCGAAGAGGCCCAGCGCGGTCTCCACCTTGCGCGGCGAGGACGCCTCCAGCTTGCCCTCGACGGCGAAGAGCTCGGCCGCGGTCGGGAAGGAGCCGCCCGGCACCGAGACCACCGGGGTGCCCGGGGCCAGCCGGCCGGCCAGCGCCAGGATGTCCGGGCCGGGGCGCTCGTCCAGGGTCAGCAGCACACCGGCGATGGCCGGGGCGCCCGCGCTGTGCGCGGCCAGCGCGCCGACGATCAGGTCCACGCGGTCGCCGGGGGTGACGACCAGGCAGCCCTCGGTCAGGGCGGGCAGGAAGACCGGCAGCATGGCGCCGCCGAAGACGAAGTCCTTGGCGTCGCGGGAGAGCCCGGCGTCGTCGCCCAGCAGCACCTCGGCGCCCAGCTTCTGGACGATCTGGCGCACGGTCGGCGCGGACAGCGCGCTGTCCTCGGGCAGGGCGTAGCAGGGCACCGGCAGGCTCGCGGACAGCGGCTCGCCGATGGCCTCGCGGTCGCCCGGGGCCACCCGGTTGACGACCAGGGCGACGACGTCGCAGCCCAGCGACTCATAGGCGCGGAAGGCGTTGCGCGCCTCGGCCCGCACCGACTCGGCCGACTGCTCCTGGCCGCCGACGACCGTGATCACGGACGCGGCGAACTCATTGGCCAGGCGGGCGTTGAGGGCCAGCTCGTCGGGGAGGGTGGTGCCGGCGAAGTCGGTGCCGAGGACCAGCACGTACTCGTGGTCGCGGGCGACCGCGTGGAAGCGCTCGACGAGCTGGGAGACCAGCTCGTCCGTGCCCCGCTCGGCCTGGAGGGCGGCGGCCTCGTTGTAGGTCATGCCGACCACGCTCTCGGGGGACTGGCCCATCCGGTAGCGCGACCGCAGCAGGTCGACGAGGCGGTCGGGGCCGTCCCCGTGGAAGAGCGGGCGGAAGACGCCCACCTTCTCCACATGGCGGGTGAGGAGCTCCATGACTCCCAGCTCGATGACCTGGCGCCCGTCGCCCCGGTCGGTCCCGGTCACGTACACGCTGCGCGTCACGCGTGCTCTCCTACTCGGCTAGTTCTCGACTGAAAATAAACCCGTTAGGGTGGGCTTGACCTCTTGACAATACCTGCGCTCGTGGATAAGGCGCTCGTCAGGAGGGTGACGGCGGAATGCGACGCAGGCCGTCGGCCCATGAAACAATCGGCCTGGCTCACAGGTACCAGTAGCGAGCAGGAGAAACAGCACGATGCGCATCGGAGTCCTCACGGCGGGCGGCGACTGCCCCGGCCTGAACGCTGTCATCCGCTCGGTGGTACACCGGGCGCTCGTCGGCCACGGCGACGAGGTCATCGGCTTCGAGGACGGCTTCAAGGGCCTGCTGGACGGCCGCCACCGCAAGCTCGACCTGGACGCCGTCAGCGGCATCCTGGCCCGCGGCGGCACCATCCTCGGCTCCTCCCGCCTGGAGCGCGCCCGGCTGCGCGAGGCCTGCGAGAGCTCCAAGGAGCTCGCCCGCGACCTCGGCATCGACGTGCTGATCCCGATCGGCGGCGAGGGCACGCTCACCGCGTCCAAGATGCTCTCCGACGCGGGCCTGCCCGTCGTCGGCGTCCCGAAGACCATCGACAACGACATCTCCTCCACGGACCGCACCTTCGGTTTCGACACCGCCGTCGGCGTCGCGACGGAGGCCATCGACCGCCTCAAGACCACCGCCGAGTCCCACCAGCGGGTGATGGTCGTCGAGGTCATGGGCCGCCACGCCGGGTGGATCGCGCTGGAGTCCGGCATGGCCGGCGGCGCCCACGGCATCTGCCTCCCCGAGCGCCCCTTCGACCCGGCCGACCTCGTCAAGATGGTCGAGGAGCGCTTCTCCCGCGGCAAGAAGTTCGCCGTCATCTGCGTCGCCGAGGGCGCGCACCCGGTCGAGGGTTCCATGGACTACGCCAAGGGCGCCATAGACCAGTTCGGCCACGAGCGCTTCGCCGGCATCGGCACCAAGCTCGCCGTGGAGCTGGAGAAGCGCCTGGGCAAGGAGGCCCGCCCGGTCATCCTCGGCCACGTCCAGCGCGGCGGTACGCCCACCGCCTACGACCGCGTCCTCGCCACCCGCTTCGGCTGGCACGCGGTCGAGGCCGCCCACCGGGGCGACTTCGGCAAGATGACGGCGCTCAAGGGCACCGACATCGAGATGGTGCCGCTGGCCGACGCCGTCACCGAGCTCAAGCGGGTGCCGGAGGACCGGATGGACGAGGCCGAGTCCGTCTTCTAGTCCCCCCCCCGCGTATGAACGAGGGCCCCCGTCCGACTCGGTCGGACGGGGGCCCTCGCGCATACGGTCCCGGGGCTCACTGCGCCCCGATCGCCTCCAGGGTGTCGAGCCTCGCCGCCCGGCGGGCCGGCCAGACCGAGGCCAGCACGCCGACCACGAGGGCCAGCAGCAGGAACACCGCGATGCGGCCCCACGGCACGACCATGGCGTACTGCGGGAAGGACGAGCGCAGCAGGTGGCCGCCGGACCAGGCGAGGAAGACGCCGGCCCCGACGCCCAGCACCGCGCCGAACATCGCGATCATCACGGACTCCAGCCGGACCATCCGCTTGACCTCGCGCCGGTCCAGGCCGATCGCGCGCAGCATCCCGATCTCCCGGGTCCGCTCGAAGACCGACATGGCCAGGGTGTTGACGACGCCGATGACGGCGATGACGACGGCCATGCCCAGCAGCCCGTACATCAGGTAGAGGATGTCGTCGATGCTCCCGGCCTCGTGGCGGCGCAGGTCGTCCTGGCTCTGGACCTTGATGATCGGGTTCTTGCCGAGCGTCTCCTTGATCTTCCCGGCGAGGTCCTTCGCCTTGCCCGGCGCGGCCTTCACCAGCACCTGGGAGTCGCGCGCCTTCTCCTGATGGGGGTCCACGAGGGCGGGGGCGGCGAGGACCGAGGACAGGACGTCGCTGTCCTGGTAGACGGCCACGACGCGCGGGGCGGCCTTCTTGCCGTCGTAGAACGCCATCGGCAGCGTGGATCCCACCTTCAGGCGCCCCTCGGCCGCGAACTTGTCCGAGACGGCGACGGCGGTGGTGCCGTGGACGTCGGTGAGCGAGCCGCTGACGACGGTCATGGTGACCACCTTGACGAGGGACCGGACGTTCGCCCCCGTGACCAGCCCCGGGCGCTGCTCCGACTGGAAGCCGGCCGTCCGCAGCGGCACGGCCGCCGCGACGCCGGGCTGCCCGGCGAGCGTCCGGGCGATGTCGGGGGAGAGCCCGAGGTAACTGGTGGAGCTGACCTTGTAGTCGGCCGTCATGTCCGGGGCGCCCATCGTGGACATGCCCCGGTCGGCGGAGACGGCGCCCACGGTCAGACCGGTGATCAGGGTGAGGCCGATCATCAGCGCGGAGGCGGTGGCGGCGGTGCGGCGCGGGTTGCGCAGGGCGTTCTCCCGGGCGAGCTTGCCGCTGACGCCGGCGAGCCGGATCGCGAGGCGGCCGAAGAACCGCACGACCGGGCGGGAGAGCAGCGGGGCCAGGACGATCAGACCCGCGAGGGTGAGCGCCGAGCCCGCCATCGCGTAGTTGATGCCGCCGCTGTCCTTGAACTTCGTGACGTACAGCATGAGGCCCACGCCCAGGGCGGTGAGCGCCGCGCCGATGGAGTTGCGCACCACGAGGCTCCGGGCGGCCGGCGCCGCCTCGACGGAGGCCAGCGCCTCGACCGGGGCGATCCGCGCGGCCTTCCGGGACGGCAGCCACGCGGCGAGCACGGTCACCACGACGCCCACCCCGAGGGCGGACAGCACGGCCGAGGGTGTGATGACCAGCGGGCCGTCGGGCAGGCTCGCGCCGGTCGCGTTGAGGACCGGGTGGAGACCGGTGGCGACGCCGAGGCCGAGGACGAAGCCCAGGGCGGAGGCCACCAGGCCCAGCAGCCCGGCCTCGATCAGCACCGAGCGCACCACCTGGCGGCGGGAGGCGCCCACGGCGCGCAGCAGCGCGATCTCACGGGTGCGCTGGGCGATCAGCATGGTGAAGGTGTTGGCGATGATGAAGACGCCGACGAAGAGGGAGATGCCCGCGAAGATCAGCAGGGTCTTGCGGATCGAGCTCGTCTGCTGGTCGATCATCTTGGCCTGGGAGGCCGCGAGTTCCTGGCCGCTCCGGGCCTCGAAGGACTTCGGGAGCATCGCGCGGACCTTCGCGGTCAGCGCGGTCTGGTCGGTGCCGGGGGTCGCGGAGACGGCGAGCTCGGTGAACTCGCCGGGCTTGCCGAAGAGCTTCTGCGCGGTCGCGGTGTCGAAGAGCGCCAGGCCGGCGCCCGCGCTCACCCGGGGGTTGTCGGTCGTGACGACGCCGACGAGCTTCTTGGTCATGACCGGGCCGTCGATGGCCAGCCGTACGGTGCCGCCGAGCGTGGCGCCGAGCTTCTTCGCGGTCTTCGTATCGAGGGCGATCTCGCCCTCGCCGGCCGGGCCGCGCCCCTTGACCAGCGGATAACGGCTGTCCTTGCCGTCCTTGCCGGGGACGTAGTTGTCGCCGTCGCTGCCCCAGTCGCCGCCGACGGGGTCGCCGTTCCGGTCCGCGATCATCGGCATGCCGCTGACGGACGGCCGTACGGAGGCCACGCCGGGGAGGGCGGCTATCCGCTTCACCATCGTGTCGTCGAGGACGCTGCGGTCCTTGGCGTCGGTGCTGGGGCCGCCCGCCGTCACGGAGACGGCGACGTCGTCGAGGCTCTTGGACAGCCGGTCGCGGTAGGCGCCGCCGACGGAGTCGCTGAAGACGAGGGTGCCGGAGACGAAGGCGGTGCCGAGGAGGACCGCGAGGGCGGTCATCATCAGCCGGGTCTTGTGCGCGAGGAGATTGCGCAGGGCTGTACGGAACATGGGGTGGTCTAGTCCTGGAGGTCGGTTCCGGCGGGGATCAGCTCGTACGGCCCTTGGCGTCGAAGGCCTTCATTCGGTCCAGGACGGCGTCGGCGCTCGGCGCGTGGATCTCGTCGACGATCCGGCCGTCGGCCAGGAAGATCACGCGGTCCGCGTAGGAGGCGGCGACCGGGTCGTGGGTGACCATCACGATCGTCTGCCCGAGCGCCTGGACGGACTCGCGCAGGAAGCCCAGCAGCTCGGCGCCGGAGCGGGAGTCGAGATTGCCGGTCGGCTCGTCGGCGAAGACGAGCTCGGGCTTGGCGGTCAGCGCCCGGGCCACGGCCACGCGCTGCTGCTGCCCGCCGGACAGCTGGCTCGGCCGGTGCGCGAGCCGCCCGGACAGGCCCAGCGTCGCGACGATCCGCTGGAGCCACTCGGGGTCGGGCTTGCGGCCCGCGATGTCCAGCGGCAGCGTGATGTTCTCCAGCGCGGACAGCGTGGGCAGCAGATTGAACGCCTGGAAGACGAAGCCGACCCGGTCCCGGCGCAGCCGGGTGAGCTGCCGGTCGCCGAGCGCGCCGAGCTCGACGTCCCCGATCCGGGCGGAGCCCGAGGAGATCGAGTCCAGGCCCGCCATGCAGTGCATCAGCGTCGACTTCCCGGAACCCGACGGCCCCATGATCGCGGTGAACTCGGCGCGCCGGAACTCCACGGAGACCGAGTCCAGGGCGGCCACCCGGGTCTCGCCCTGCCCGTAGACCTTGCTCAGCCCGGTGGCACGGGCGGCGACGGCGCCGGCGGGCGAGCGGGGGACGGCGTAAGCGGCCGTGTGGGACACGGGTCTCCTCCGGAGGGGTGGGGAAAGGGGGGAATCAGCGATTCCAATTCTTTCCGCGGCCCCTCCGCGAAACGTCAGCCGAACGGCCGGAATGCGGGGTCGGTCTAGGGTCCCGTGGTGGCACGGGCGCGTAGTACTTCAGACGGACGGCGTCATCCTCACGATGTGCGGGACGGACTACCCCTTCACCGCCCCGCCCAGCGCGAAGCCGCCGCCCAGCCGGCGCGCGATGAGCGCGTACAGCAGGACCACGGGGGTCGAGTAGAGGATCGAAAACGCCGCCAGCTGCCCGTAGGCCACCTGCCCGTAGTTCCCGAAGAACGTGAAGATGCTGACGGACGCGGGTAGTTGGTCCGGGGTGAGCAGCAGCATGAAGGGGACGAAGAAGTTGCCCCACATCATGATGAAGCAGTAGATCGTCACGACCGCGAGCCCCGGCCCCATCAGCGGCAGGATCACGCGGACGAGCGTCTGCAGCCGCCCCGCGCCGTCGGTCCACGCCGCCTCTTCGAGGACGACCGGCACGCCGTCCATGAAGTTCTTCATCAGCCAGATGGCGAAGGGGAGTTGCGCGGTCGCGAGGAACAGCGCGGTGCCCTGGATCGTGTCGATCAGGTCGATCCGTACGAACAGCCCGTACACCGGCACCATGACCGCCGTGATCGGCAGACACGTCGCGAAGAGGACGCCGAGCAGATACGGCCTGGTCAGGCGTGACCGATGGCGCGAAAGCGGGTACGCGGCCAGCGCGGCGCACACGATCGTCAGCAGGGTCGCCCCACCGCACAGCAGCAGACTGTTGAGCATGGGCGTGAAGGTGATCTCGTCGGTGAGGACGGCGGAGAAGTTCTCCGCCGTCGGCCCGGTGGGCGTCCGCACCCGCAGCCCGGCCTCGGCGTCGACGGACGCCAGCAGCAGCCAGACGAGCGGCGCGGCGAACGCCGCCAGCAGCACCAGCAGCGCGGCGTCGGCGGCCAGCCGCCGGCGGAGCCGGCGGGCGAGGCGGGGGG
>NZ_JAILXP010000179.1 GCF_020740895.1 Streptomyces sp. UNOB3_S3 | reverse complement strand
GGCTATGGGGGAGGGTGGGCGCAAACCCGCCCACCGGGCCGCACCGTCCACCCCGCGCCGCCAGGCGCGGGCACCCCCACCGGCGGGCAGCCGGAAAGCCGACGCACCGTCAGCGCGGGCTGACGAACCCGCACTCGTACGCGGCGATGACCGCCTGCGTACGGTCCCGCACCCCCAGCTTGGCGAGCACGCCCGCCACATGGGTCTTGATCGTGGCGGGCCCCAGCGTCATCCGGGTGGCGATCTCGGTGTTCGACAGGCCGGTCGCCAGCAGCCGCAGGACCTCCGCCTCCCGTTCCGACAGCCGTTCCCGCAGCGCCGCCGCCCTGTCGTCGCTCCTGGGGGCGGCGTGGGCGGCGGCCAGGGCGCGTACGGCGGCGGGGAAGAGCAGCGAGTCGCTGCGGGCCACCAGCTTCACGGCCTGGACGAGTTCGTCGGCGCCCGCGCGCTTGAGGAGGAAGCCCGACGCGCCGGCGCGCAGCGCGTCGTAGACGTAGGCGTCGTTCTCGAAGGTGGTGACGACGATGACGCGCGGCGGGTCGTCCGTCCCGGCCAGGATCCGCTCGGTGGCGCGGATGCCGTCGACCTCGGGCATCCGGACGTCCATCAGCACGATGTCGGGCCGCAGCGCGCGGACCACCGACACCGCCTCGGCGCCCGTGGCCGCCTCGCCGACGACCTCCACGCCCGGCTCGGCACCCAGGATCACCCGCAGGGCGGTGCGGACGAGGTGCTCGTCGTCCGCGAGGACGACGCGTATGGGGGCGACGGCGGTCACCGGGCCTCGCCCCGCAGCGGCAGCCGGGCCGACAGGCGCCATACGCCGTCGTGTTCGCCGGCCTCGCTGGTGCCGCGCAGCAGCCGGGCGCGCTCGGCTATGCCGGTGAGGCCGCGGCCGCCGCCGGGGCGGGGGACGCCGGCTGTGACGCCGGGCTTCACGGGGTTCTCCATCAGGATCTCCAAGGTGTCGTCGTGCACGGCGACGCGCAGCCGCACGGGCACCCCGCCCGCGTGCCGCAGGGCGTTGCCGAGACCTTCCTGCACGATCCGGTAGGCCTCGCGGGAGGGCACCGGGGGGATCTTCTCCAGGCCACCGGGCGGCAGGGCGCACTCGACCGTGCCGCCCGCCGCGCGGGTGCGTTCCAGCAGGCCGCCGACGTCGGCCAGGGTGGGCGCCGGGGCGGTGGGGGAGGAGCCGTCCTCGCGCAGCAGCCCCAGCACGGCGTCGAGTTCGCCGACGGCCTCGCGCGCGGCCTCCTCGATCGCGGCCAGGGCCTGCCGGGCGAACTCGGGGTCGTGGTCCAGGACCCGGCGGGCGGCGCTCGCCTGGAGGCTCACCGCGCTCAGCGCGTGCCCGACCGAGTCGTGCAGCTCGCGCGCCAGCCGGTTGCGCAGGGCCAGCCGGTGCGCGTGCTCCTCGGCCGCCGCGAGCCGGTCCGCCGCCGTGGGACCCAGCAGGACGGGCGCCCAGCGCGCCAGCAGCGAGCCCGCCGCCCAGGAGGTGCCGACGACCAGCGCCAGCAGCGCACACCCGGCCACGGGCGCCAGCAGCACACCCGGCCCGGTGAAGAAACGCAGCCAGGCGACCTCGGCGAGCTTCCCCGGTCCGCCCAGGAACGGCAGGACGATCAGATACAGCGCCGCCGGCGGCGTGGCCAGCGACATCCCGCTCACGACGGCCCCCACCGCCAGATGCAGCGCGCACCACGCGGCCGTCCGGCCCCGGGCGGCCCACGACCGGCCGGGCTCCAGGGCCAGCGCCTCCCGGGGCACCCCGCACAGCACCCGGGCCGCCTCGCCCTCGAAGGGCCGGACGAGCGGATGCAGCGCCGTGACGGCCACCGGGCCGAGCGCGAGGAGGAGCACGCCGAACTGCCGGACGAGGGACGTGGAGAAGAGGATGTTGCCGTCCGGCCGGACCAGCGACACCAGGGTGTTCGTCAGCAGGTAGAACGGCATCGACAGGGCGCCGCCGAGCAGCAGGTGCACCCAGCGCAACCGGGCACGCCGGCCCAGCGCCGCGCTCATCGGGCGCCGGAGCGCGGCCGTCACCGTCACGCGCACAGCGTAGATCATTTGCGCCCGGCGGCTCCGGCGAGGCGAGGCGCGGTGAGGTGCGGTGCGTGCGCGACGGAACGCGCGGGAACGGGTAGGGAGAGGTGGTTCGCCTTTCACTCAACCTTCTTCATCCATCTTGGGAGAGTCCATGAGCGCCGCGCCCGCCGAAGAGGAGCAGGCCCCCGACCCCGACCACCTGATGCGGATCGCCCTCGGCTTCATGTCGTCGAAGGTCCTGCTCACCGCGGCCCGCTTCGGCCTCTTCACCGCGCTGGCCGAGCGCCCCCTGACCGCGGAGGAACTCCGCGCCCGGCTGGGGCTGCACGAGCGCTCCGCGCTCGACTTCTTCGACGCCCTGGTCGCCCTCGGCCTCCTGGAGCGCACCGACGGCGCGTACGCCAACACCCCCGCCACCGCCCACTACCTCGTCCGTGGCGGGCCGGCCTACCTCGGCGGACTGCTGGACATGGCCGACAGCAGGCTCTACGGATTCTGGGACCGCCTCGGCGAGGGGCTGCGCACGGGCGAGCCGCAGAACGAGGCCCGCACCGGCGAGGAGGGCCTCTTCGAGGTCCTCTACCGCGACCCCGAGCGCCTCGCCCTCTTCCAGCAGGCCATGACCGGCCTGTCCATGGGCTCCCTGCTCGCCCTCCCCGACGCCCTCGACTGGTCCCGCCACCGCACGGTCGCGGACATCGGCTGCGCCGAGGGCGCCCTGCTGGCCCACCTGCTGCGACGTCACCCGCACCTGCGCGGCACCGGGTTCGACCTGCCCGCCGTCCGGCCGCACTTCGAGCGGCAGGCGGAGCGCTCCGGCGTCGCCGACCGCCTCTCCTTCACGGCCGGGGACTTCTTCACCGGGCCGCTGCCACGGGCGGATGTACTGATCTTCGGCCACATCCTCCACGACTGGGACCTGCCCACGAAGCGGATGCTGCTGGACAAGGCGTACGCGGCGCTGCCCGAGGGCGGCCTCGTCATCGTCTACGAGACCCTCATCGACGACGAGCGGCGCGAGAACGCCAAGGGCCTGCTCATGAGCCTCAACATGCTCATCGAGACCCGGGGCGGCTTCGACTACACCGGCGCCGACTGCCGGGGCTGGCTCGCCGACGCCGGATTCTCCGACGGCGGGGTGCGGCACCTGGCCGGGGCGGAGTCGATGGTGATCGGCCGCAAGTGACGGCGGGCTCGTACAGTGCCTGCATGGACGACAGTGCGGTGCTGCACATCAAGGGACGGATACTCGTCGGACCGGACCCGCTGGACGGGGTGCGCGACGAGCTGTGGGTGGTGGGCGGACGGATCACCTTCGACCGGCCGGCCGGGGCGCGGGACGTCACCACCGTCGAGGGCTGGGCGCTCCCCGGCCTGGTGGACGCCCACTGCCACGTCGGGCTCGACGCGCACGGCGCGGTCGACGAGGCGACCACCGAGAAACAGGCGCTGACCGAGCGGCACGCGGGCGCGCTGCTGCTGCGCGACGCCGGATCCCCCTCCGACACCCGCTGGATCGACGAGCGCGAGGACCTGCCGCGCATCATCCGCGCGGGCCGGCACATCGCCCGCACCCGCCGTTACATCCGCAACTACGCGCACGAGATCGAGCCCGAGGACCTGGTGGCCTATGTGGCGCGCGAGGCGCGGCGCGGGGACGGCTGGGTGAAACTGGTCGGCGACTGGATCGACCGGGAGACGGGCGACCTGGGGGCCTGCTGGCCGCGCGGCGCGGTCGAGGCCGCCATCGCCGAGGCCCACCGGCTGGGCGCCCGGGTCACGGCCCACTGCTTCGCCGAGGAGACCCTCGCCCCGCTGGTGGAAGCGGGGATCGACTGCGTCGAACACGCCACCGGGCTGACGGAGGAGACGATCCCGCTCTTCGCCGAGCGGGGCGTGGCCATCGTGCCCACGCTGGTCAACATCGCCACCTTCCCCCGGCTCGCGGAGGGCGGCGAAGGCAAGTTCCCGCGCTGGGCGGACCACATGCGCCGGCTGCACGCGCGCCGCTACGCCACCGTGGGCGCCGCCCACGACGCCGGAATCCCCGTCTACGTCGGCACCGACGCGGGCGGATCGCTGCCGCACGGCCTGGTCGGGCAGGAGGTCGAGGAGCTGGTCAAGGCGGGCATCCCGGCGGCGGCCGCGCTGTCGGCGGCCACGTGGGGAGCGCGGGCGTGGCTGGGGCGACCGGGCCTGGAGGAGGGCGCCCCGGCGGACCTCGTCGTCTACGGCGCCGACCCGCGCGCGGACGTACGGGTGCTCGGCGCGCCGAGCAGGGTGGTGCTCCGGGGGCGCGTGGTGGCCTGAGCCGGCTCCTGCGACAGTTGGCTCGAATACGAGCGCGAAACCCACCCTTTGGAGTGAACTGGCGGTAGAGCGGCGTCCGTTCACCCTCCGCGCATCGAACATTGCGGAGTCAAGTCGTCGGCGCGCGATGTCCCCCATTGGCGCGCCGGCGGCTCCTTTCTCCCGTGGGGGTTCCACACACGTGTTCAGCACCACCAGCTCTTCCCTCGGCATGCCCGCACGCCGGTTCACGGCCCTGGCCGCGACGGTCACCGTGACCGCGCTCGCCCTGGGCGCCGCGCCCGCGAGCGCCACCGGCGGCACCGGATCCGGGACCGGCCGGGCCGACGCGACCGTCCTGCGCACCGGGCTCGACGTCTCCCTGCTCGGCAAGGCCGCGCACGTCCCAGTCGAGGCCACCCTCAACGACGTCCAGGCGCCCGCCGACGCCTCGAAGACCGCCCTCAGCGTCACCCTCGACGGCATCGAGGGCGGCAAGGCCGTCGACATCCTGCGCGCCGACGCCGCCACCGCCCGCGCCACGGCCGACCGCCGGGCCGCCAAGGGCTATGCCAATCTCGCCCACGCCAAGGTGCGCCTCCCCGGCCTGCCCCTGCGCTCGCTCATCGAGATCCAGCAGGTCACCTCCGAGGCCGTCTGCGAGGCGGGCGCGAAGCCCAAGGCCACCGCGAACCTCCTGGGCTCCGTCTCCGTGCTCGGCAAGAAGGTCACGCTCACTCCCAACGGCCCGACCAAGGTCGCCGTGCCGGGGGTGGGGGACGTGCGGCTGGACCTGTCGAAGACCGTCACCACCTCCCGTACCGCCGCGGCCACCGCGCTCGACCTCGACGTCTCCGTCGACCCGCTGGCGCTGGGCGTGGCCAAGGTGGTGGGCAAGGTGACGCTGGTACGGGCCTCCTGCGAGTCCCCCGCGGACCGGCCCTCCGACCCGGTCGGGCCCGGGGACGGGCCGGGCGCGCCCGCGAAGAGCGGCACGGAGGCGAAGCAGGCGGCCGCCGAACGGACCGGCCAACCGGCCGGGCAGGACCTCGCCGAGACCGGCGGCGGCTCCATCACCCCCTACCTCGCGGCCGCGGCCGGGCTGCTGGTCGTCGGGGGAGGGGGCGCGCTCATCGCCGCGCGGCGCCGCAAGGAGAACAGGCGGGAGGAGAGCTGAGCGCGGCGGCGGGCTGAGCGCGGAGGCGAGGCGGGGGAAGACCGGGGCGGTGCCCGGCGGTGCGCTCAGCGCGCCGCCGGTGCCCCGGCCAGACCGTCGCCGGCGGCCCCGCCCCCGGCGGCTCCGCTTCCGGCCCGGCGGCCGCCCAGGTCGTCGAGGACGGTCCGCAGGGCGGTGACGAAGCGGTCCGACGTCGCGCGGTCCCGGACCGCCAGGCGGAGGTAGTCCGGCCCCAGCCCCGGGAACGTGTCGCCCCGGCGCACCGCGAAGCCGAGGCCGCGCAGCCGGGACCGCACCGCCGCCGCCCCCGGCAGCCGGACCAGGACGAACGGCCCGGCCGCCGGGCCCTGCACGGTCAGCTCCGGCAACTCCGCGAGCCGGGCCAGCAGATGGGCCCGGTCGGCGGCGGTCACATGCGCCGCGAGCGCGGCCTCGGCCATCGCGCGCGGCGCGCTGCACGCCTCCGCCGCCACCAGCGCCGGCGACGACACGGGCCACAGCGGCTGGGCCCGTTCCAGCGCCGCCACGGTGTCGGGCGCGGCGAGCACATAGCCGACGCGCAGCCCCGCCAGGCCCCAGGTCTTGGTGAGGCTGCGCAGCACGACGAGCCCCGGCAGGTCGGTGCGGGAGGCCAGCGACTCCCGCTCGACGGGCACCGCGTCCATGAACGCCTCGTCCACCACCAGGATCCGGCCGGGCCGCGCCAGCCGGGCCAGGGTATGGGCCGGGTGGAGCACCGACGTGGGGTTGGTGGGATTGCCGACGACCACCAGATCCGCGTCCCCGGGCACCGCGCGCGGATCGAGCCGGAACCCGTCCTCCGGGGTCAGTACCACGCGCTCCACCACGTGCCCGGCGTCCCGCAGGGCCGCCTCCGGCTCGGTGAACTGCGGGTGCACCACCACGGCCCGGCGCACCGGCAGGGCCCGCGCCAGCAGGACGAACGCCTCCGCCGCCCCCGCCGTCAGCAGCACCCGCTCCTCCGGCAGCCCGTGCCGCGCGGCCACGGCCCGGCGGGCCGCCCGCCCGTCCGGGTACGCCGCGAGCGTGCCCAGCGACTCCGCTATCCGCTCCCTCAGCCACTCCGGGGGAGTCCCGGACCGCACATTGACGGCGAGGTCGGTCAACTCTGCGCCCATGCCGCGTACTTCCACGTCCCCGTGGTGCCGGAGGTCGGGCTCGGGGGACGACGCGTGAGCGGTGCGCGCGGATTGCGATATGTGCATGAAATCAGACGGTACAGGCGATCGCGCACGTCGCTCGCGCGGACTTCCGCTTCCCCACGAGAAGGACACCGCCGGGCCCGGCCGACAGCAGCGCGGCGGCCTCCGCGACACCGGGCGCCCCGGTCGCCCTGCGGGCCGCCTCGGAGGGGTGGGGCACCGGCTGGGCGGCGAGCGCGGCGGGGCCGTACGAGGTCAGGGGCACCCCGAGGTGGTGGGCCGCCGCGAGCAGCCCGGGCTCGTCCGCCTTGACCTCGGCGGTGACGAGCGCGGCGATCGCGGCTCCGTCGGCGCCCGCCTCCCGGAGGGTCCGCTCGACGAGGGAGATCACCTCTTCGGGGGACACGCCGCGGCAGGCGCCGACGCCGATGTGGAGCGTGCCGCTCATCGCCGGGCGCGCTCGACGAGGCGGGAGGCCGCGCCGGGGGCTCCCGCCCAGTGGGTGTGCAGATAGGAGGCGTGCACACCGCCCTGTACGAACCCCTCCACCTGGCGGTGGGGGTGGGTGAACCCCCACGCGGGGGCGGCGCCCGCCGCCGGCTCGATCACCGTGCGGTGGAACTCGTGGCCCCGGACACGGGTGCCCGCCGCCGCGAGCGGGTTGTCCGCGATCGCGACGGCCTCGCGGTAGCCGAGGGTGAGGCGCTCCGACATGCGGGCGTCGGCGTCGAGGACGCCGCACATCGGCTTGCCGTCGAGGCTGCGGGCCAGGTAGAGCAGGCCCGCGCACTCGGCGGCGACCGGGGCGCCGGTCGCGGCGAGCGCCGCCACCGCTTTGCGCAGGGGCTCGTTGGCGGAGAGCTCCGCCGCGTACATCTCGGGGAAGCCGCCGCCTATGACGACGGCCGATGTGTCGGGCGGGAGTGACTCGTCCCGCAACGGGTCGAAGGTCGCGACCTGCGCGCCGGCGGCGGTGAGCAGCTCCGTGTGCTCGGCGTACGTGAACGTGAACGCCGGACCGCCGGCTACGGCGATCACGGGGGCACCGTTCGGGCGCGGGTCCGTGGTCGCGTTGTGCCCACCCTCCCCCATAGCCTGAACGGCATGGGAGGTACCCCCATCGCCCTGCGGAACGCCTGCCCACAACGCGGGGGTCCACGCCTCCTCCACCAGCGGTGGCGCACTACGCGCCAGGGCCAGGAGGGCCTCCAGGTCGCAGCCCTGGCGTACTCGCGCGGCGAATTCCGCCACCGCGTCCACCGCGTCGGACCGGCGCTCCGCGACCGGTACCAGGCCCAGGTGGCGGGACGGGGTGTGGACCTGCGCGGCGCGTCGTACGGCGCCGAGGACCGGCACCCCCGACTCCTCCAGCGCCTCCCGGAGCAGCGCCTCGTGCCGGTCCGAGCCGACCTTGTTGAGGATGACGCCCGCGACCCGTACCTCCGGGTCCCAGGAGGCGAAGCCGTGCACCAGCGCCGCCACCGACCGCGACTGCGACGACGCGTCGACGACGAGCACCACCGGCGCCCGCAGCAGCTTCGCCACATGGGCCGTCGAGGCGAGCTCGCCCTGCCCGCTCGCGCCGTCGTACAGGCCCATCACGCCCTCGACCACCGCGAGGTCGCAGCCCGCCGCCCCGTGCAGGAACAACGGGGCGACGCGCTCCGGGCCGCACATGTAGGCGTCGAGGTTGCGGCCCGGGCGGCCGGTCGCGAGGGCGTGGTAGCCCGGGTCGATATAGTCCGGGCCGACCTTGTGCGGGGACACCGCGAGCCCCGCGTCGGCGAAGGCCCGCATCAGCCCGGTGGCCACCGTGGTCTTGCCGCTGCCGGAGGCCGGCGCGGCGATGACCAGGCGGGGGACGCGCGTACTCACCACTCGATGCCCCGCTGGCCCTTCTGGCCGGCGTCCATCGGGTGCTTGACCTTGGACATGTCCGTCACCAGATCGGCGTGGTCCAGGAGCTTCTCCGGGGCGTTGCGGCCGGTGATGACGACGTGCTGGGTGCCGGGACGGTCCCGCAGCACCTCGATCACCTCGTCCGTGTCGACCCAGCCCCAGTGCATCGGGTACGCGAACTCGTCCAGCACGTACAGCTTGTACGTCTCCGCCGCCAGGTCGCGCTTGACCTGCTCCCAGCCCTCGCGGGCCTTCTCCTCGTTGGACAGCCCTCCTCCTCCCGCAGGGGACCGCTGGATCCAGGACCAGCCCTCGCCCATCTTGTGCCAGTCGACCGTGCCGCCCTCGCCGGAGGCGCCCAGCACCCGCAGCGCGTTCTCCTCGCCGACCTTCCACTTCGCGGACTTCACGAACTGGAACACCCCGATCGGCCAGCCCTGGTTCCAGGCGCGCAGCGCCAGGCCGAAGGCGGCCGTCGACTTGCCCTTGCCGATGCCGGTGTGGACGAGGACCAGCGGCCGGTTGCGGCGCTGACGTGTGGTGAGCCCGTCGTCGGGTACGACGGTCGGCTGTCCCTGAGGCATTACGCGGCCCTCCGTGAGTCGGTGTTGCGTACGGTGCGTACCAGCGCGGAGACATTCTCCGCGCGCAGATCGTCGAGAGTCACGACCGGCCCGCCGAGCGACCGGCCCAGCTCGCCCGCCAGCCCGAGCCGCACCGGCCCGGCCTCGCAGTCCACGACCACCGACGCGACGCCGGAGCCCGCGAGCAGCCCGGCCGCGCGCGCGGACCGCGCCAGCGGCTCCACGCCGCCCGTCGCCCGCCCGTCGGTCACGACGACCAGCAGCGGACGGCGCGACGGATCGCGCATGCGCTCCACGCGCAGCACCTCGTGCGCCTTGAGCAGGCCCGCCGCCAGCGGCGTCCGGCCGCCCGTCGGCAGCTTCTCCAGCCGGGCCGCGCCCGCCTCCACGGACGACGTCGGCGGCAGTGCCACCTCCGCGCCGGAGCCCCGGAACGTCACCATCCCGATCTTGTCGCGGCGCTGGTAGGCGTCCATCAGCAGGGAGAGCACCGCCCCCTTGACCGCGCTCATCCGCTTGCGGGCCGCCATGGAACCGGAGGCGTCCACGACGAACAGCACCAGGTTTCCCTCGCGCCCCTCGCGTACGGCCTCGCGGAGGTCGTCGCGGCGGACGACCAGCCCGGGGCCGCTGCGGCCGCGCACCCGCTGGTGCGGGGCGGCGGCCTGGACGGTCGCGGCGAGGTGGAGCTTCGACAGGGCGCCCCCGCGCGGCCGGCGCGCCCCCGTCGTCCGGCCGTGCGCCGTGAGCGCGCGCGAGCGGCGCCCGTCGGCGCCCTCGCCGAGACCGGGGACGGTGAACCGACGGGTCCGGAACGGCTCCGCCGCGGCCACGGCGGGGGCCTCGGGAGCCTCCCCGCCGCCGTCGCCCCCGGAGGCCGACGCCTCCTGCGGGGCGGGCTCGCGCCCGGGCTCCTCCCGCTGCGGCGGCACGTCCGTGGTGGTGGCGGCCGGTCCGTCACCCGCGTCCTGGGTGGGCTGCCCACCGCCGTCAGGGCCACCGTCGGGGCCGCCGTCCGGGCCGCCGCCGGGGTCCTCCGGGCCTTCGGGGCCCTCGGGCCCGTCCCCGTCCGGCTCCGGACCGTCCGGCTCCGGCTCCTCGTCCTCGAAACTCGCGAGGATCTCGTCCAGCTTCTGCTCGTCCAGGCCGGGGGCGTCGAAGGGGTTCCGGCGGCGCCGGTGCGGCAGCGACAGCAGCGCCGCCTGCCGTACGTCCGCCGTCGTGACATCCGTACGCCCCGCCCAAGCGGCCAGCGCGGCGGAGGTGCGCGCTGTCACGATGTCCGCGCGCATACCGTCCACCTCGAACCCGGCGCACACCGCCGCGATCCGGCGCAGCGCGCCGTCCCCGAGCCGTACGCCCGGCAGCAGGGCCCGCGCGGCGGCGATGCGCTCGCGCAGCGCGTCCTCCTCCGGCGCCCACTTGGCGGCGAAGGCCGCCGGGTCCTCGTCGAAGGCGAGGCGCCGGCGCACGACCTCGACGCGTTCCTCGGTCTCGCGCGAGGCCGCGACCTCGACGGTCAGCCCGAAGCGGTCGAGGAGCTGCGGGCGCAGCTCGCCCTCCTCGGGGTTCATGGTGCCCACGAGGAGGAAGCGGGAGGCGTGGCGGACGGAGACGCCCTCGCGCTCGACGGAGGAGACACCGGTCGCCGCCGCGTCCAGCAGACTGTCCACGAGGTGGTCGCCCAGCAGGTTGACCTCGTCGACGTAGAGCACGCCCCGGTGCGCGGCCGCCAGCAGACCGGGCTCGAACGCCTTGACGCCCTCGCCCAGCGCCCGCTCGATGTCGAGCGAGCCGACGAGGCGGTCCTCGGACGCGCCGACGGGCAGCTCGACCATCCGGGCGGGGCGGACGGCCCGCTCACCGCCCCCGTGCGGCCCGTCCGGGCACTGCGGGTCCGGGGCCGCCGGGTCGCAGGAGAACCGGCAGCCCGCGACGGTCACGACCTCGGGCAGCAGCGCCGCCAGGGCCCGGACGGTGGTGGTCTTCGCCGTCCCCTTCTCACCGCGCACGAGGACGCCGCCGATCGACGGCGAGATCGCGTTGAGCAGGAGGCCCAGCCGCATGTCGGCCATGCCGACGATCGCGCTGAAGGGATAGGTGGACGAGGACATCAGCGGTTGCCTCCCTGGAGGGAACGGGTCAGTGGCGGTGCCCCGGGCGGTATGAACGGCAGTCCGCCCGGCACCCCGTCCTCGATCAGGCGCAGCAGCGCGTCCGTGTCCGCGTGCTCCTCGATCAGATCGCCGAGCCGGTCGAGCTGTTCCTCCCGCAGCGCCCCGAAGGACGTGTCGGGGGCGGGGACGAACGCCCGTCCGGCCGCCTTCGCGACCTCGCGCAGGAACGCCCGGCGGAAGCCGTCGCTCTCCAGCGAGCCGTGCCAGTGCGTGCCCCACACCGCGCCCACCCGGCAGCCGTCCAGGAACGACTCGTCCCCGCCCAGCACCTCGGCCACCCCGTGGTGGATCTCGTACCCCTCGACGCGCTCGCCCAGGGCCTCGCCGACCGGGCGGGCCAGGGTCTTCTCCACCGCGAACCGCACGCGCACCGGCAGCAGGCCCAGGCCCTCGACCGTGCCGGCCCTCGACTCGACCTCGTCGTCGATCCGCTCGCCCAGCAGCTGGAAGCCACCGCAGATGCCCAGCACCGGCCGGCCCTCCGCCGCCCGCCGTGCGAGCGCGTCGGCGAGCCCGCGTTCGCGCAGCCACGCGAGCGCCCGGACCGTGCCGCGCGTACCCGGCACGACGGCCAGGTCGGCGTCGGCGAGCTCCTCGGGGCGGTCCACGAACCGCACGACGACGCCCGGTTCGGCGGCCAGCGCGTCGACGTCCGTGAAGTTCGACATCAGCGGCACCGCGCACACGGCGACCCGCAGGACGTCCGCGCCGTGCGGCGGGGCGACCACGGACTCGCGGACCGCGCCGCGCAGGGACACGCGCAGGCCGTCCTCCTCGTCGATACCCAGGCCGTGGGCGAACGGCAGCACGCCGAACGTCCCCCGGCCCGTCAGGCCGCGCAGCATCTCCAGCCCCGGCTCCAGCAGACTCACATCGCCCCGGAACTTGTTGACCACGTAACCCGCTATCAGCTCCTGGTCCTCGGGGGAGAGCAGCGCTGTCGTACCGAAGAAGGAGGCGAAGACTCCGCCCCGGTCGATGTCGCCGACCACGACCACGGGCAGGCGCGCGGCCCGGGCGATGCCCATGTTGACGATGTCGGAGCGGCGCAGATTGATCTCGGCGGGGCTGCCGGCCCCCTCGCAGATCACGGCGTCATGGGTGCGCCGCAGCTCGGCCAGGCACTCCGTCACCGTGCCGAACAACTGCTCCTGACGTCCCGCGTGGTAGCCGCGCGCGCTGAGCTCGCCCACCGGCTTGCCCATGAGGACGACCTGGCTGCTGCGGTCGCTGCCGGGCTTGAGCAGCACCGGGTTCATCAGGGCGCTCGGTTCGACGCGGGCGGCGGCGGCCTGCATGGCCTGCGCGCGCCCTATCTCCGCGCCGTCGCGCGTCACAAAGGAGTTGAGGGACATGTTCTGCGCCTTGAACGGCGCGACCTTGACGCCCTTGCGGACCAGCCAGCGGCAGATGCCCGCCGTGACCACGCTCTTGCCCGCGTCCGAGGTGGTCCCGGCCACCAGCAGGCCCCCGCCCGGCGGGCCCGTGCGCCCGCTCCTGTCGGCTGTCACCGAGACGGTCACCGATTCCTCCCTGCCTTCTTGAACAGGCTGCCCACCGTACGGGCGGCCACCGCCGTCCCCAGGGCCAGCAGCGAAACCCGGCGCGAGAGCCGGACCGCGCGCTCGATGTCGGCCGTCCGCACGGGACGGTTCTCCCCGCCCAGCACGGGGCGGTGCTCGACGCGCCCGGCGTAGGCGAGGGTGCCGCCCAGGCGGACGCCCAGGGCCCCGGCGAAGGCGGCCTCGACCGGCCCGGCGTTGGGGCTGGGGTGGCGGGACGCGTCGCGCCGGGCCACGCGCAGGGCACCGCGCGGATCGGGCCCGGCGAGGACCGTGAGCGCGGCGGTCAGCCGGGCGCCCGGCCAGCCGACGACGTCGTCGAGCCGGGCCGACGCCCAGCCGAACCGCCGGAGCCGGGGTGACTTGTGACCCACCATGGCGTCCAGGGTGTTGACCGCCCGGAAGCCCACGAGCCCGGGCACACCGGCCAGGGCGCCCCAGACGAGGGCGCCCACGACGGCGTCGGAGGTGTTCTCGGCGACGGACTCCACCACGGCCCGGGCGATCGCTTGCGCGTCCAGCGCCTGAGGGTCGCGGCCGCACAGGTGCGGCAGCCGCTCCCGGGCGACCTCCAGGTCCCCGGCGGTCAGCGCCCCGCCGATGGCCCGGGCCTCCCGGCCCAGGGAAGTGCCGCCCAGGACGGCCCAGGTGGCGGCGGCGGTCAGCGCGATGTCGGCCGCGCGGTGCCGTCGCGCGGCACGGGCCAGCAGCCCGGCCCCGGCGGCCGCGCCACCCGCGCAGAGCAGGGTGTGGAGGGTGCCGTAGCCCCGGTGGTCGCGCCACAGCCGGTGTTCGACGGACTGCGCGGCCCGCCCGAACGCGGCCACGGGGTGACCGCGGCGGGGGTCGCCGAGAAGCAGGTCGCAGGCGAAGCCCAAGGCGGCGCCGTACGCGAAGGAGAAGCGATCGCGGCCGGGCATGGCGAAGCGGTGTCCTCACTCAGGGTCCGCGCCCTGGCTCGACGTGACCGGCGACCAGAGTCTCCTGGCTCCCGGATCCGCGCCGCCCCCGGCCTTCCGGCTCGCGCCGTGGCCATCGATCGGGGGGACACTCCCCGGTGACAGTGGCGGGACCGCGCCGGATTCGCACCGGCTTCCTCTGCTGTCGCCGTTTGGCTCCGGAAGTCCACCACGGGGCGGGAAGGGGCGTCAACTCGCCCTGACCTGCGCCCCGGCCGTCGCGGTGGCCGTACCGCGAGTCGGATCGAGGGTGACGTCTTCCCGTACGCCCGGCCCTCGGCGTGTGCGGGGTCCCCCCCCCGTCGACCGCCCGGGCCGGGCGTACG
>NZ_JAILXP010000178.1 GCF_020740895.1 Streptomyces sp. UNOB3_S3 | reverse complement strand
GGCCGAGGCCATGGGGGCGGCCGCGATCACCCAGGCCGACGCGGTGGCCGTGGCGAGGGCGAGGAGCCGGGCCGGGCGGCTCCGGCCGCGTATCGCGCCTCCAGGGCGTATCGAACGGTCCCGGAGCGAGCGGGAGAGTGCCATGAGCCGTCCCTTCGAACGTGCGAGCGCATGTGCGGCGAACGCGCCGACTCTGCACTCCCCCGCCTCGCCGTGCTCAGGTCTTTACCAATTCGTATCGATCACCACGGGCCAGCTTGGCACGCCGCTCACACCCCCGCACCTCCCGTGGCCGGTTCGGGTGTTCCCGGTGCGTTCTCCGGGTGATGGCACGCCACCTGGTGGCCGGTCCGCAGCGTCAGCAGCGGCGGCTCGTCCCTCCCGCAGACCTCCGTCGCCTTCCAGCAGCGGGTGTGGAAGCGGCAGCCGGCGGGCGGGGAGATCGGCGAGGGCACGTCGCCCTTGAGCAGAATGCGCTCCCGTTTGACGCGCCGCCCCGGGTCCGGCACGGGCACGGCCGACAGCAGCGCCTTGGTGTACGGGTGCATGGGCCGCTCGTAGAGCGACACCCGGTCCGCGAGCTCCACGATCTTCCCGAGGTACATCACCGCGATCCGGTCCGAGACGTGCCGGATGACCGACAGGTCGTGGGCGATGATGACGTAGGTCAGCCCCAGCTCCTCCTGGAGGTCGTCCAGGAGGTTGACCACCTGGGCCTGGATGGAGACGTCCAGCGCGGAGACCGGCTCGTCGGCGACGACCAGCCGGGGCTTGAGCGCGAGGGCCCGCGCGATCCCGATGCGCTGGCGCTGACCGCCGGAGAACTCGTGCGGATAGCGGTTGTAGTGCTCGGGGTTGAGGCCGACCAGCTCCAGCAGCCGCTGGACCTCCCGCTTCACCCCGCCCTCGGGCGCGATGCCCTGGAGCCGGAACGGCGCCCCGACGATCGTGCCGACGGTGTGCCGGGGGTTCAGCGAGGAGTACGGGTCCTGGAAGATCATCTGGACGTCGCGGCGCATCGGCCGCATCCCCGTCACCCCGAGGTGGGTGATGTCCCGGCCCTCGAACTCGATCCTCCCGGCGGTGGGTTCGAGCAGCCGGGTGATCAGCCGGCCCATGGTCGACTTGCCGCAGCCGGACTCCCCCACCACGCCCAGGGTCTCCCCCGCGCGCACGTCGAAGCTCAGCCCGTCCACGGCCCGCACCGCGCCCGTCTGGCGGCGCAGCAGGCCCTTGACGATCGGGAAGTGCTTGACCAGGCCCTCGACCTTCAGCAGGGACTCGGCGGCCTCGGGCGCCGGCTGTGCGGGGATCGTCATCTGTGGGTCCTTCACCGGATTCCTCCCAGGAGGCCCAGCCCCTGGGGGCGTGGAGGAATGAGTCCTCGGCACGGAGTCGCGAAGCGGCGGAGTTCACTGCGCATTGGTTCTGACCTGCACTCTCTTCCGTTGTCAGTGGGGGCTGTTAGGTTCGGGCCATGACGACCACAGCGATCCCCGGGACGGTGGCCGGGCATGCCCGGTACAGCTTCCGGCTGCGCGTGTCGTCCGGTGCGCTTGCCCGGCTTGAGGCCGAGTGGGCACGCTGCCGGTGGATCTGGAACGAGTGCGTGGCAGTCTCCCGCAAGGCCCACGCTCGCTATAAGGCCACCGGGGACAAGCAGACCTGCGGTCCGGCGCAGCTCGACAGGATGCTGACCGAGGCCCGCCGGTCGATGGCGTGGCTGCGGGAAGGCAGCTCGGTGCCACAGCAACAGATCATCCGGGACTTCGCCAAGTCCCGTGCCAAAGCGCTCAAGGACGTCAAGGCAAAGCTGCCGATGAGGCAGCGGGCCGGAATGCCCCGTGTCAAGCGCAAGCGCGAGGCCGCTCCGTCGCTGAACTACACGCAGCGAGGCTTCCGGATCAAGGGCGGCCGTCTGCACCTGGCGGGTGGGATCGTGCTGACCGTGGTGTGGTCGCGGGAGCTGCCCTCCTGCCCGTCCTCGGCGCGGGTGTACCGGGACAGCCTCGGCCACTGGTACGCCTCGTTCGTCGTGGCCGCCCCGTCCAGGCCGCTGCCGGCAACGGGGCGGGTGATCGGGGTCGACTGGGGCGTGAAGGAAATTGCGACCACCACCTCCGACGCCCACGATCTGCCCCACGCCGAGCATGGCAAGACGGCTGCCGCGAAGCTGGCCCGGTACCAGCGGATGATGGCCCGGCGTGCGACGCCGAAGAACCGGCCCGACACCGCCGGGTACCGCAAGGCCCGGCGGGCGGCGGCGAAGACGCACAAGAAGATCGCCCGGCAGCGGCAGGACACCAGCCGCAAGTGGGCCACGTCCATTGCCCGCGACTTCGACCACATCGCCGTGGAGGACTTCCGGCCGAAGTTCCTCGCGAAGACCACCATGGCCCGCAAGGCGGCCGACGCCGCCATTGGCGCCACCAAGACGGCTCTGATCGAAATGGGCCGTAAGTACGGTCGCGCCGTGTATCAGGTCCACCCCGCGCATACCACCATGGACTGCGCGCAGTGCGGAGCGAGAGCCAAGCACGCACTCCCCCTCTCCAAGAGAACGTACACGTGCACCGCGTGCGGAGCCGTCTCCCCCAGGGACAAGAACTCCGCCCGCGTGATGCTCGTCCGGGCTGGTCTCAACCCGGCTGGTGCTGATCTTGTAAGCCCTGCCTCCTGCCAGGGGTCAGGCGAAGTGAGCTAGGAATCTCCGTCCTTCAGGCGGGGAGGAGTCAAAGCTTGGGCGCAATCTCTTCGGTCCAGATGCGGGTGCGCTCCTCGGGCGGAAGATGGCAGGCGGAGTGGTGCGGCCGACCGGCCTCCGCGCCCGGGACCGGGCGCAGTTCGGGCCGCTCGGTGCGGGTGACTCCGCCCTTGGGGACGTCCGCGTAGGGGCAGCGCGGGTTGAAGGCGCAGCCGGAGGGCACATTGATCAGGCTGGGCGGGGAGCCCTTGACCGGGATCAGCCGCTCGGTCTGCTCGCGGTCGATCCGGGGCATCGAGCCCAGCAGGCCCCAGGTGTAGGGGTGCTGGGGGGAGCGGAAGACCCGTTCGGCCGGGCCGCGTTCCACACAGCGGCCGCCGTACATCACCAGGATGTCGTCGGCGAGTTCGGCGACCACGCCCAGGTCGTGGGTGATGATGACGACCGCGGAGCCGAACTCCTTCTGCAGATCGCGGATCAGGTCCAGGATCTGGGCCTGCACGGTGACGTCCAGGGCGGTGGTGGGCTCGTCGGCGATCAGCAGCTCGGGGTTGTTGACCAGCGCCATGGCGATCATCGCGCGCTGGCGCATCCCGCCGGAGAACTGGTGGGGGTAGTCGTCGACGCGCCGGTCCGGCTGGGGGATGCCGACCCGGTCCAGCAGCTCGATCGCGCGCCTGCGGGCGGTCTTCTTGTCGACGTCGTGGTGGACCCGGTAGGCCTCCACGATCTGGGCGCCGACGGTGAAGTACGGGTGCATGGCCGACAGCGGGTCCTGGAAGATCATCGCCATCTCGCGGCCGCGCAGCCGCCGCACCTCGTCGGGGTCGGCGCTCATCAGCTCCTTGCCGTCCAGCCAGACCTCCCCGGAGATCCGGGCCTTGCCGCGCCCGTACTGGCCGACGGTGTGGAGGCCCATGATGCCCAGCGAGGTCACGGACTTGCCGGAGCCGGACTCTCCGACGATGCCGAGGGTGCGGCCCTTCTCCAGCTGGAAGGAGAGCCCGTCGACGGACTTCACCAGGCCGTCGTCGGTGGGGAAGTGGATGCGCAGGTCGCGGACGTCGAGGAAGGCGGTCGGCCGGGCCGGGCCGGCGACGGGCTCGCCGACGGCCCCGCCGCCGGGGACGGGTGTGGTGGTCACGAGAGCCTCACTCGGGGATCGATCACGGCGTACAGGAGGTCGACCACGAGGTTGGCGACGACGACGGCGGTCGCCGCGATGAGCGTCACGCCGAGGATCAGCGGCAGGTCGCGGTCGCTGATGGCCTTCACCGCCGCCTGGCCCAGGCCCGGCAGGTTGAAGGTGGTCTCGGTGAGGATCGCGCCGCCGACGAGGGCGCCGAGGTCCATGCCGAGGATGGTGAGGACGGGGGTCAGCGTGGAGCGCATGGCGTGCTTGCCGATGACCACCGGTTCCCGCAGCCCCTTGGCGCGGGCGGTGCGGATGTAGTCCTCGCCCAGGATCTCCAGCATGGTGGCGCGGGTGAGCCGGGCGTACATGGCCGCGTAGAGGAAGGCGAGGGTGATCCAGGGCAGGATCAGCCCGCTGAACCAGCCGGCCGGGTCGTCGGCGAAGTCGACGTAGTCGCCGTCCACCCAGCCCAGGCCGTAGGAGAAGACCGCCAGCGAGACCAGGCCGGTGAAGTAGATGGGGAGGGAGACGCCGCCCAGGGCGACGGTCATGGCCGCGCGGTCCCAGAGGCTGCCGCGCTTGAGGGCGGAGACCACACCGGTGGTCACCCCGCCGATCAGCCACAGCACACAGGCGCCCGCGGCCAGCGACAGCGTCACCGGCACCCGGTCCTGGAGCACGGGCCAGATGTCCTGCTCGGTACGGAAGGAGTAGCCGAAGCAGGGCACGTCGCAGTGCACGGTGGTGCCGCCGCCGGTGTAGTCCCGCCCGGCGAAGATGCCGGTGACGAAGTGCCAGAACTGCACCAGGATCGGGTCGGCCAGCCCGAGTTTCTGCCGGATGCCCTCGATGGTCGCCGGGTCCGCCTGTTTGCCGACGTAGAGCGCGGCGGGGTCGGCCCCGGTGAGCTTGGGGATCGCGAAGAAGATGCCGAAGGTCACCAGGGTGACCACGAGGAGCATCACGATGACGGCGAACAGCCGCCTGACGATGTAAGCGAACACTGCGGTCGGCCGGCGGCGGCCGGGGACCCCCGTGTCGCGTGGGGGTCCCCGGACCGCCGCGCGCGGCCCTCACCTGCCCTTCGGGCCTAACGGCGGGTGCGCCGGCGGAGCGTACGGTCTGTCACTTGACGACGCCTGTCACGTGACTCACTTGGCGACGCCGAGGGAGGCGTAGTCGTAGCGTCCGTTGTAGGCGTCGGACGTGTAGGCGTTGGTCAGCCGGGAGCTGCGCCAGGTGATCGTCCTGTCGTAGACGAAGGGCAGGTACCAGGCGCCCTCGGTGACCTTCTTGTTGGCCTCCTGGTAGATCTTCCCCGCCTTCTCGACGTCGATCTCCGCGATGGCCTGGTCGTAGAGCTTGTTGATCTCGGGGTCGTTGAGCTCGGGGTAGTTCTGGTTGCCGCTGTCCTGGATGAACCGGCCGTCGGTGATGGGCTGGAGGAAGCCCTGGCCGCTGAGGAAGTCCGCGCCCCAGCCCATGATGATGATCCCGTAGTTCTTGTCCTTGACGTTCTTGGGGGCGCCGATGATGCCGGTGGACTGGGCGCCGTCGTACTGGTCGATCTGGGCGTCGATGCCGACCTTCTTCAGGGCCGCCTGCATCGACTCGGCGGTCGCGACCTCCGGCGGCTTGTTGTTGCGCACGGCGATCGTGGTCTTGAAGCCCTCGGGCTTGCCGCAGGCCTTCAGCTCCTCCTTGGCCTTGGCCTCGTCGGGCTTGCCCTGCTTCAGATTGAACGGGTCGTAGTTCGGGTCGAAGCCCTTGACCGCCGGCGGGAGCATGCTGATCGCGATGTCACCGCCGCCCTGCGGGCCGCCGCGCGCGGTCTGGAGCGAGGTGTGGTCGGCGGCGTAGATGACGGCCTTGCGGCAGTGCTCGTTGTCGAACGGCGCGACGGTCTTCGGGAAGGCCGCGTAGCGGATGAAGCCGGTCTGCGGGTTGTCGACGTTGGCCTTGTACGAGTTCATCGCCTTCTGCCGGCCGGCCGAGCCCAGGCCGGTGGCGTTGATGTCGAGGTCGTACTCGCCGGCGAGCAGCTTGTTGTCCATGTCGTCGGCGTTGGTGGTGAGCTTGACCGTGATCTTGTCGGGCAGCGCCTTGCGGACCTGGTCGGACTTCCGGTCCCACTTGTCGTTGCGGACCAGCTCCAGGCCCTTGTTCGGGGTGTAGGAAACGAATTTGTACGGGCCGCTGGAGAACGGCCGGGACCCGTACTTCTCGGCGGTGTCCTTGTCCGGGCGGACCGGGGCCGCGGCGGGGATCGCCAGCATCTGGAGGAAGTCGCCGTTGGGCTTGGGCAGATGGAAGACAATCGTCTTCTCGTCCGGCGTCTCGATCGCCTTCAGGCCGAGCTTGTCCTTGCTCTCGTCCTTGTACGGGCCCTTGTACTCCTTGTTGGGGTCCAGGACCTGCATCAGCCACAGCGGGCCACCGGAGATCTTGTCGGTCGCCCAGGTGCGCTCGATGCCGTACTTGATCTGCCGGGTCGTGATCGGCTGACCGTCCTCCCAGGTCAGCCCGTCACGGAGCTTGAAGGTGTAGGTCTTCTTGTCGGCCGAGAGCTGGCCGGTGTCGGTGGCCATGTCCGGGACGACGTTCACGCTCTCCAGGCCGGGCGCCGGCTTGGGGGTGACGAGGGTGCGGGTGTAGTAGCGGGCGAAGTCCCACATGAAGCCGTAGTAACCGCGCTGCGGGTCCCACGAGTCGGCGTCCTGGGTGCCGATGAACTTCAGCTCCCCGCCCTTCTTGTCGGAGGCGCCGGCGACCTTGTTCACACCGGCGTTGAAGCCCGCCGCCTTGCCGCCCTTGCCGCCGCCGTCGCTCTTGCCGCCGCCACCGCCGCAGGCGGTGGTGGTCACCAGGGCCGCGACCGCGAGCGCCGCCCCGGCGGCCAGTCTGCGCCTCGAAGTTCGTTGGGTTGTCACGATGTAGCGGACCTCCGTGATCGGTCGCCGCCCGGAACGGGCCGGCGGGTGCGGGAACGGGCCTCCTGGCGGTTCGACAGGGGCGGTCGGTACGAGAGAGTCGGTACGAGAGGGGCGGGACTCGCGTCAGCGCGAGCCCTTCGGGTCCAGCGCGTCCCGCACGCCGTCGCCGAAGAGGTTGAAGGCCAGCACGGTGACGAAGATGGCGAGACCCGGGATGATCATGAACATGGGGTCGCTCTCGTAGGTCGTGACGGCCTTGGAGAGCATCTGCCCCCAGGAGGCGGTCGGCGGCTTGACGCCGGCGCCGAGGAAGCTCAGCGCCGCCTCCGTCAGGACATTGGTGGGGATCATCAACGTGGCGTACACGGTGATCGGCGCCACCAGGTTGGGCAGCAGCTCCCGGAAGAGGATGTACAGCCGGCCCGCGCCCAGGCTGCGGGCGGCCTCGACGTACTCCCGCTCTCTGAGCGAGAGCGTCTGGCCGCGGACGATCCGGCCCACGTACGGCCAGCCGAAGAACCCGATGACCGCGATCAGCACGGCCATCCGCACCCCCGAACCGGTCAGCCCCCACAGGGAGTTGGGGACGACGGAGACGAGCGCGATGATGAAGAGCAGCTGGGGGAAGGCGAGCAGGAGGTCCATGACCCGGCTGACGACCGCGTCGATCCAGCCGCCGAAGTAGCCGGCGACGATGCCGAAGACCGTGCCGATCACGACCGCCACGACGGCCGAGAGGAAGGCCACGAGCAGTGAGACCCGGGCCCCGTAGACGACCCGGCTGAAGACGTCCCGGCCGTTGACGGGCTCGGCGCCGAAGAGGAAGTCGGAGTCGATGCCGCCCCAGGAGCCCTTGGGGGTGCTGGAGAGGGGGTCGATCAGCTCCTCGTGGTACTCGTTCGGGGGATGCCCGAGCAGGCCCACGATGACCGGCGCCAGGATCGCCACCAGGACGAGCAGCAGCACCACGGCCCCGCCCGCCAGGGCGAACTTGTCGCGCTTGAGTCGTGTCCAGGCGATCCGCCAGGGCGAGCGCCCCTCGATGGCCTTCGCCGGAGCGCCGTCGGCGACGGGGCCGGCTCCGGCCCCCGCCGGTCCCGTGTCGTGCAGTGGTGCCGTCATCGTCTGGTGGACCCCTCTCGGCCGGCGGCGACCGGCCCGACGCCCGCCGCGCTCGGGCGGCCGGTTCACATCACTGGTGCGAGGACGCGCTCCGCGGCGGTGCGCGCGGATCGCGGTGGTACGCGAAGTGCTGTGGTGCGGGAGGTGCGAAAACGTGCGGTGGTACCCCGGGTACGCCGGTGCGGAGAGCACCGGAGGTGCGGGTGGTACGGGACGTGCGCACGGAGCGGTCGTACGGCGGAACAGGTCGTACGCAGGAACGAAGTCCTTGTTGGGCGGGAGTCTTCATCGCTCCCGCGATCACCCGCCAGCCCTCACCCGCAAAGGATGCGCAAACGTGATGTGCGAAAGGAGGTTCCGTTATACGGACGCCCGTGGGCCCTGAGCGGGCGTCAGGGGAGTCAGTGGGTCAGGGCGTCAGTAGGCCCCGGCCTGCCAGCCCTGCTGCGGCGGGGGGTAGCCGTAGCCCGGGGCGGGCGCGGACGGCGCGCCGGCGGCCCCGTAGCCCTCGCGGGCGAAGAAGGGCCGGCTGTTGGCCCGCATCCACATCGCGACGGGGTCGTACTCGTCCGCCATCGACACCGTCGACACCGGCAGGCCGTCGGGCACCGCGGCGACCGACTGCTGCATCATCAGGCGCACGGCCTCCACGGCGGCGGGCGAGGTGTCGTACAGATCGAGGCCGATGGCCAGGTACGGCGTGCCCAGGGCGGGCCGCACCCAGGCCCGGCGCAGCGCGCGGACCACGGGGGTGCGGTGGGCGTTCTGCCCGAGCAGGGCGTAGAACTGCGGGATGTCCAGCGCCGGTTCGCTCAGCTGGAGCGGGCCGGCGGGCAGCCGGTCCAGGCCGGCGACGATCCGGCGCAGGTCGAGCCAGGGGATGCCGACGCCGCCGCCGGGGGCGTGGGGGTTGAGCCACAGGCCCCAGCGGTCGGGGTAGAGGGAGCCGGCCACGGCCCGGCCGGTGACGACCTCGTGGGCGCGGTTCCAGCCGCTGGCGGCGAGCTCCTGGGCGGAGGTCACACAGGGGGCGTAGCCGAGGCCGTCGACCTCCATGTTCCCGTACTGGGCGTCGGGCGAGCCAGCCTGACCGTGCCACAGCAGCATCCACACCCGGCCCTCGGCGAGGGACCGCAGCAGCTGCTCGTACGTGTCGTACCGGCCGGGCGCCACCTGGCGCAGCACCTGCTCCACGCCGCTCTCCGCGCCCGCGCTCACCTGGGTCCGCCTCTTCTCTTGGCCGTCTGCTGCTACCAGCTTACGAGCCCGCGGGGGCGGGCATGAGAGCTGTCACAGGTCACGGTCGTAGAACGGTCGTATCCGCGTCCGTATCCAGTCGCCCACGGGGTCCTCCTGGGCGACGTCCAGGAAGACCAGCTGCACGGGCCAGGGCACGGGCGTCCGGCCCAGCGCGCGGCCCAGGGCCTCCAGGGCGGCGGAGCGGCTGCGCGGGTCGGGGAGGCCCAGCTCCACGCCGACGAACAGTGCCGGAGCGGCGCCCTCGACGCTGGCCAGGGCACGGCGGGCGGTGCGGACGACCCCGGTGTCCGCGAACTCCAGCCCGGCGGCGGCCAGGAACGTGGTCGGCTCCTCCTGCCAGTCCGGCTCGAACAGCCGGACGCGACCGCCGGTGGCGTCGCCGTCCAAAGCCGTGCGCCCGGCCCGGCACAGCCCGGCGACGGCGGGCGGGGGGAGGGGCACGGTGACGGTGCCCTCGGGGTTGACGACGATGCCGACCTGCGGGGGCAGGCCGCGGGCGAACTCGACGGCGGGGGCGACGGCGAAGGGCATCCCCTCGCCGGCGACGGCCGTGAACTGCTCCTGCGAGCTGAACACGGGGACGTACGCGGCGCCGCCCAGCTCCAGGGTGGGCAGGTCGAGATCGGGGCTGTCGGGCCCTCCGCCCTTGGGCAGCGGCACCCACACGCTGCTGCGGCCGAGCGCCTCGACGATCCGCGCGCCGGCGTCCGGCACGCCGACGGAGGCGGCGAGCACCGCCTCCAGCTCATTGACAGGCCAGGTCATTCGTCTTCCCACCACCGGTTGTCGCGACGCTTCCCGGCACCCTAGCGGCTGCGCCTGGGCTTGCCCGGGGCGGGTTGGTTGTCCGGCACCGCCGGGCCCGTCCTCGCGAGCTGAGCACCGCTGCGGCGGGATCGAGGCGCCCTCAGCCGAAGGTGATCAGTCGTAGCGTGTCCGCCGCCTCGCGGTCGAGGAGGACGGCCGACGCCGCCCCCGCCGGTGGGGAACCGGCCGTGACGGCCGCGACGAGGCGGGACATCGCGCGGCGGTGGCGGGCGAAGGAGCGGGGGGAGACGCCGCGGCCGCGGGCGCGCTGGCCGGCGAGGGCGGTGGGCGGGTCGACCGCCAGGACCACCAGGTGGAGGCCCCCGCCCCGCCGCCGCGCGTCGCGCGCGAGCCAGCGGCGGACCCAGCTCCACTGGCCGCAGTCGTGCACGACGACGCTGCCGCCGGAGCGCAGGGCCCGCCGCAGGGCGGCGTAGTGCGCGAGCCGGACGAAGGGGCGGTAGACGGCGTACGGGAGCGACAGCGGGAGCCCCGGCGCGCGCTGCTCGAAGCGCTCGCGGGAGTCCTGGGAGTCCACGCGGTGGACGGCGGCGCCCCGGCCGTCGAGCGCGGGCACGGCGCGCCGGATCAGCGTGGACTTGCCGCCGCCCGGCAGCCCGGAGACGACGAGCAGATCGCCCGCCGGATAGCGGAGCTCCGATATCGCCGCGGCACCCCCGCGCAGATCGCGCACCCCCGCGGCCGTTCCCGCCGACACTTCCGTACGCACGGTGACCGCCCCCTCTCGCCTGGTCGTACGACCGCCCCCTCCCCACGGACTCCCCACGCAATGCAAAGAAAAGGTAATCCAATTTGAGGGGCGGCGGGCGGTCCGTCGCACGCCCGTACGTGCAATGATGTGCGCGCCAAGCTCGACTCATGCTCGACCCAACTGCAAGCAACCGCATACTGGCCGCTCGAATCCGCGCGGGAGAGCCCCGGTGCCACTGGCGCCGGGCGCCGAAGGAGCAAGTTCCTCCCTTGAATCTCTCAGGCCCCGTACCGCGCGGGTGAGGCAGATCTGAAAAGCGGACCGCGCCCGCGCGGTCCCACCCAAGGTGCAAGCCGGGTTGCCTTTGACGACAGGCGAGGGCTCCCGGTGAACCTCTCAGGTTCCGATGACAGATGGGGAGGCCGCCTATCCAGGCATTTCCTCCGCGACCCACCTGCCCGGGAGCCTGATCATGACCGATGCCCCCCGCCGTACCGCCCTGGACGCGCTGCACCGCGCGCTGGGCGCGACCATGACCGACTTCGCCGGCTGGGACATGCCCCTGCGCTACGGCAGCGAGCGCGACGAGCACATCGCGGTGCGCACCCGCGCGGGCCTCTTCGACCTGTCGCACATGGGCGAGATCACCCTCACGGGCCCCCAGGCCGGCCAGGCCCTGGACCACGCCCTGGTGGGCAACATCTCCGCGCTGGCCGTCGGCCGGGCCCGCTACACGATGATCTGCCGCGAGGACGGCGGCATCCTGGACGACCTGATCGTCTACCGCCTCGGCGAGGACGAGTACATGGTCGTCGCCAACGCCTCCAACGCCCAGGTGGTCCTCGACGCGATCGCCGAGCGCGCGGCGGGCTTCGACACCACCGTCCGGGACGACCGCGAGAACTACGCGCTGATCGCGGTCCAGGGCCCCGCCTCCCCCGCCATCCTGAAGTCGGTCACCGACGCCGACCTGGACGGGCTGAAGTACTACGCGGGCCTGCCGGGCACCGTCGCGGGCGTCCCCGCGCTGATCGCCCGTACCGGTTACACCGGCGAGGACGGCTTCGAGCTGTTCGTCGCCCCCGCCGACGCCGAGAAGCTGTGGCAGGCCCTGACCGAGGCGGGCGCGGACGCCGGTCTGGTGCCGTGCGGGCTGTCCTGCCGGGACACGCTGCGCCTGGAGGCGGGCATGCCGCTCTACGGGCACGAGCTGACCACGGACACGACCCCGTTCGACGCGGGGCTGGGCCGGGTCGTGAAGTTCGACAAGGCCGGTGACTTCGTGGGCCGCGAGGCGCTGGCGGCCGCCGCCGAGCGCGCCGAGACGGCTCCGCCGCGCAAGCTGGTGGGCCTGGTCGCGACCGGCCGCCGGGTGCCGCGCGCCGGTTTCGCCGTGACGGTGGACGGCGCGGTCGTCGGCGAGGTGACCTCAGGTGCCCCCTCCCCCACCCTCGGTAAGCCGATCGCGATCGCCTATGTCGACGCGGCGCACGCCACGCCGGGTACGGAAGGGGTATGTGTGGACATTCGCGGCAGCCACGAGCCCTACGAGGTCGTCGCGCTCCCCTTCTACAAGCGGGAACGCTGACCCCCTGCTGAACCCCCCTCATCTCATCTGTCAAGACCCCTTGCACAAGCACCCACGCGCGTACAGGAGAATCTAGCCATGAGCAACCCCCAGCAGCTGCGTTACTCCAAGGAGCACGAGTGGCTGTCGGCCCCCGACGCCAATGGTGTGGCGACGGTCGGCATCACCGAGTTCGCGGCCAACCAGCTCGGCGATGTCGTCTACGCCCAGCTCCCGGCGGCCGGCGACACGGTCACCGCGGGCGACACCTGTGGTGAGCTGGAGTCGACCAAGTCGGTCAGCGACCTCTTCTCCCCCGTCACGGGTGAGGTCGTCGCGGCCAACCAGGACGTCGTGGACGACCCTGCGCTGGTGAACTCCGCCCCCTTCGAGGGCGGCTGGCTGTTCAAGGTGAAGATCACGGACGAGCCGGCCGACCTGCTGTCGGCCGACGAGTACACCGACTTCGCCGGCTGACCCCGCCCGCTCCCTCCCGCGCAGGAAGAACTCATGTCGCTTCTCAACAGCTCCCTCCATGAGCTCGACCCCGACGTCGCCGCCGCTGTCGACGCCGAACTCCACCGCCAGCAGTCCACCCTCGAGATGATCGCCTCGGAGAACTTCGCTCCGGTCGCGGTCATGGAGGCCCAGGGCTCGGTCCTGACCAACAAGTACGCCGAGGGCTACCCGGGCCGCCGCTACTACGGCGGCTGTGAGCACGTCGACGTCGTCGAGCAGATCGCCATCGACCGCATCAAGGCGCTCTTCGGTGCCGAGCACGCCAACGTGCAGCCGCACTCCGGCGCGCAGGCCAACGCCGCGGCGATGTTCGCCCTGCTCAACCCGGGCGACACCATCCTGGGCCTGAACCTCGCCCACGGTGGTCACCTCACCCACGGGATGAAGATCAACTTCTCCGGGAAGCTCTACAACGTGGTCGCCTACCACGTCGACGAGCAGACCAACCTGGTGGACATGGAGGAGGTCGAGCGCCTCGCCAAGGAGCACCGCCCGAAGCTGATCGTCGCCGGCTGGTCCGCCTACCCGCGCCAGCTGGACTTCGCGGCCTTCCGCCGGATCGCGGACGAGGTCGGCGCGTACCTGATGGTCGACATGGCCCACTTCGCGGGCCTGGTCGCCGCCGGGCTCCACCCCTCCCCGGTGCCCCACGCCCATGTGGTCACCACCACCACCCACAAGACCCTGGGCGGTCCGCGCGGTGGTGTGATCCTCTCCACGGCCGAGCTCGCCAAGAAGATCAACTCCGCGGTCTTCCCCGGTCAGCAGGGTGGCCCGCTGGAGCACGTGATCGCCGCCAAGGCGGTGTCCTTCAAGATCGCGGCCACGGAGGAGTTCAAGGAGCGCCAGCAGCGCACGCTGGAGGGTGCGAAGATCCTCGCCGAGCGGCTGATGCAGGACGACGTCAAGGAGGTGGGCGTCTCCGTCCTCTCCGGCGGCACGGACGTCCACCTGGTCCTGGTGGACCTGCGCAACAGCGAGCTGGACGGCCAGCAGGCCGAGGACCGCCTCCACGAGGCCGGCATCACGGTCAACCGCAACGCCATCCCGAACGACCCGCGCCCCCCGATGGTCACCTCGGGCCTGCGGATCGGCACCCCGGCCCTGGCCACCCGCGGTTTCCGGGCCGAGGACTTCCGCGAGGTCGCGGACATCATCGCCGAGGCCCTCAAGCCGGGCTTCGACGCTGCGGCCCTGCGCGGCCGCGTCACGGCGCTCGCGGACAAGCACCCGCTGTACCCCGGGCTGAAGTAACGCCGAAGCGCGGGATTAACCGGCCGGTACGGGGCACCGGGCACGCTCAGGGAGCGGGCCGGTGCCCCGTACCGCGACGGGGCCCCACACCCCGTACGAGCCCCGGCGTGATCCCCGCCACCGCGGGAAGCCGCCCGCATCCCGCACACTGATAGGTGAATGCGGCATTCCGCTTCCTGTCGCACCACCCCCGCACCACCCTGTTC
>NZ_JAILXP010000177.1 GCF_020740895.1 Streptomyces sp. UNOB3_S3 | reverse complement strand
GTACGGCGGCCAGCCCGTCGGCATGGGCCAGCCCGTCGGCGCGCCGGCCCAGGGCCCGGGCCCAGGCCTCCAGCAGACGCCCGCCCCGTACATCCCCCAGCAGGCCGCCACACCGCGCGCCGGCTACCCGGGGCCGGGGCCGCAGCAGGCGCAGCAGCGCCCGGGCGCCGCGTCCGCGAGCCCGGCCGGCTTCGACGCGATGCGCCCCGTGGCGCCCCGCCCGGCGCAGGCGCAGTACGAGGACCCGTACGGCGGCGGCCGCCCGTACCCGGAGCAGCGGGGCTACTGACCCGCGCCCCGGGCGCGGGTCCACCGGGGGCGGCCAACTGTCATACCCGGCTGGCAATATGGGCTCATGTCCACTCCTGTGCTGTCCTCGGTCCATTTCTACCCGGTGAAGTCGATGGCGGGGTGTGCTCCAGGCGAGGCCGCCGTGGAGCCTTGGGGGCTCGCCGGGGACCGCAGATGGATGGTGGTGGATCCGGAGCACCGGATGATCACCCAACGGCAGGAGCCGCGGCTCGCGTTGGCCGCGGCCGAGCCGCTGCCGGGCGGCGGGGTGCGGCTGACCGCCCCCGGCGCCGGGCCCCTGGAGGTGGCCGTGCCCGCCCCGGCCGACGGGCCGGGCGGCACGGTCGTCGCGGAGGTCTTCCGGGACAAGGTGGAGGCGGTGCCCGCGGGCGACGCCGCCGAGGCCTGGCTGACGGCCTTCCTGGGCACCGGCGCCCGGCTCGTGCACATGGACGACCCGGCCCGCCGCCGCCCGGTCGACCCGGACTACGCGCGGCCCGGTGAGACGGTCAGCTTCGCCGACGGCTATCCGCTGCTGGTCACCACGACCGCCTCGCTGCGGGAGCTCAACTCCCTGATCGCCGAGGGCGACCGCGCCGCCGAGGGGCCGCTTCCCATGGACCGTTTCCGGCCCAACGTGGTCGTCGAGGGCACCGCGCCCTGGGCCGAGGACGAGTGGCACCGGGTGCGCATCGGCGCGGTGACCTTCCGCGCGGTCAAGCCGTGCGCCCGCTGCGTCGTGACCACCACCGACCAGCGGACGGCCGAGCGCGGCAAGGAGCCCCTGCGCAGCCTGGCCCGGCACCACCGCATCGGCGGCAAGGCCGTGTTCGGCAAGAACCTGATACCCGAGCACACCGGGACCGTCCGGGTCGGCGATCCGGTCGAGATCCTCGACTGAGCCCTTCTCGTCCCGGCTGGTCCGGATCGCCCGTACCGTCCGGCTCGTCCCTCGTCGTCCCCTCTTCCGTCAACGTGCCGCCGCGCACGGCAGCCGCGAGGGGTGATTTTCCGCTCTCCGTCGCCTTCCTCCGCATGCGGTGCGCGGTGTGAGGTATTTACGGACGCGTAAGGGGGTGAACACCATGCGCGCGACGCTTTCCTTCTGGCTGTCACTGTGGCGCCGGCGGCGCAGTCCGCTGCGGCGCCGGAGCGATGTCCTCGAGGCCTGGGCCGGGGTGGCCGCCGTGGTACTGACGCTGCTCGTGGGGCCGGCGCTCGGCTGGACGGCGGGCTCCCTCGCCCATGAGGCGCTCCGGGAGACCGTCCGGGACCAGCACCTGCACCGCCACCTGGTGACGGCCACCGCCCTGGCCCCGGCCTCCGGGAGCGCCGACGGCGACGGCCATGAGGGCGGCGCCGGGCGCGACGGCTACCGGCGGGTCCTCGCCCGCTGGCGGGGCCCGGACGGCCTGGAGCGCACGGGCCTGGTGGCCGTCCGTCAGTACGCGCGCCCCGGCGAGCCGTTCCCGCTGTGGACCGACGACCGGGGCGGCGCCGTGAGCCGTCCCATGGACGGCGCGGCCGCCACCGTCCACTCGGTGCTCGCGGGCCTGGGGGCGGCGGGCGCCGCCGCCGGCCTGGTCGAGGGGGCGCGCAGACTGGTCGTCTGGCGGATCGCGCGCCGCCGGTACGCGGAGTGGGACCTGGCCTGGGAGCGCGCCGGGCACACCTGGGGACGGGCCGACGCGGGAAGCTGACGAGGGTCCCGGACAGCCAACTCCCGTGCTCCACGCGCGCTACGGTGGTGCGGCCGGTACTCCTCCGTCCCGGATGCACACACACGCGAACGTGGGGGCACAGCAGCACCATGGCACAGGATTCGAGCACGGGATCGGTCCAGGTGACGCACACGAGCACGTCGCGCTGGCGGCGGCGCACGGGCGAGTACGACTCCCTGGCCTCCGCCCTGGAGGCGGCGGCCGACGGCGATGTGCTGTCCGTGGCCCCGGGGACGTACCGGGAGAACCTGATCGTCTCCCGGTCCGTCACCCTGCGGGGCGGCGAGGGCGGGCGCGGCACGGTGCGCATCGCCCCGACCGAGGGCGTCGCGGTGACCGTGCGCGCCTCGGCGACACTGCGGGACCTGCTGATCGAGGGCCATGACGCGTCCGCGCCGGCGCTGCTCGTCGAGGACGGGGCGCCGGAGCTCGCGGACCTGCGGGTGGTGACGCGCTCGGCTGCGGGCATCGAGGTGCGCGACGGGGCCCGGCCCACGGTGCGCCGCTGCTCCGTCGACAACCCCGGGGGCGTCGGCATCAGCGTGCTGGACGGCGCGGCCGGGCTCTTCGAGGACTGCGAGGTCGTGGCGGCCGGCCAGTCGGGCGTCACGGTGCGCGGCGGCGCCGCGCCACGCCTGGAGCGCTGCCGGGTGCACCACACCCGGGGGGCGGGCCTGTCGCTGACGGGCGAGGGCAGCACCCTGGAGGCCGTCGGCTGCGAGGTGTACGAGATCCAGGGGACGGGCGTCCAGCTGACCTCGCGCGCCACCGGGCTGCTGACGGACTGCCGGGTGCACCGCACGTCCGCCGACGGCGTGACCCTGGACACGGACGCCGTGCTGTCCCTGACCGACTGCGACATCCACGACGTCCCGGAGAACGCGATCGACCTGCGCTCCCGCTCGGTGCTGACGATGACGCGCTCGGCGGTGCGCCGCTTCGGCCGCAACGGCCTGTCGGTGTGGGATCCGGGCACGCGGGTGGAGGCCGGGCAGTGCGAGATCCACGACAGCACGGGCGACTACCCGGCGGTGTGGGTGAGCGACGGCGCGGGCGCCGAGCTGGTCTCCTGCCGGGTGCACGACGTGCCGGACGCGCTGTTCGTCCTGGACCGGGGCTCCAGCGCGGATGTCACCGACAGCGATCTGGCGCGGGTGCGCGGCACGGCGGTCTCGGTGAGCGGCGGGGCGACCGCGCGGCTGGCCGACTGCCGGATCCGGGAGGCGACCACGGGCGTCTGGTTCCGGGGCCACGGCAGCGGGGGCACCCTGACCGGCTGCGCCGTGGACGCGACGTCGACCGGCGTCATCGTCGCCAAGGGCGCGGACCCGGTCGTCGAGCGCTGCACGGTGACCTCGCCCAGGGAGGCGGGCTTCTACGTCTCCGCCGAGGGGCGCGGCACGTTCGACGGCTGCCGGGTGACGGGCAGCAGCGGCTACGGCTTCCACGTCATCGACGGCTGCCGGTCGACGCTGACCGCGTGCCGCACCGAGCGGTGCGCGCGCGGCGGCTACGAGTTCGCCGAGGACGGCCCGGTCAGCCACGGCTGCACCAGCGACGAGGACACCGTGCGGCACCGGGCCGCGGTGCCCGTCGTGGAGAAGGCGGCCCGGCCGCCGGACCGGGTGGCGCCCGGGGTGCCGGCACAGCGCTCCCCCGCCGTCGCCGACCCCCCGCCCGCCGGGGCCTCGCGCACGGCCACGGCGGCGCTGGCCGAACTGGACGCGCTGGTGGGCCTGGAGAGCGTCAAGCGCGAGGTGCGGGCGCTGACGGACATGCTCGAGGTCGGGCGGCGGCGCCGGCTGGCCGGGCTGAAGGCCGCCTCCCCCCGCCGGCACCTGGTCTTCACCGGCTCGCCGGGCACCGGGAAGACCACCGTGGCCCGGCTCTACGGGGAGATCCTCGCCTCCCTCGGGGTGCTGGAGCGCGGCCATCTGGTGGAGGTGGCCCGGGTGGACCTGGTGGGCGAGCACATCGGCTCCACCGCGCTGCGCACCCAGGAGGCCTTCGACCGGGCGCGGGGCGGGGTGCTGTTCATCGACGAGGCGTACGCGCTGTGCCCCGAGGACTCCGGGCGGGACTTCGGCCGTGAGGCGATCGACACGCTGGTGAAGCTGATGGAGGACCACCGGGACGAGGTCGTGGTCATCGTCGCCGGCTACACGGCCGAGATGGAGCGCTTCCTGACCGTCAACCCGGGCGTGGCGTCGCGGTTCTCACGCACCATCACCTTCGGGGACTACGCGCCGGAGGAGCTGCTGCGCATCGTGCGGCAGCAGGCCGACGAGCACGAGTACCGGATCGGCGACGAGGCGGCCGAGGCACTGTTGCGGTACTTCACCGACATCCCCAGGGGTCCTGCCTTCGGCAACGGCCGCACCGCCCGGCGGACCTTCGAGGCGATGGTCGAGGCGCACGCGGGCCGGGTGGCGCAGCTGACCGCGCCCAGCACGGACGACCTCACCCTGCTGTACGCGGAGGATCTGCCCGAGTCGCCGTGAGCCGGGCGGGAGGACGCACGCGATGCGGGAAAAAGAAGAAGCCGGAGGGGGCTTGAGCGAAACCGATCGCTGTCGTTCGCGCGTGGGAGGATGTGTGCGCACATGGGCGGCGGTCGAGCGGAAAGGAGGGGCCGCGTGGGCGACCAGCAGAATCTCCTGGCGGAGCAGCGGCGGGCCCTGATCCTCGACGAGGTCAGGCGGCGCGGTGGTGTACGGGTCAACGAGCTGACGCGGCGCCTCAACGTCTCGGACATGACGGTCCGCCGGGACCTGGACGCGCTGGCCCGCCAGGGCGTCGTGGAGAAGGTCCACGGGGGCGCGGTGCCGGTCGCGGAGGCGACCACGCACGAGCCCGGTTTCGAGGCGAAGTCGGCGCTGGAGCTCAGCGCCAAGGAGGACATCGCGCGGGCGGCGGCCCGGATGGCGGCGCGCGGCGCGGCGATCGCGCTCGCGGGCGGGACGACGGCCTTCGCCCTGGCCCAGCGGCTGGTGGACATCCCGGATCTGACGGTGGTCACCAACTCGGTACGGGTGGCCGAGGTGTTCCACACCTCCCAGCGGACGATGTCGGCGTCCGGGCCGCAGGCCCGGCCGGGCGCGGCCACGGTCGTCCTGACGGGCGGGGTGCGCACCCCGTCGGACACGCTGGTGGGGCCGGTCGCGGACGCGGCGATCCGGTCGCTCCACTTCGATGTGCTGTTCATCGGGGTGCACGGCATATCCGTGGAGGCGGGCCTGTCGACCCCGAACCTCGCGGAGGCCGAGACCAACCGCCATTTCGTCCGCTCCGCCCGGCGCGTCGTGGTACTGGCCGACCACACCAAGTGGGGCACGGTGGGGCTCAGCTCGTTCGCCGGGCTGGACGAGGTCGACGTGCTGGTGACCGACGCGGGCCTGCCGCCGCGCGCCCGCGCGGAGATCGCCGAGCACCTGCCGGAGCTGGTGGTCGCCGGCGCCCGGGGCAACGGCGGGGACGCCTGAGCGGTACGGACGTCGGTACGGGGGCGTGGGTACGTGCCCGGCCCGTGCTCAGCCGGGCCAGCGGCCGGTCGCCAGGAAGGCGTCGATGGCCATCGCGTAGGGCTGGATGTCCAGGCCCTCCGCGGCGAGCCAGGCGTCGGAGTAGTACTTGTCGAGGTAGCGGTCGCCGGGGTCGCAGATGAGGGTGACGACGCTGCCCGCGCGCCCCTCCGCGACCATCTCCGCGACGATCTTCAGCGCGCTCCACAGGCCGGTGCCGGAGGAGCCGCCGGCCTTGCGGCCGAGGGCCTTCTCCAGGGCGCGTACGGCCGCGACGGTGGCGGCGTCCGGGACCTTCATCATCCGGTCGATCGCGGCGGCCAGGAAGCTGGGTTCCATGCGGGGGCGGCCGATGCCCTCGATCCGGGAGCCGCGCTCGCTGGTCGCGTCGGGGTCGTGGTCGCGCCAGCCCTCGAAGAAGCAGGAGTTCTCCGGGTCGGCGACGCACACCCGGGTGTCGTACTGCATGTAGCGCGTGTAGCGGGCGATGGTGGCCGACGTGCCGCCGGTGCCCGCGGTGGCGACGATCCAGGCGGGCTCGGGGTGGCGCTCCAGCCGCAGCTGGCTGTAGATCGCCTCGGCGATGTTGTTGTTGCCCCGCCAGTCCGTGGCCCGTTCGGCGTAGGTGAACTGGTCGATGTAGTGGCCGCCGGACCGCTCGGCGAGGGCCGCGGCCTCCGCGTACATCGTCCGGGGGTCGTCCACGAAATGGCACCGGCCGCCATGGAATTCGATCAGCCGGCACTTCTCACGGCTCGTCGTGCGCGGCATGACGGCGACGAAGGGGACGCCGATCAGCTGGGCGAAATAGGCCTCGGAGACCGCGGTGGAGCCGCTGGACGCCTCGATCACCGAGACCTCGGGGCGGATCCAGCCGTTGCAGAGCCCGTAGAGGAAGAGCGAGCGCGCGAGACGGTGCTTGAGGCTGCCGGTGGGGTGGGTGCTCTCGTCCTTGAGGTAGAGGTCGACGCCCCACTCCTCGGGCAGCGGAAATCGCAGCAGATGCGTGTCGGCGGAACGGTTGGCGTCCGCCTGGACCTTGCGGACCGCCTCCTTCAGCCAGGAGCGGTAGGCCGCGTCGCTGCGGTCCACGTCGATGGTGCGCACGGTGCCGGTCACACGTCGCTCCTCATGGTTCCGGACGGTACTCACACGGATCACTCGGGCGTTTCGATCATAAGGGGGCACTGGTGCGCGGGCCTGCTCACGGGCAGACTGCGCAACGGACAGCGATTTCGGCCGAGAGGCGGTGCACCGTGACGGAACCGGAGTTCAGCGCGACAGGGGTGCGGATAGAACGCGCGCACCGCAATCTGACCCGGGCCGGCCAGGTGAGGATCCAGGACGGCCGGCTACGACTGCTGACCAGCTACGGCCGGGAGATCGACAGCGCGCCGGTGGACTCGGTGCGGGCCGGCAAGCCGTGGTTCGCCGCCCGGGACCGGGCCCGCGCGACCGTCAACGGCAATCGCTATGTGCTCACCCTGGGCGGCCCCGGGGACGCCGGGGAGCCGGGCACTACCACGGGTGAGGCGGAGGTCAACCGCTTCCTGGAGGTGGTGCGGTCGGCGCACGGAAGCACGGTGAAGCACTGACGGGTGCAGGAGTTGCGAACACGGCCGCGAGAGTCGACCCTTGACTCATATTGGCATCACCGAGGGTCCATCGACGGTCACCGAAGCGGTCCGGGCCGCCGGGCGGGCCGGCCGGAGGCGCCGCCGGACCGCGCCGGGCGTGTGGCGCACCGCCCATCGGAATCAGGCTAGCCCTACTTCTTCAGGGAGTCGCAGCCGTGATCAGCCGAGCGAACAAGCACTGCACCGTTGAACTCCAGGCCCTCCCGCCGCGCATAGGGCAAGTGCGCAGAATCGTATCTGCGCAGTTGCGGTACTGGCATCTCGACGCCCTCATCGACCTTGCCGCGCTCGGCGTCACCGAGCTCCTGACCAATGTTCACCAGCATGCCGAACCGGACAAACGCTGCACCGTGGAGATCGACCTCGTACCGTCCCGGCTGACCGTCTCCGTACGGGACCACGATCCCCGGCTGCCCGCCGTCGGCACCGCCGACACCGCCAGCACCCATGGCAGGGGACTGGCGCTCGTCGCGGCGCTCAGCTCGAGCTGGGGGGTGCAGCAGCGGCAGGACGGCGGGAAGGTCGTCTGGTTCACCCTCGCCGTGCCGGCCGCCGCCCCGGCGGCGCCCCCGCGCTCCGCGCGGAGCGCGGGCACCGTCACCCCCTTCGCCCGGCCCGGGCACCCGCTGCCGGTCCGGGGCGGGCCCGCCCTGGAGGATCTGGACGAGCTGGAGGACCCCGCGTTCACGGGGACGACGGCCAGGCAGCGCCGCGCGGTGCCGCGCGAGCACTCCCCCGTCCGGTCCGCCGTCCGGTCCGCCGTCCCGGGCTGAGACACGGGACGGACCGTCAGCCGAGCAGGGCCAGCGGGTCGTCGAGGACGGGCTGCCAGGCCGCTTCGGCCGCGCCGATGAGGCTGTTGAAGTCCAGGGTGCAGGGGAGGATGGGGACACCGCCGCTGCGGCCCCACAGACTGCGGTCGGCGACGACCGCGCGCAGCCGCTCGGGGTCGGCCTCCAGCAGCTCGCGGTGGAGCCCGCCCAGGAGGATGCGGTCGGGGTTGAGGATGTTCACCAGCCCGGCCAGGCCCAGGCCCAGCCGGTCGACGATCAGCTCGGCGGCGGCCCGGACGGACGGGTCGTCGTACTCCGAACGCAGCAGGTCACGGGCCTGCTGGAGCAGCGAGACGGTGGGGCCCGGGGTGCGCCCGGCGGCGGTGAGGAAGGCCAGCGGATCGGTCTCGACGTCGAGGCAGCCGCGGCTGCCGCAGTGGCAGGGCAGGCCCGTGGGGTTGACGGTGAGGTGCCCCACCTCCAGGGCCAGGCCCGAACTGCCGCTGTGCAGACGGCCGTCGAGGACGAGCGCGCCGCCCACGCCCCGGTGGCCGGTGGCCACGCACAGCAGATGGCGGGCGCCGCGGCCCGCGCCGTGGCGGTGCTCGGCGAGGGCGGCGAGGTTGACGTCGTTGCCCGTGACGCCCGGAACGGGTGAGGCGTCCGGGCCCAGGATGCCGGACTTGGCGAGGGCCTCGGTGAACAGCTCGCGCACGGGGGCGCCGACGGGCCAGGACAGGTGCAGCGGGTTGAGGGCCGTGCCCTCGGGCTCGGCGACGGCCGACGGCACGGCGAGCCCGGCGCCCAGACAGCGCCGTCCGGACTCCTTGAGCAGCCCGGCCCCGGCCTCGACGACGGCGTCGATGATGTGCGAGGGATCGGCGGGCACGTCCATGCAGCCGGGCGCCGTGGCGACCATCCGGCCGCCCAGGCCGACCAGCGCCGCGCGGTAGCCGTCGGCGTGGATCTGCGCGGCGAGCACCACCGGCCCGTTCGGCGCGATGGACAGCCGGTGGGAGGGCCGCCCCTGGGAGCCGGCGGCCACCGGGCGCGGGTCGACCTGGATCAGGCCGAGCGCCTCCAGCTCCGCGGCCACGGCGCCGGCGGTCGCCCGGGTCACCCCGAGTTCGGTGGTGAGCACCGCGCGCGTGGGGGCGCGACCGGTGTGTACGAGCTCCAGGGCGGGGCCGAGGGCGCCCCGTCCCCGCTCCAAACGTGTTGTCCGAGTCTGCGTCACCCCTCTATTCTGACTTTGTGCCGACGCTAAACAAAATACGGACGGCCATCCTCGGAGGACCGCGAGTAACCTCCGGTGCCGACACCCTCCGTCCCCTTCGTTCCGCCCTGACCCTTTTCTTCGCCCTGGACGGCTTCCTTTTCGCCGGCTGGGTGGTCCGCATTCCCGCCATCAAGCAGCAAACGGGCGCCTCCGAGGGCGCTCTGGGGCTCGCTCTGCTCGGCGTGTCGGCCGGAGCGGTCGCCACGATGACACTGACCGGACGGCTGTGCCGGCGCTTCGGCAGCCATCCGGTGACCGTCGCCGCCGCCCTGCTGATGTCCCTCGGTATCGCGCTGCCCCCACTGACGCACTCCGCGCTCGCCCTCGGCCTGGTGCTGCTGGTCTTCGGCGCCGCCTACGGCGGCCTCAACGTCGCGATGAACAGCGCGGCCGTCGACCTCGTCGCGGCCCTGCGCAGACCCGTGATGCCGAGCTTCCACGCCGCGTTCAGCGTCGGCGGCATGCTCGGCGCGGGGCTCGGCGCCCTGATCGCCGACCGGCTGTCCGTGACCGCGCACCTGCTGCTCCTCACCGCGACCGGCCTGATCGCCGGCGCGGCGGCGGGCCGCGTCCTCCTCGCCCACCCGGCGCCGGGCCCGTCCGGCGCCCCGGCGCCGAAGGGCGACAGGCGACGCACCACCGCCCGGGAACGCAAACTGATCGCCGTCTTCGGAACCGTCGCCCTGTGCACCGCCTACGGGGAGGGTGCGCTCGCCGACTGGGGCGCGCTCCACCTGCGGCAGGACCTCGCCGCCCCGGCCGGGCTCGCCGCCCTCGGCTACTCCGTCTTCGCGCTCGCCATGACGCTCGGCCGGCTGAGCGGCACCGCCCTCCTGGAACGGCTGGGGCAGACGAGGCTGCTGGTGGCCGGTGGTACGACCGCCGCGCTGGGCATGCTGCTGGGCTCACTGGCCCCGTCGCTCTGGGCGGCCCTCGCCGGGTTCGCGATCACCGGGCTGGGGCTGGCCAACATCTTCCCGGTCGCGGTCGGCAGGGCCGGTGAGCTCGCCGGTCCGGGCGGTGTCGCCGCCGCCTCCACCTTCGGCTACGGCGGCATGCTGCTGGGCCCGCCGGCCATCGGAATCCTCGCCGACCGCTTCTCGCTGCCCCTGGCACTCACCACGGTCGCCGCGCTGGCGGCGGTGTCGGCGCTCGTCGCCTACGCCACCCGCCGGGCGGGCACCACTGTCACCGCCGGCTGACACCATGAAGGACGACACACGGCGACCGAAGGGGGTGGGCGCGATGAGCGGCCAGGACGAGAGCTGGCTCTGCGCCGGCCCACGGTGGAGCGCCTCGGGCCCCGCGCTGGTCTGGCGCCATCCCCGGCACGGCGAGCGGCTCTCCCCCTTGCCGCCCGACCGGCCGCTGGCCTTCACCACCGGCCACGCCAGGCGGTGCGTAGGGGTGCGCAGAGGCGGGCGGCACACGCCGTGCCCGACCGGCGCGGCGGTCCCGCCTTCGGCGGTCTCGGCGCAGTGCCCGGAGTGCGCCCGGCTGGACCGCGCCCACTCGGTGGCGGCGGACACGATCGCCGACGACCCCCGCCCGTACGACCTCTACCTCGCCTGGTTCGCCCCCGGCCTGGTCAAGGTCGGCATCACCGCCGCCGAACGGGAGGGCGCCCGCCTCCTGGAGCAGGCGGCGCTGTCCTCCGCGCTCCTCGCCCGGGGCCCGCTGATGGCGGCGCGCCGGGCGGAGGCGGTGCTGGGCGCGGCGCTGGCGGTGCCGGACCGCTTCCCGTACGCGGCGAAGCGAGCTGCACGCCACCCGCTGCCTTCACAGGACCGACGGGCGACGGAACTGCACGACATCCACACCCGGGCCCTGGCCCTCCCCGGCCTGCCGGAGTCGCTGACACGACGCCCGTTCACCCCGGCACACCACGACGCGGCGTTCCATCTGGAGCGGATACGCCCGGGCCAGGCGGTCGTCGAGCTCGCCCCCGGCCGCACGGTCGCGGGCCGGGTGACGGCGGTCGCCGGCCCGGACGTCTATCTGGACGCGGCCGACGGGCGCCCGCTCCTGCTGGACGCCCGCAGGCTGGCGGGCTGGCCGCTCACCGCCGCGGACCCGGCCGCGCCGACGACGGCGACGACCCGGACCGAGGCGGCGGGCCCCCAGGACGCCCTTTTCTGACCCTCCGCGAGCGGCGGATCAGTCCCGGTCCACGCCGGCCAGCACGCGCCGGGCCACCGGGTGCGTCCGTACGATCTCGGCGAGCGTGGTCGAACCGCGCGTGATCCTCGCGAAGGCCCGCCAGGCCGGCCGGAAACCGGTGACGGCGGCGTGGATGAGGCCCGGGCGGCGCTCGAAGACCGCGAGCATCCGGCGCCCCACACCCATCTCCACGCCCAGGCCCGCCTTGATGGCGAAGGCGTAGTTGAGGGCCTGGCGGCGGGCGTCCACGGCATCCTGCGCCTCGGCGATCCGCACGGCCCACTCCCCCGCCAGGCGCCCGGAGCGCAGGGCGAAGGAGATGCCCTCGCGCGTCCACGGCTCCAGCAGCCCCGCCGCGTCGCCGCAGACGAGCACCCGGCCGCGGGACAGCGGCGAGTCGTCGGCCCGGCAGCGCGTCAGATGCCCGGACGAGATGCTGGGCTCGAAGCCGGCCAGCCCCAGCCGGGCGATGAAGTCCTCCAGATACCGCTTGGTGGCCGCGCCCTCGCCACGTGCCGAGATCACCCCGACCGTGAGGGTGTCCCCCTTGGGGAACACCCACCCGTAACTGCCGGGAATCGGGCCCCAGTCGATCTGGACGCGGCCGGCCCAGTCCTCGGCGACCGTCGCGGGCACCGGGATCTCCGCCTCCAGGCCGAGATCCACCTGCTGGAGCTTCACTCCCACGTGTGCCCCTATGCGCCCCGCGCTGCCGTCGGCCCCCACCACCGCGCGGGCCAGCACGGTGCTCCCGTCGCCGAGCACGACGGCCACGGTGCGCCGGTCGGGCACGGCCGGGCCGTGCTGCTCCACCCGGGAGACGGTCACGCCCGTGCGCACCTCGGCCCCGGCGGCCTTGGCGGTCTCGACCAGGGCGGCGTCGAACTCGGACCGGTTGATCAGCCCGAACAGCATGTGCCTGGACCGCCGCGTCCGCGTCATCCGCCCGTTCAGCGAGAACGTGACGGCGTGCACGCGATCGCGCAGCGGCAGCTCGAAGCCGGGCGGCAGCGCGTCGCGCGAGGGGCCGATGATGCCTCCTCCGCAGGTCTTGTAACGCGGCAGCTCGGCCTTCTCCAGAAGCAGCACCCGGCGTCCCTCGGAGGCGGCCGCGCGCGCGGCCGAGGCACCGGCGGGCCCCGCTCCGACCACCACGACGTCCCACACCGGCCCGCTGTCCCCCATCGCTTCCCGGGCTGCGCTGTCGCTGCTCACCTGTGCTTCTGCTCCCCTCGAACACCGGCTTCGGCTGTCGCCCGCATCCTAAGGCCCGCCACCGGGCGGCCCACCGGCCGGACCCGGCGACCGCCATGGGAGGATCGGGGGCGATATCGCCCGTACGTACGGACTCAACGCCGCGCCCCCAAGGAGCGTTCCATGGAATCGTCCCCGACCCACCAGCCGGACCCGGCCTCGCTCGCGGCGACCGTCGCCGGCCTCCAGGCCCGCGCCCGGACCGAGCTCGCCGAGCTGGTCGCCTTCAAGTCGGTCGCGGACGAGGCGCAGTTCCCCAAGAGCGAGTGCGAGGCCGCCGCCCGCTGGGTGGCCGACGCGCTGACCGCCGAGGGCTTCCAGGACGTCGCCACCCTCGACACCCCCGACGGCACCCAGTCCGTCTACGGCTACCTCCCCGGCCCGGCCGGCGCCCCGACGGTGCTCCTCTACGCGCACTACGACGTGCAGCCGCCGCTGGACGAGGCCGCCTGGATCTCCCCGCCGTTCGAGCTCACCGAGCGCGACGGCCGCTGGTACGGGCGCGGCGCCGCCGACTGCAAGGGCGGCCTGGTCATGCACCTGACCGCCCTGCGCGCCCTCAAGGAGCACGGCGGCATCCCGGTCAACGTCAAGGTCATCGTCGAGGGCTCGGAGGAGCAGGGCACCGGCGGCCTGGAGCGCTACGCCGAGGCCCACCCGGAGCTGCTGACCGCCGACGCCATCGTCATCGGCGACGCGGGCAACTTCCGCCTCGGGCTGCCCACCGTGACGGCGACCCTGCGCGGCATGACGCTCGTCCAGGTCCAGGTCGACACCCTCGAGGGCAACCTCCACTCCGGCATGTTCGGCGGCGCCGCCCCGGACGCGCTCGCCGCGCTGATCCGCGTCCTGGACTCGCTGCGCGCGGAGGACGGCTCCACGACCGTGGCCGGCCTGGAGGCACAGGGCACCTGGCAGGGCCTCCAGTACCCGGAGAAGGACTTCCGCCAGGACGCGAAGGTCCTCGACGGCGTGGGCCTCATCGGCGACGGCACGGTGGCCGACCGCCTGTGGGCCCGCCCGGCCGTCACCGTCCTCGGCATCGACTGCCCGCCGGTCGTCGGCGCCACCCCGTCCGTCCACGCGAGCGCCCGCGCCCTGATCAGCCTGCGGGTCCCGCCGGGCATGGACGCCGCCGAGGCGACGAAGCTCCTGCGCACCCACCTGGAGCAGACGACCCCGTGGAACGCCCGGGTGACCACGGACCAGGTCGGCCAGGGCCAGCCGTTCCAGGCCAACACGGACAGCCCGGCGTACACGTCCATGGCCGAGGCCATGCGTATCGCGTACCCGGGCGAGGAGATGCAGACGGCGGGCATGGGCGGCTCGATCCCCCTCTGCAACACGCTCGCCACGCTCTACCCGGACGCGGAGATCCTCCTCATCGGCCTGAGCGAGCCGGAGGCGCAGATCCACGCGGTGAACGAGAGCGTTTCCCCGCAGGAGTTGGAGCGGCTTTCCCTCGCGGAGGCGGTCTTCCTCGCGAAGTACGCGGAGAGCCGGACGTAGCCCTTCCCGCGCGGGGTTCCGTTGACATCCGGCTGACCCGCCGTGGGGGTTTTCCGCGCCTTCGGCGCGGTTCTACCCCACCCGCC
>NZ_JAILXP010000176.1 GCF_020740895.1 Streptomyces sp. UNOB3_S3 | reverse complement strand
GTATAAGAGACAGGCGTTCAGCGGGGCGGGCGCGGCCTGCGGGGGGATCCGCAGGAAGCCCTTCAGCGCCTCCGCCGCCGCGTCTGCCGCCGCCTTCGACTGCCTGTAGTGCCCGGTCGCGTCGCCGGCGGCCAGCGGCGCGTCCGCGGCCGGGCCGCGGCTCGCCACGAAGATCCCCAGGGCGGCGAGGGCCAGCGCTGCGGCGGAGACGAGAGCGACGTGAGTCGGGCGCATTGATCAAGTGTCCCTCTTCCGGGAATGAACGCGTCTTGAATGTGGTTCACCATTCAACTAACTTGGAACCGCACCCCACCCGAGGAGGCCGCCATGCCCGCCGTGACCGTAGAGAACCCGCTGACCCTGCCCCGTGTCGCCGCGCCCGCCGAGGACGCGGCGCGCCGTCCGGTGCTGTACGTCGGCACCGCCCCCGGCGGCCTCGAGGGGGAGGGTTTCCCCGTCCGCCGGGCCTTCGCGGGCATCGACTACCGCTACCTGGACCCGTTCATCATGATGGACCAGATGGGCGAGGTGGAGTACGCCCCGGGCGAGCCGAAGGGCACCCCGTGGCACCCTCACCGGGGCTTCGAGACCGTCACCTACCTGATCGACGGAACGTTTGTGCACCGTGACTCCCACGGGGGCGGCGGGACGATCAGCGGTGGCGACACCCAGTGGATGACCGCCGGGTCGGGCCTGCTGCACATCGAGGCGCCGCCGGAGTCGCTGGTCGTCAGCGGCGGGCTCTTCCACGGCCTCCAGCTGTGGGTGAACCTGCCGAAGAAGGACAAGATGATGCCGCCCCGCTACCAGGACATCGGCGGCGGCAAGGTCACGCTGCTCACCTCCGCCGACGGCGGGGCGGTGATCCGGCTCATCGCGGGCGAGATCGGTGGTCACCAGGGGCCGGGGATCACCCACACGCCCATCACGATGACCCACATCTCCCTCAGCCCCGGCGCCGAGCTCACCCTGCCCTGGCGCCCGGACTTCAACGCCCTGGCCTACGGCCTCGCCGGCCGCGGCACCGCGGGCGTGGAGGGACGGCCGTTCCGCACGGGCCAGACCGTGGTCTTCGGCGACGGGGACGCGCTCACCCTCCGGGCGGACGCGAGCCAGGAGTCGCGCAGCCCGAACTTCGAGGTGGTGCTGCTGGGCGGGCAGCCGATCCGCGAGCCGATGCGGCACTACGGCCCGTTCGTGATGAACACCGACGCCGAGCTCGCCCAGGCCTTCGAGGACTTCCGGGCGGGCCGGCTGGGGACCGTCCCGGCGGTCTGAGCCGGGACCGTCCCGGCGGTCTGAGCGCGCCCCGCGCACGAGGAGCCCCGGCACTGATCGAGTGGTGCCGGGGTTCCGGCGGGCGCAGGGTGGGAAAGGGCGGGTATCACCAGCGGAATCCTCCAGAGACGGAGGCCCTGTCATGCCGATCAGGCCCTATGGCGTACTCGCGGCCCGTGCCACCGACCGACGTCGGGAGGGTGGCACCCAGACGCCGCACTACCAGATCTTCCTCAAGGACAACGCCGGCGCCTCTTATCAGGTGCCCGTGAACGTCCTGTCCAAAGTGGCCCCGTCCGAGCTGCTGTTCCTGGCGGACGACGACTTCCGGCACCCGGTGACGGGGCTCCTGCCACCGGCGGGCAGCGGCTGGACCCCGCTCGCCTCGCAGGCGGGCTCGGGCGCCCTCGACTTCATCCGCGGCAATCTGTTCGATCGCGCCCGGATGCGCCCGCTGCCGCCGGACCGCCCCGGCGTGGACAACGACCTCTCCGACTTCCTGGACCACTACGCGGAGCGCGCCATCGCCGACCCCACGGTGGCCGTCTACGCCTTCGGCCAGGGCTTCGGGCCCCACCGCTCCGCCCTCGCCAGGATCTTCCGGTTCCGGGCAGCGGGGAGCGGCCCCGCCGTCATCGGCGTCCACGACATCCATATGAACCAGGGCAACGTCGGCGACTTCCGCAAGGACGACGGTGTCTGGCAGGACGGCGGGCTGCTGTTCCATATGACCGCCGAGGACCGCTGGGTGGCGGTCTTCCTGGCCTTCCAGTCACAGGCGTGGCACACCGACGACACCACGGGGCACACCCTCCACGTGCCGGGCGCACCGCTCCCGGCCGGGGAGCACGAGGCCCCGCTGCGCATCGTGGCCGCCCGCGTCGGCCCGGCGCGCCCGGGGCAGGGCGCCGAGTCCGTCACGCTGCTCAACGCCTCCCCCGACCCCCTCGACATGGGCGGCTGGCGGCTCGCCGACGGACGGGGACACCTCCGCCCGCTCCCCATGGGCTCCCTTGCCTCCGGGACGACCGTCACCGTCGCGGGAGGCGACGGATTCCGGCTCGGCCCGGAGGGGGGAGCGGTCACCCTGATCGATCCGGCGGGGCTCAAGGTGCACGGCGTCGCCTATACCCGCGATCAGGTCCGGGGAGCGGGGTGGACGACGACGTTCTGAAAGGTCTCCCGAAGGTTCCTACGTCACGCCTGAAGGCTCCTACGTCACGCCCTCGAACTGCGCCTCCACACCGGAGGCCGCCTCGTACAGCTCGAACCAGATGTTCTTGCCCTCGCCCCGGGGGTCGACGCCCCAGGCCCCCGCCAGCAGCTCCATCAGCACCAGGCCGCGCCCCGAGGAGGCCATCTCCCCGGGGTGCCGGCGGTGGGGCAGCTCGTCGCTCGCGTCCGCGACGTCGACCCGGACGCAGCGGGTGCCGCGCTCGCCGGATATCTCGGCGATGAGCAGCGCGTCGCCGTCCGTGTGGACCAGGACGTTCGTGACCATCTCGGAGACCATCAGCACCGCCGAGTCCGTCTGGTCCGGATCCGGCCAGTCGTGCATCAGCTCGCGGATCTGCTGCCGGGCCTGCGCGATCCGCTCCGGCTCGGCCTGGGCGATGGTCATGACCGTGCGGCGCGGCGGGTGCGGCAGCGCCCCCGGCACCGCGCCCTCCAGCGCGGCGGCCGGGACCGCGCGGCGGAGCAGCAGCAGGGCGATGTCGTCCTCGCGGCGGTCGATGAGCGGCCCGGTCGTGTAGTGGGAGGGCGGCCCGTGGACGGCCTGGACGAGCGCGTCGGCGAGCTTCTCCAGATCGCCGTCCGCGTCCAGGGGGTGGCCCTCGACGGTCGCCCGCAGCCGGGCCATGCCGGACTCCAGGTCGTGGCCGCCGGTCTCGATGAGCCCGTCGGTGAAGACGAGCATCGTCTCGCCGGGCTCCAGGACGATCCGGGTGGTGGGGTAGTCCGTGTCGGGGATGATCCCCAGCGGCAGCCCGCCCGCCGTGGGCCGCACCAGCAGGGTGCCGTCGCTGAGCCGGATCGCCGGGTCGGGGTGGCCGGCCCGCGCGATCACCAGCAGTCCGCTGGAGGGGCAGACCTCGATGTAGAGGCAGGTGGCGAAGCGCTGCTCGTCGCCCGTGTCGCCGGTGCCGTTGATGCCGGCCAGGAAGCGGGAGGCGCGGGAGAGCACCGCGTCGGGGTGGTGGCCCTCGGAGGCGTACGCGCGCAGGGCGATCCGCAGCTGGCCCATGAGCCCGGCGGCCCGGACGTCATGGCCCTGGACGTCCCCGATGACCAGGGCGATCTTGCCGTTGGGCAGCGGGATCATGTCGTACCAGTCGCCGCCGACCTCCAGCCCGCCGCCGGTGGGCACATAGCGGGCGGCCACCGTCATACCGGGGATGTCGGGCTGGACGGTGGGCAGCATCGAGCGCTGGAGCCCCACGCTGAGCTCGCGCTCGGACTCGGTGACGCTGGCCCGGCCCAGCGCCTGGGCGAGCATCCGGGCGACGGTGGTGAGCACCGAGCGCTCGTCGGGGGTGAAGGCGACGGGGACGCCGAAGCCGGCCATCCAGGCGCCGATGGTGCGGCCCGCGTTGATCAGCGGGAGGAAGGCCCAGGACGTGCGGCCGAAGTGGGCCACCTTGCGGTAGGCCTCGGGGAAGCGCCGCCGGTAGTCGTCGGGCGAGGGCAGGTAGACGGCCCGGCCGGTGCGGATGACCTCGGCGGCGGGGTAGGCCGACTCCAGCGGCTGGTCGAGGAACGGGTCCGCCTCGCCCGGCGCGTAGCCGTGGTGGCCGATCACCCGCACCCGGCCCGCCTCGCCGACGAAGACCGCCAGCCCCGACGGCTCGAACCCCGGCATCGACAGCCCGGCCGCCACCCGCAGCACCTCGGACGTCGAGTGCGCCTCCGCCAGCGCCCGGCCCGCGTCCAGCAGGAACGCCTCGCGGTTGCGGTGCCAGTCGGCGACGATGGGCATCCGGGCGGTGGAGGTGCCCTCCATGGCCTCGGCGATCTCCTCGACGGTGCCGACCATCAGATAGTCGGTGCCGCCCCGGGCCGGCTTGGCGCGCAGCCGTACCGTCCGCAGCGACTCGCCCCGGTCGTCCACCACGCGCATCCGCAGCTCGCCGAGGGTTCCCTCGGCCGCGGAGAGGGCGAGGAGGCTGCGGAACTCCAGCCAGTCGACCGCGTGGAACCGGGCGCGGATGACGCTCTCGGTCAGCGGGGCGCGCTCGGGCAGCGCCAGCAGCCGCCTGCCCTCGGCATCGAGGGTGACGGCTCCGGCGGCGTTGTCCCAGCACCACAGCCCGGTCGCCACGGTGGCCAGAACGTCCTCGGTGCGCATTGCCCCACCTTATGCAGGTATGCACAGGGGAGACCACCGATGCCGGGTGGGGCAGTACCCTTGCTTGGTGCTGTATGCACTGTGCGGCGCACCTTAGACCAACGCCCTCGACCACGACTTGGATGAACGATGCATCGGTACCGGTCCCACAACTGCGGCGAGCTCCGTGCGGCTGACGTCGACACCGACGTCCGTCTGAGTGGCTGGCTGCACAATCGGCGCGACCTGGGCGGCATCCTCTTCATCGACCTGCGCGACCACCACGGCATCACCCAGCTGGTGGCCCGCCCCGGCACCGCGGCGAACGAGGCCCTGAGCCACCTCACCAAGGAGACCGTCGTCCGCGTGGACGGCAAGGTCACCAGCCGTGGCGCGGACAACGTCAACCCCGAGTTGCCCACCGGCGAGGTCGAGATCGAGGTCACCGCGGTCGAGGTGCTCGGCGCCGCGGAGCAGATCCCCTTCACCATCAACACCGAGGACGGGGTGAACGAGGAGCGCCGTCTGGAGTACCGCTTCCTCGACCTGCGCCGCGAGCGTATGCACAGCAACATCATGCTGCGCTCCGCCGTCATCTCCTCCATCCGCGAGAAGATGACGAACCTCGGCTTCAACGAGATGGCCACCCCGATCCTGTCCGCCACCTCCCCCGAGGGCGCGCGCGACTTCCTGGTGCCCTCCCGTCTGCACGCCGGCAAGTTCTACGCGCTGCCGCAGGCCCCCCAGCAGTTCAAGCAGCTGCTGATGATCGCGGGCTTCGACCGCTACTTCCAGATCGCGCCCTGCTTCCGTGACGAGGACGCCCGCGCCGACCGCTCGCCGGGCGAGTTCTACCAGCTCGACATGGAGATGTCCTTCGTCGAGCAGGAGGACGTCTTCCAGGTGATCGAGAAGGTCATGACCGACCTCTTCGAGGAGTTCGGCAACGGCCGCCACGTCACCTCCCCCTTCCCGCGCATCCCGTTCCGCACGGCGATGCTGAAGTACGGCTCCGACAAGCCGGACCTGCGCGCCAAGCTGGAGCTCGTCGACGTCACCGACGTCTTCGAGGGCTCGGACTTCAAGGCGTTCGCGGGCAAGCACGTCCGCGCCCTGGCCGTGCCGGACACCGGCGACCAGACGCGCAAGTTCTTCGACGGCCTCGGCGACTACGCGGTCGAGCAGGGCGCGAAGGGCCTGGCCTGGGTCCGCGTCGGCGAGGGCGACGTCCTCTCCGGCCCGATCGCCAAGTTCCTCACGGCGGAGAACGTCAAGGCCCTCGTCGAGCGCCTCGGCCTCACCCCGGGCCACGCCGTCTTCTTCGGCGCCGGCGAGTTCGACGAGGTCTCCAAGATCATGGGCGCCGTGCGCGTCGAGGCCGCCAAGCGCGCCGGCCACTTCGAGGAGAACGTCTTCCGCTTCTGCTGGATCGTCGACTTCCCGATGTTCGAGAAGAACGAGGAGACCGGCGAGATCGAGTTCTCCCACAACCCGTTCTCCATGCCCCAGGGCGGCCTCACGGCCCTGGAGACGAAGGACCCGCTGGACATCCTCGCCTGGCAGTACGACATCGTCTGCAACGGCACCGAGCTGTCCTCCGGCGCCATCCGTAACCACGAGCCCGACGTCATGTACAAGGCGTTCGAGATCGCCGGTTACAGCAAGGACGAGGTCGAGAAGGAGTTCGGCGGCATGCTGCGCGCCTTCAAGTTCGGCGCCCCGCCGCACGGCGGCATCGCCCCGGGCATCGACCGCATCGTGATGCTGCTGGCCGACGAGCCGAACATCCGCGAGACCATCGCCTTCCCGCTCAACGGCAACGCCCAGGACCTCCTGATGGGCGCCCCGAGCGAGGTCGACGAGTCCCGCCTGAAGGAGCTCCACCTGTCGATCCGCAAGCCGCAGACCCAGGTGAAGTAACCCTTTCCGCGCATGCGAACGCCGCCGGGCGGGCTCGATACCGAGCCCGCCCGGCGGCGTTTTCCTGTCGTGGTGACCGGGGTCAGACCAGGGCGGCGGACATCGGCTCCCTGGGGCAGCAGCCCGCCGCCTGGTGCACCGCCCGCGACAGCCGGCCCGGAGTGAGCCGCTCCCCCCACAGGACGGAGCGCACGCCGTACTCCGACACGGCCATCAGCTCCGTCTCGCCGAGCTCGTCGGCGATCACCACCAGGGGCGCGCCTCCGGCCCGGGCCAGTCTGCGCAGCTTCTCCGGGGCGTCGGTGTCGTGCCGCCCCATCAGCAGGATGTCGACCGCCGGCGTCTGGCTGACGACGTCGACACCGGGGAGCGACCGGAGCTGCCGGACGATCCGGTGCCGGCCGACCTCGTCGGCGGAATGAACGTTTACGGTGATGGACTTCTCGAACACATGGTGAAGCCTCCCGGAGCGGGCTGAACGAACGATTGTCGAACGATCAACGCGCGTATAGCGCACGGAGGCCCGGGACCGCGCACAGCGGCCCCGGACCCTTCGGAGGCGGTCCGTCCGCTAGCTCCCGCTCTCCTGCAGGGCGTACGCCCGGAGGTTGTAGAGGGTGCCGTCGGCGGACTCGGCCTGGGACGGGTAGAGGATCTGCGCCCGTACGTCGAGCGGAGTGCCGGGCTCGATGCTGTGCCCGGTCTTGGGCGACTCGATGACGACCTGCCCGTCGGCGCTGCCGTCCTTCACCACCGTGTACCAGCTGGAGTACTGCGGATTGAACCGGCCCGGAACGGCCAGGTCGAAGGTCAGCCGCCACTGCTGGATACGGTTCGCGCTGGCCGCCAGCTCGAAGAGGAACGACCAGACGTAGCCCGAGGCCTCGGGCGGCCAGGTCTGCGCGAAGCCCGTCTTCTCCTTGATGGTGACGTCGGTCTCCGGAGGCGTGACCTTGGTGGTGACGGAGCCGGACGTGTGGGGCGAGGTGTTGGTGACCTTCTTGGTGTCGATCTTCGAGGTGATGGTGAGGTCGCCGGTCCAGTTCGGCTGGACGGTGCCGTCCAGCCGGATGACCGCCTTCCCGTTCTTGGGGAGCTTCAGGGGCTGGGTGAACGCGCCGCCGCTCACCGTGCCCTGCCCGGCCTCGGCGCCGCCGGAGAGCACGGGAGGCCCGAACTTCGCCCCCGTGAGCTGTGCCGGGAACGTACCGGTGAGCTCCGCCTCGCCGACGTCGCCGGGCCCGTTGTTCTGGATGGTCATCGTGTAGGAGACGGGCTTCCCGGAGTCCGCGACCGCCGGGCCCCGCATGCCCAGCGGGACATCGGCCGTCGCCGGCGCGGTCACCTTGGTGGTGACGGAGTCGGAGTACTTCGTCGCGATGTTCGACCGGGTCGCCGAGGAGATGGTGGCGTCACAGGTGATGTCGCCGACGACACCGGTGTTGATCGTGCCGTTCAGCGGGATGACGGCGCCCCCGCCCTTGGGGAGGACGAGCGGCTGGGTGAACGTGCCGTTGGAGATGGTGCCGGTACCGGCGGTCGCGCCGCCGGTGAGCTCGATCGTCCCGAAGACCGTCCCGGACACCTCGGTGGGGATCTTGCCGGTCACCTGGGCGTCGGGCACGGCGTTGGGCCCCTTGTTCGACACGGTGATCCGGTAGCCGATCGGCGAACCGGCCGTCGCCGTCTGCGGCCCCGTCATCGCCAGCGGCATCTCGGCCGGGAGCGTGACCGCCAGATCCCGCACCTCGTAGTTGTTGGTGTACATGCCGGTGGCCGCCGAGAGGCCCAGCTTGAGGGTGGCGGGCAGTGCCGCCTGCCCGGTCGCGTTCCTCAGGTCGTAGTCGATCAGCCGCTGCCAGGAGTTGTCCTTGCGGACGGAGACCGTCACCACGCGGTCGATGACCGTCAGCAGGACGCGCGTGGGGTTCTGGCGGCTCAGGCTGAGCGTCGGCAGCGCGGCGCCGGTGAGGTAGCGGTAGCCGGCGTACTGGTCCCCCGAGCCGCGCAGCACGACGTTGTTCGGCCTCGGCCCCGGTCCGGTGTCACCGGCCTGGCCCGGATCGGAGAACGAGCCGTACTGGTCGATGCCGATGCCGACGTACCCCTTGGTCACGCCGGGCCTCTGGTCCGACTGGCCCTTGTGGTAGCAGGCGTAGCCCAGGGCCCCGCCCGGGCCGCCCGGGCCGGTCTCGTGCGCGCCGTCGATCAGGAAGAACGACATGCCGTCGGCGACGGGCGAGGATCCGCCGTGGGCCGCGAGGTCGAACTCCACCGAGATGCCGTCGCTGCTGGGGAAGGCGATGTTCAGCAGCGCGGTGCCCGCCTGGTAGGTCTGCGCCTGGGTGAGGCTGAGCCAGCCCTGGCCGGTCATCTTCGCCGAGCCGTACAGCTTCCAGTCCGGCGGAACGGTGGAGCCGGCGAAGGACTGCTTGTAGGGGAAGAGCGACATCAGGGGACCTCCGGTGTGGGAACCCGTCGCGTACGCGAAGAACAGACGGACCGTACGCCGGGGCGCACGCCGGTCGCAGGGGCGCCTACGAGCCAGCCGGTGCGATCCGGACAGGGGGCGGTCACCGGCCGCTCCGCCGGTTCCGGGCCGCCGTGGTGCGCCGTGACCTTGGCCGGAACCGCCTCCATAACCGTTTCTTCTGATGGACCGGCGGCGACGGCATGGCGCTAAACACCCCACCCGCCCGTACGCGTGAGGGCCCGGAACCGCCGTGGCGGTCCCGGGCCCTCACGGCCGGATGCCCATCAGGCTCAGACGGCGGTCTCCTCGCCACCGAAGCGCTCGCGGTACGCCGCCAGGTCGTCCTCGGTGATCTTCGCGAAGAGCACCGGCGGCACGGTGAACGGCGTGCCCGCCGGGACGAAGGTCAGCGAACGGGCCTCGTCCTGCGTGACCCACGTCGCCTTGTCGTCGGACAGCTGGAACGCCGAGCGCATGGCGGCCGCCGACGCCGGGATGAACGGCTCGGAGACGATCGCGTACAGGTGGATGAGGTTCATCGCCGTACGCAGCGTCAGCGCGGCGCCCTCGGGGTTGGTCTTGATCTCCAGCCAGGGGGCCTTGGTCTCCAGGTAGGAGTTGCCCGCGCTCCACAGGGCGCGCAGCGCCTGCGCGGCCTTGCGGAACTGGAGCTCCTCCATGTGCCGCTCGTACTCGGCGAGCAGCTCGGCGATCTGGTGGCCCAGCTGCGCCTCGGCCTCGCCCTCCTCCAGACCGGCCGGGACCTCGTCGCCGAACCGCTTGCGGGAGAAGGACAGGACGCGGTTGACGAAGTTGCCCAGGGTGTCGGCGAGGTCCTTGTTGACCGTCGCGGCGAAGTGCTCCCAGGTGAAGGACGAGTCGTCGGACTCCGGGGCGTTCGCGATCAGGAAGTAGCGCCAGTAGTCGGCGGGGAGCACATCGAGGGCGGCGTCGGTGAAGATGCCGCGCTTCTGGGAGGTGGAGAACTTGCCGCCGTAGTACGTCAGCCAGTTGAAGGCCTTGACGTAGTCGACCTTCTTCCAGGGCTCACGGGTGCCGAGCTCGGTGGCCGGGAACATCACCGTGTGGAACGGGACGTTGTCCTTCGCCATGAACTGGGTGTAGCGGACGTCCTCGGCCTCGTACCACCAGGACTTCCAGTCGCGGTTCTCCGGGTCCTGGCCGGCCCACTCCTTGGTGGCGCCGATGTACTCGACGGGCGCGTCGAACCAGACGTAGAAGACCTTGCCCTCGGCGGCCAGCTCCGGCCACGTGTCCGCCGGGACGGGGACGCCCCAGTCCAGGTCACGGGTGATCGCGCGGTCGTTGAGGCCCTCGGTCAGCCACTTGCGGGCGATGGAGGACGCCAGCACCGGCCAGTCCTTGCCGTGCTCCTCGATCCAGGCCTCGACCTCGCCCTGGAGCTTCGACTGGAGGAGGAAGAGGTGCTTGGTCTCGCGCACCTCCAGGTCGCTGCTGCCGCTGATGGCCGAGCGGGCGTCGATCAGGTCGGTGGGGTCGAGGACCCGGGTGCAGTTCTCGCACTGGTCGCCGCGCGCCTTGTCGTAGCCGCAGTGCGGGCAGGTGCCGACGATGTAGCGGTCGGGGAGGAAGCGGCCGTCGGTCAGGGAGTAGACCTGACGGATCGACCGCTCCTCGATGAACCCGTTCTTCTGCAGCTGACGCGCGAAGTGCTGGGTGATCTCGCGGTTCTCCGGCGAGGAGCTGCGGCCGAAGTAGTCGAAGGACAGCCCGAAGCCGTCGTAGATCGCCTTCTGCGCGTCGTGCTGCTGGGCGCAGAAGGTGGCGACGGGCAGCCCCGCCTCCTTGGCCGCCAGCTCGGCGGGGGTGCCGTGCTCGTCGGTGGCGCAGATGTAGAGGGCCTCGCGGCCGGTCTGCCGCAGGAAGCGCGCGTACACATCGGCCGGGAGCATGGACCCCACCATGTTGCCCAGGTGCTTGATCCCGTTGATGTACGGAAGGGCGCTGGTGATGAGGTGTCGAGCCATTGCGGCTGCTCCCTGGTCGCGGTGTGTCGAAGGCTTGGATGCACCTTTAGCGTATCCGAGCGCCAGAGGGGGGCCGCGCTGCTTTTATGACGGCTGTGTCAATGTCGGGAGCGCGCATTCCCCTTGGTCATCCCCTTGGCCATCCCCTTGGTCACGGCTCCATCCAGGCCCGCCACGGTCTGGTGATCGTCTCCCGGAAGGTGTGGTGGGAGGGGTGCCGCCCCACGTGCCGGAACGTCCACCGCTGCCCCACCGCCGCGTCCTCGCTCGGCTCCGAGGCCGAGCCGCACACGGCGCACTGCATCGCGTACGTGATCGGCTCGGCGTCCGGCTCCTGGTCCGGGGCGAGCGTCCAGGTGCCGAAGAGGAAGACCGTCCGCGCCGTCACGACCGGCCCCCCTCTCCATGGCCCCCGCCGCCCGGGCCTGCCTCGCTCTCCGTCGCCGGCCGCGCGTGCTCGGGCGGGCAGTTCCACTCCAGACCGCCACGTGGTGGACGTAGCTGTACGTGACCGGCGTGGTGGTCCATCACTTCGCCGAGCCGTCCGGTCCGGATGTCGACGGCGTAGGTGCCACAGGGAATTTCATCGCTCACGCCTTTATCCATGCCCACTCGCACGTCCCCTGATCGGTTACTGAATGGTTGCGGAGAGTGACGCGCGGATCAAGAGGGCGGGCCCGTCCGTCACGACGGAGAGGTTTCCGAAACACCCCGCCTGGTAGACCCGCATCCTGGATGGAAGGGGGCGTACCCGGACGAGAGGAACGAGGGGCCACCGTCATGCGAGTGCTCGTCGCCGAAGACGAAGAGGTGCTGGCCGAGCTCGTGGCCACCGGGCTGCGGAGGGCCGGGTTCGCCGTGGACACCGTCTACAGCGGGGACGCCGCGCTGGCCTACCTCGGGCTGCACGACTACGACGTCGTCGTCCTCGACCGGGACCTGCCCCGGGTGCACGGCGACGACGTGACGCGGCACCTCGTGGCCGCCGGCTCCCGCACCCGCATCCTGATGCTCACCGCCGCCGGGTCCATGGAGGACCGGGTCGCCGGGCTGGACCTGGGGGCCGACGACTATCTCCCCAAGCCGTTCGAGTTTCCCGAGCTGGTCTCGCGCGTACGGGCGCTGCGCCGCCGCAGCGCCCGGCCCGCGCCGCCGCTGCTGGAGAAGGCCGGGCTGAGCATGGACACCGTGCGGCGCACGGCCAGCCGGGAGGGGCGCGAGCTCGAGCTCTCGCCCAAGGAGTTCGCGCTGCTCCAGATCCTGCTGGAGGCCGACGGGGCCGTCGTCAGCGCCGAGGAGCTGCTGGAACGGGCCTGGGACGCGCACGCCGACCCCTTCACCGGGGCCGTCCGGGTGGCGATGAGCAAGCTGCGCGGCAAGCTCGGGGACCCGCCGCTCATCCGCACCGTGCAGGGCGTCGGGTACACCCTGTGAGGCGGCCCGTCCTCACGGCCCGCGCCCGGATCGCCGTCGCGTTCGGGGCGGTGTTCGCCGTGCTCGGCACGGGGCTGCTGGTCACGGTGAACGTCCTGTCCCGGGCCGGTACGCGGGAGCGGGCCGGCCGGATCGCCCGGCTGGCTGTGCCCGCGGAGACCGGGCCCTGGCCGGTCCACGGGCAGCCGCGGGAGACCGTGGGCAGCGCCACGATCTACCGGCTGTCGGGCGACGTCAGCGAGGCCGCCTCCCACGAGCTGGTCCTCTGGTCGGCCGTCGCCCTCCTGCTGACCGCGCTGCTCGCGCTCGGCGTCGGCTGGTGGACGGCCGGGCTGTTCCTGCGGCCCGTCCAGGGGGCGCTCGACAGCCAGCGGCGGTTCATCGCCAACGCCTCGCACGAACTGCGCACCCCGCTGGCCACCCAGCGCGCCGCCGTCCAGGTCGGGCTGGACGGCGAGCCGTCCCCGGAGGACCTCGCCCGGACGAGGGCGACGCTCCTGGAGGCCAACCGCCAGTCCGAGCGCCTCATCGACGGGCTGCTCCTCCTCGCCCGCGGCGAACGCGGCCTGGAGGGCCGCGAGCCGCTCGACCTCGCCGAGGTCGTCCGCGAGGAAGTCGCCGCCGTCGCGGGGGAGTCGGCGCGGGCGGGCGTACGGGTCGTCCTCCACACCGGCGGGCCAGTCCCCGTCTCCGGCGACCGGGTGCTGCTCGGCCGGCTCGCAGGCAATCTGCTGCGCAACGCCGTCGGCTACAACCACCCCGGCGGCAGCGTGGACGTCACCGTCGCCCCGGGCCGGCTGACCGTCGTCAACACCGGTCAGCCCGTGCCCGCCGCCGAGGTGCCGGCGCTCTTCGAGCCGTTCCGCCGGGGCCGTGGCCGGGAGCGGCTGGGCGGGGGGTCCGGGCTCGGGCTGTCCATCGTGCGGTCGGTGGCCCGGGCGCACGGCGGTACGGCGAAGGCCGCCCCCAACGCGGGGGGCGGCCTCCGGGTGGTCGTCGACCTGCCGGCCGGGCGGCCCGGCACGGAGGGGAGGGCTAGCGGACGATTCCGGCGGCGCGTGCTTCCACCAGCCATTCGGGGAACTCGACCATGAGCTCCTTGTAGAGCTCGTCGTCCGCCACCAGCCGCGGTTCGAGGCCGGCGTGGAAGAAGCCGGCGTTGTCGACCACCCGCCGCTCCGGCACGGGCAGGTCGTCGAGGCGGCGCAGGAAGTCGAAGCCCTTGCTCTCCGGGTCGCCGAAGCCCACGAACTGCCAGAAGATCGGCAGTCCGGCCGCCTCGCACAGCGCCCTCTCCGCGGCGGGCTTGCTGTAGGGCGCGCCGTCGGTCTGGAAGATGACGAACGCGGGGTCGGTGGCGCCGGACGCCTTGTAGTGCGCGACGACGGCCTCGATGGCCCAGTGGTAGTTGGTGCGGCCCATGTGGCCGTAGGACTCGTGGAGTTCCTGGATCCGGCCCCGGTGGTCGCCGAGGTCGAGCTCGGCCGTGCCGTCGACGTCCGTGGAGAAGAAGACGACGGGGACGACGCCGTCGTCGTCGAAGTGGGCCGCCAGGCCCAGGGCCTGCTCGGCGAGGTGCTGGACGGAGCCGTCCTTGTAGTAGCGGCGCATGGAGCCCGAGCGGTCCAGGACCAGATAGACCGCCGCGCGCTGGCCCGCCAGGCCCTGCTTCCGCAGCGAGACGCCCGCCGACTTGTAGAGGCTGACGAGGCCGGGCGCGGTCTCCTCGACCTTTTCCAGACTGATGGCCGCCGTCATCGCGGGCGCGGGCTCCGGGTCCGGGCCGGGCGGCGGCTCGGGCACGGGGTGGGGGTCC
>NZ_JAILXP010000175.1:10889-14256 GCF_020740895.1 Streptomyces sp. UNOB3_S3 | reverse complement strand
GGTCCTGGGGGCGGGCCCGGGTGGCGGCCGTACCGGACGCGCAGCCGTTGGAGTCGAAGCCGGACCAGCCCTGTTTGACGGCCCAGGGCCGGTCGAAGACGGCCGCGATGCCGAAGCTCTGGTCGTAGCCGTCCGTGCCGCAGCGGGTCGAGGCGCGCAGGTTGCCCATGATGTAGTCGCGGACGGGCGCGGGCGCCTCGTCGAGGAGGTACCGGTAGATCCGGACGGTGTCCGCCGCCGAGAGGGCGGTGTAGCCCCAGAATCCGGGCCGGTCGGCCGGCGGTGGTGCGGTGTCGGCCAGTTTCAGCCGCGTCACCATCCGCTCGACGATCGCGCCGCCCCCGTTCCGGTCCCAGAACGCGCTGGCCGCGTCGTCGTCGCTGCTGCGCAGCATGACGTCCAGCAGCGCCCGGTCGGCGTCGGGTATGGGGTACGAGGGGCCGCGGTCCCAGAGGTGGTCGAGGGCGATCAGCAGTTTGACCACCGAGGCGGACCGGAACCGGGCCCGGGCGTTCAGCTGCTCGGTGAACGTGCCGGTCCGCCGGTCGAACACCGCGATGCCCGCGCTGACTCCGGCCGGCAGGCCGATGGCCGCCGGGCGCGCGGAGGGCGCCGCGCCGACGGCGGGTGTCGTGCACAGGGCGGCCAGGGCCAGGACGGTGAGGACCACCGCCGGCCTCAGGACACCGATGAAGCTGATCTGCAACGCGCTCTCCTCCCGGACGGCGATCCCCGCGATGCGACCGGCTCCGCGGAGTACCGCGGTGGTGGGGGATCCTCTCCGGATGGTGGGGTGCGGCGGGCGTCCGGTCACCGGTATTCGGTCAGCGTCGAAAACGGCCGGGGGGATTTCCGGTGTTCACGCCCCGTCCGTCCCGTTCCCCCGGGGTGTTCACCCCGGGCCGGTTCCCCGTCAACCCCGCCTGGCCGGTGGGACGTCGGCCGCCTGCGGACGGGCCTGCCGTGGCACCATGGAGGGTCGGCGCGCCGAGGAAAGGGGAGTCCTGTGAGCGGTCTGAACAAGAGCCCAGTGAACGGTCTCAACAAGGGGCTGGAACGGGTCGTGGTGGCCCTTCGGTGGGATCCGAGCCCACCGGGCGCCGCCCCCCACGATCTGGACCTGATCGCGGCGACGTACGGCGCCGGCGCCCCGCACGGCGACCCCGCCTATCTCGTGCATTTCGACAGCCGCTCCCCCGACGGCACGATCACGCTCAACCGCGACAGCCCCGACGGCAAGGGCTTCGGCGACGACGAGGTCATGACGCTGGAGCTCGACCGGCTGAGCCCCGACTACGTCCGGGTGATCGTGGGCGTCGCCATACAGCAGGGCGACGGACGGCTGACGTTCGGCGGTGTCGCCGGCGCGGGCGTACGCGTCCGGGAGGGCCGTGAGCAGCTGGCGGACGAGGACTTCTCCGGGGTCGGCGGGGCGACGGCGGCGACGGTCGCGGAGTTCGTCCGCGACGCTTCGGGCGCCTGGACCTTCCGGGGCGGGGTGCGCGGCTTCGACGCCGATCCGGCGACCTTCGCGAGGATCATGGGTCACTGACCCCCGCCCGTGCCCGGTGCCGCTGTTCCGAGTGGCACCGGGCACGGGTGTGCCGGGGGGCACCCGGGGAGGAAACCGGACCACCGGTTCGTTTGATTGTCGGGGTGGACAGCTCATATAATTGCCCTAGGTAACTATATGAGCGGCGGCCGACACCGTTGCCGCCGCCGGGAGGAAACCCTGATGACCGCCACCCCCATCACCTTCCGCAATTACGTGGAGGACATCCTCGATGCCCTGAACACCGCCCCGGACCGGCACGCCTTAACCCATGAGGGCCGGTACGTGACGGCCGGCGAGCTCCGCGCCCTCGTCTTCCGCATGGCGCGCGCCCTGCGGCTGCGCGGCATAGGCCGCGGCCAGACCGTCACCCTGCTCGGCGGCAACCTCCCCGAGGTCATCGCCGCCCGGTACGCCGCCAATCTCCTCGGCTGCTCCGTCAACCACCTCTACAACAAGCTGTCGGCGGAGTCGCAGGCCGTCATCGTCGAGGACGTCGAGACCCGGGCCCTGATCGTCGACCCGCGCTGGGCCGGCCGGGCCGTCGAGGTGACCGCGCAGACGCCGGTGAAGGACGTCCTCACGCTGGGGCCCGCGCCGCTCGGCGAGGACCTCCTGGAGCTGGCCGCGGCCGAGTCCGCCGAGCCCCTGCCCGGCGAGGCGCGGCCGGAGGACATCTGCGGCATCCGCCACACCGGCGGAACCACCGGCCACCCCAAGGGGATCTGCACCACCTTCGGGCAGCTCACCGCCCACCTCTTCAATCACCGGGACTACCCGCGCCGGCAGCTGGTGTGCACCACGGTCGCGCACGCCGGGGGCATGTTCGCCGACACCACCCTCCGCTCGGGCGGCTTCGTGGTGCTCCAGGACGACTTCGACCCCGCCGAGGTGCTCGCGGCCGTCGAGCGCGAGCGGATCACCGACCTCTTCCTCCTGCCGCCGCTGCTGTACCGGCTGATGGACCACCCGGACGCGGCCACCACCGACACCTCCAGCCTGCGCGTCCTGTTCTACGGCGGCTGCCAGGCCTCCCCCGCGCGGCTGGCCGACGCGATACGCCGCTTCGGGCCCGTGCTCCTCCAGTTCTACGGCCAGAGCGAGGTCGGCGGCATCAGCATGCTGATGCCCGATCAGCACGACCCGGCGCGCCCCGAGCTGCTGCGCACGGCGGGGCAGGTGCTGCCCGGCGTCGAGGTGGAGATACGCGACGAGTCGGGGCAGGCGCTGCCGCACGGCGAGCTCGGCGAGATCTGCGTACGCTCCCCGCACGTCATGACCGGCTACTGGAAGCAGCCCGAGCTGACCGCCGAGGTGCTGCGCGACGGCTGGCTGCACACCGGCGACCTGGGCCGGCTGGACACCGAGGGCTTCCTGACGGTCGTGGACCGGCTCAAGGACATGATCATCGTGGTGGGCGGCCACGTCTACACCTCCGAGCTGGAGGACCTCCTCAACTCCCACCCCGACGTGACGCAGAGCGCCGTCTTCGGCGTCCGCGACGCCGACAACATGGAGCAGGTGCACGCCGTCGTCGCCCTCCGGCCGGGCGCCGGGGTGGACGAGGACGAGCTGCGCGCGCTGGTGCGCGACAGCCGTGGCGCCATGTACGAGCCCGCGCGCCTCTCCTTCGCCGAGGCCCTCCCACTGACGGAGGCGGGCAAGCCGGACAAGAACCTGCTCCGCCGGGAGGCGGAGCGGGTCGCGGCATGACCCCGGCCCCGGTGCCGCGCACACGGGCGAATCGTTATTCCTTGGCGTCCGCGTAGCACCGCACCACCGCCGCCGTGAGCGGGAACCGCACGGGCGTGTCGC
>NZ_JAILXP010000175.1:0-10789 GCF_020740895.1 Streptomyces sp. UNOB3_S3 | reverse complement strand
CGAAGGCGATGCGCCCGGCGCGGTCGCCCGCGGCGCGGATGGCGTCCACCACGGCGGGCGCCTCCTCCTCCGGGCAGTGCACGATCACCTCGTCGTGCTGGAAGAAGACCAGCTCGGCGCCCATGTCGACCACCCCGCCCAGCCGTTACCAGAAGTCTCGCTCAGCGAGTAAGCCGATACTCTGGAGGATCAGCGACGAAGGGGGCAGTCATGACAGGTCAGCGATGGACTTCGCAGTCGATCAACTACCTGACCCCACGCTCGAGTGAATCCAGCGATGCCTGGGCCGAAGAGGCGTCACGAAAAGGGTCAAAGGGAACGCAACGCATCTTGTTCGTAGGCGAGGTCACTCCCCCACGGACCGTGGCCGAGGAGCTGGACCTGGAGCCCGGCGGCATGGCGGTGGTACGTCAGCGAGCGATGTATCTCGACGGACACCCTGTTGAACTGACCGACTCGTACTACCCCGTCGACATCGCCCGTGGAACCCGCCTGGCAGAGACGGGCAAGATCCCGGGCGGCGCCGTGACGCTTCTTGCACAGCTGGGCAAGGCAATCACTCACGTAACAGAGAGCGTGCACGTGGACCTGCCGGACCCGGAGATCGAGCGCGCCTTGCAGTTGACATCTGGCGAGCCGGTCCTGGTGCTCACCCGCACGAGCCACTCCCGAGAAGGGGCGCCTGTCGAGGTATCCGTCATGACAATGACGCGAGCCACCCGCCTCGGGTACGAGATGAAGGTGGGATGACCCGTGGCCAAGCACAAGGACACTCGACCGATCGATCGCAGGATCGCTGCCGACGTCCGTGCACGGATCATGTCCGGAGACCTGGCATCCGGTGAAAAGCTCCCCATCACCACAGAGCTTATGGAGCACTACGGAGTCTCGAATCAGACCGTCCAACGCGCCCTCAACCTCCTGAAGGCTGAGGGATACCTCGAAGGCAAGTCCGGGCGAGGCGTCTACGTTCGGAACGAACCGCAACAAGCTTTCGACACCGCAGCCACACAGCACCCAGCCGCAGCGGGAGAGCAATACACGTGGCTGACCGAAGCGGCACGGCAGGGCAAAATAGGCCTCAACCAGATTCTCGCAGTGGAGGAGGTTGTGCCGCCGGCTCAGGTGCGCCGGGCATTTGGCTTGGCCGATGACGGCACAGCGATACTCAGGAAGCGGCTGATGCTCCTGGATGGCGAACCAGCCGAACTGTGCTGGTCGTACTATCCCCTTGAGATTGCGGTGAACTCCCCCCTGACCGAGAGGAAGAAGATCAGAGGCGGCTCGCCGCGGCTGCTGGCGGACATGGGCTTCCCCCCTCGGGAAGCCATCGACCAAGTCTCCTGGCGCCAGCCCACGGAAGAAGAGTTCCTCACCTTGGCACTTCCGACCGAGGTCCCGGTTGGGCGCACCTTTCGCGTTGTCTACTCCGATGAACAGCGCCCCATCGAAGCAAGCATTCTGATCAAGGCGGGGCACAAGTACGCCTTGCTGTACCGGATCCCCGTCCCCACCGGCTGATCGATCCGGTCAGATCGAACCCCGCCCCTGTGGCGGGGTTTTCGCATCCCGGACCCGGACGGAGAGGCTTGCTGAAAACGTCATTAAGCGAGTACGTTACGGACTGTGGCGCAAGACACACTTCGGAAGGTTCAGCAGGAGCGAGCCGCCGTCCGCTGATCGTGGCGCATGCGCCTCGCCGGAGAAGGGTTCGGACCGTTCCCGTCTCCTCATCACTCCGTGAACGCCAGGGTTCCATCGAAGTTCAGGGTGCCTGGTGTTCGAGGTATCCGGTGTTCGTTCCGTGCCGGCACGGCTCCGTGCGGCCGTGCCGGCGTTCTCCCCCTCGTTTGGAGGCGTGGTGGAGTACGACCTGGGCAAGGAGTTGCGGGGCAAGTCGGTATTGGTGACGGGTGGCGCGGGCTTGATCGGTAGCCGGGTGGTGGGGCTGCTGCGTGAACTGGGCGCGCGTCCGGTCGTGCTGTGCACGATGGATGCTTACCCGGAGTGGGTGTACCGGGAGCTGTTCGGGGTCGCGGCTGGTGATCCCGGCGTGGTGGTCGGTGATGTCGCGGATGGGGCATTGGTTGACCAGTTGGTCTGCGGGTGTGAGTTTGTGGTGCATGCTGCGGCGTTGGCGGATGTGGCGGCGTGTACGCGTGATGCGGGAGCGGCTATCCGCACGAATGTAGCGGGGACGCAGGCGGTTCTCGAGGCGGTTGCCGGTTCGGGGTCGGTTCGACGGTTTATGTTCGTGTCGTCGGCGAGTGTCTACGGCAATGGCGACCCGGAGGACTGGGCGTCTCCTGATCCGGATCGCCGGGCGTTGCGGGAGGCTCTGGAGTTCCAGTACGGGCGGAAGCCGCCGCGGTTCGCCGAGGATTGCCGGTTGAGGCCGCTGTCGGTGTACGCGAATACGAAAGCGTTCGGGGAGACGCAGACGGGCCTGGTTCTGGGTGCTGCCGGTGTCTCGTTCTGTGTCGTGCGGTACTTCTCGGTGTACGGGGAACCGCAGGTGGTAAAGCCGGGGTCGCATTCCTGGGTGGTCGCGTGGTTCGCGACGCGGGCGTTGCTCGGGTTGCCGCTTCAGTTGAACGGGGGCGGTCATCAGGTACGAGACCTGGTGCACGTGGATGATGTGGCGGCCGCGACGGTGCGCGCGTTGGTGGCGCCGGCGGCGCATGACGAGGCGCTGAACGTGGGGAGCGGGGTGGCGACGTCCATCCGGCAAGTGGCGGAGCTGGTCCGTGGGCACGTTCCCGGTGTCTCGTTGGTGGAGGCTCCGTTGCCGCCGGGCGACCCGCTGGGTGGGTATGCGTCGACGCGTCGGATGGAGCGGCTGCTGGGCTGGGTCCCGGGCATCTCGGTGGTCGATGGCGTGGCCAGGTACGTGGAGTGGCTGAGGCGGACGCCGCAGGCGGTCCCGGACCGGCTGCGAGCCGAGGCGGGCGACGTGGTCCGACCTTAGAGGATGGGAGGGCGGCCCAGTCGGGTCATGCGCCAGACCGTGCTCCACCGGATGGGCCGGCGTTCCCCACAGGGGGTTCTGATGCCCTCGATGAAGCCTTCGGTCCACGCCTTGAGGCCGCCGATGGTGCGGGCGCGAGCGACGGTCAGGAGACTCCAGGTCCCCAGGTACAGAGGGATGAGAGCGGCTGGGAGGTGGCGGCGGGCGAGCCAGACACGGTTGCGGGCGGTCATGCGGTAGTAGACGGCGTGCCGGGCGGGCGAGGTCCGCGGGTGCTGCAGGAGCAACTCGGGTGCGTAGAGGATGGTCCAGTCGGCGTCGAGGGCTCGCCAGGCGAGGTCGGTTTCCTCGTGGGTGAAGAAGAAGTGGTCGGGCCATCCCCCGGTCTGCCGGAGCATGCGGGTGGAGAGCGCGTGGCCGCCGCCGAGGAAGGTGGTGACGGGGCCACGGCGCATGGGGTCGTCCGCGCGGAGGCGGGGGACGTGGCGGCGCTGAGTGTGGCCGGTCTCGTCGGCGATACGGAAACTGATGATCCCGAGTTTGGGGTCGTTGACGAAGAGGTCCTGTACGCGAGTGAAGACGTCGTGGCCGATGAGGAGCCCGTCGTCGTCGAGGTCGATGACGACATCAACGTCGCCGAATTCCTGGAGGCGCTGGAGGGCTGCGTTGCGGCCGCCGGTGACGCCGAGGTTCTCGTCGAGTTCGACGGTGGTGATGGTCTCGTCGTAAGGCGGGAGCGGGGTGCCGTTGCCGACGACGACGATGCGCGTGGGCTGTGAGTCCTGTTCGGCAACGGAGTCGAGCAGGTCGCGTAGTTCGGTGGGCCGGTTGCCCATGGTGAGGATGGCGACGCCCAGGCGGGGTCGGGTCATGGGGGCTCGGCTCCTGTGTTCGGCGACGGTGGTCGCGATGGTAGCGGCAGGCCGATGTGGGGCTGTCCTGCCTGACACGATTGGAGGAACTGCAAATGGCGTCAGTGCTGCTCGGTGACTACGTCGCTGAGCCCTTGGAGGAGCAGCTGGCGACGACACCCTACGGGGCCATGGGCGGGCTGGAACTGAGGGATTTCCTTGCCGGGTGGGAGGAGTTGCATCGCCGGGCCCTGGCGAAGCTGGCAGTGCGGGTGCATCCGTCAGCATTCGTGCACCCGTCATCGATCATCGGGGACGACGTCATCATCGGGCCCGGGGCCAGGGTCCATGAGTTCTCAACGGTGCGGAAGGGCTCGGTGCTGTGTGCCGGTGCGTCGGTCGGGTTCAACTGCGAGGTGACCCGGACGTTCGTCGGCGAGGGCGCGGTGCTGGGGCACCGGATCGGTCTCAACTCGACGGTGGTCGGGGCTCGGGCCCACTTGTCGGCGAACGTAATGGTGGCGGCGATCAGTATGTGGAGCCAGGACATGCGCCACCCGGAGAAGGAAATCTTCTTTCGGGTGCCGGGCGGGCTCTATCGATGCGGGACATCGGCGTTCGGCGCTCTCATCGGGGACGATGTCCAGACAGGCAGCAGCATCAGCCTCGGCCCCGGTGTCGCTCTCGGCCGCGGTTGTCGTGTGACGGGCGGGGTGCTGATGGCGGCCATGTCCGTGCCGGCGCAGTCTGTACTCAGTACGCCCGGGGTGACCGATGCGCGTGTGCGCCGGCGACGGTAGAGGCGCGGACGGTGCGGGACGCGAACTGGCCAACAGCCGGGCGTCCTTGGACGCCCGGCCTCGGGTGGGTCATTCGTAGCCTGGCGGCTGCACACGAGCTGGTGGGCGATCTGGCATGTGTCGGTCGGTGGCGCCGACAGGGGTGCGGCTGGGCTGCCCGTCGCCCGAAGCGTCGTTTCGCGTACCGGTGGCGGTCATCGCTGTCGGCTGAGGGCGCGGTCTTGTCAAAGGTTCCCGGCTCGTCCGGGGCCGAGGTGGTTCGGGTCAGGGGGATGGCGATCTCCGAGATATCCCCCGAACGATCTCCGAGCACACGGGCGAATCGTTATTCCTTGGCGTCCGCGTAGCACCGCACCACCGCCGCCGTGAGCGGGAACCGCACGGGCGTGTCGCCGAAGGCGATGCGCCCGGCGCGGTCGCCCGCGGCGCGGATGGCGTCCACCACGGCGGGCGCCTCCTCCTCCGGGCAGTGCACGATCACCTCGTCGTGCTGGAAGAAGACCAGCTCGGCGCCCATGTCCGCGATCGACTGGCGCAGCAGGGCGAGGACCATCACCGCCCAGTCGGCCGCGCTGCCCTGGACGACGAAGTTGCGGGTGAACCGGCCCCGGGCGCGGGCGCCCGCCGTGCCGCCGGGGGCGGCGGGCTCCTCGTCCTGCGGGATGCCCGCCTCGTCGTAGGCGCCGGCCGTGGCGGAGGGCGGGCAGGTGCGGCCGAGCCAGGTGCGCACCAGGCGGCCCTCCTCCCCCGCGCGGGCCGCGTCGTCGACGAAGGCCACGGCCGCCGGGAAGCGGCGGCGCAGGTCGGCCATGTGCTTGAGGCCGTCGCCGGAGGTCTGCCCGTAGATGGCGCCCAGCATGGCGAGCTTGGCGCGCTCCCGGTCGCCCGCGAAGACCCGCTCGGCCAGGTCGGCGTAGAGGTCGCGGCCGCTGCCCGCGACGTCCATCAGCCCGGGGTCGCGGGAGACGGCGGCCAGCACCCGGGGCTCGATCTGGTCGGCGTCGGCGACGACCAGGCACCAGCCCGGGTCGGCGACGACCGCCCGCCGCACCACCTTGGGGATCTGGAGCGCCCCGCCCCCGTTGGTGGTCCACCGGCCCGTGACCGTGCCGGCGGGAACGTACTCGGGCCGGAAGCGGCCGTCGCGCACCCAGGACTGGAGCCAGGCCCAGCCGTGGGCGGTGTGCACCCGGTAGAGCTTCTTGTACTCCAGGAGGGCCGGGACGGCGGGGTGGTCGATCTCCTGCAGCTCCCAGGCCCGGGTGGAGGACAGGGCGATGCCCTCGCGGGCGAAGGCCCGCACGATGTCGGCCGGCAGGTCGGGCCGGACGCGCACGCCGTCCCCGAAGGCGCGGGACACCTCGTCGGCCAGCTCGGCGAGCCGCCGGGTCTCCTGGCCGCCCGGATAGCGCTCGCCCAGCAGCTCCAGCAGCAGCTCGTGGTGGACGTCGGCCCGCCAGGGCACCCCGGCCCGGCCCATCTCGGCGGCCACCAGGGTGCCCGCGGACTCGGCGGCGGTCAGCAGCCGCATCCGCCCGGGGTGCGCGGTCCGCTCCGTGCGGGCCAGCTGCTCCGCGTACACCTCCAGCAGGGCCGTCAGCTCGTCCGTGCCCGGCGGCAGGGGCGCCGGGCCGGGGGCGAACAGGGACGGCTGGGTCTCCGCCGCCCGCGCGGGCGGGTCGGCCGGCACGGGCAGCCGGTGCAGCCGCGCCCAGGCGGCGGGCAGCGACCGGGGCTGGCCGGACTGGCCCTCCTCGTGCCCAGTCAGCAGCGCCTCGGCGGCCTCGACGTCATAGCAGCGCTCGACCCGGACGCCCGCCGCGAGCAGCCGCCCGTAGGTCTCCGCCGTGGACCGCCACACCCAGCGGTCCGCTTCGGGCCGCGACCGGACCGCCTCGGCCAGGCTCTTCTCCGTCTCGACGGGCCCGGCGGCCCGCCCCTCCCCGTCGACCGGGCAGAGGCGCGCGCTCCCGTCGTCCGTCTCCGCCACCGCCCATCTCATGACGGAGAGTGTCGCACCGGGGTCTGACAATCACGGTCCGCACGGGTCTGCGGCCGCCCACCACGCGGTCATCCCGTTGTGGGCCATATGGCATGGACGGGCGAGCAGCCAGGGCGTACCACATTGGTGCCTGCCTCCAAGAGGAGGCATCGGCGAAGGAAGGACCGCCCGTCATGGCACCTGTGGCAACCACCTACTCGATCGTGGTGCTGGACATCGAGAACTTCAGCGCCCGTACCAACCCCATCCAGCGATCCCTGCGCAGCGCCATGTACGAGGTGGTCGACGAAGCCGTCGCCCGGACGCTGCGGGAGCACGAAGGCATCAAGAAGGAGGACCGCGGCGACGGAATCCTCATGCTGGTCCCCGCAGCGATTTCACCAGTGCTGCTGGCCGGAGACTTCGTACGCGCACTCGACGACGAGCTGAAGGCGAAGGCACCCATCTTCAGCGAGGCCCATGCGATGCGCTTCCGTGTCGCGCTGCACCAAGGGCTGGCCGCACCGGACCCGCGAGGCTTCTCCGGCGACGCGATCAACTTCGCCTACAGGCTGGTGGACGCCCAGCCCGTGCGCGACGTGCTGAAGGCGGCGTCCAAGGCGCGGATGGCGTTCATCGTCTCCGACGAGATCTACCGCGGAGTCGTGCGCCACGACTATCTGGCGATCGACGCCGCCACATACCAGCGGATGTCCTTCGTCATCAAGAACGGCCGGAGGGCGACCGGCTGGGTCACGGTGCCGGGGTACCCCTCACCGCCCGGGCTGCCCGAGGAACCACAGAGCGACGACGAGCAGGAAGTGGGAGCCCTGGTCGCCACGGACACGGCTGCGGCACCACCGGCCGGCACGACGGTGACGGTCACGGGCTCCGTCGAAGGTGGCGTCTTCGGCGGGAACAAGAACGTCACCGTCCATGAGCTCCGCACCGAGGGGGAGACTCGGTTTTGAGCGCGCAGCCCTCCGTACCCAGCGGGCCCGCGTCGGCGACGCCCCCTGCGACACCGGCTCAGCCGCCCGCGTCCGCACCCCCTTCAGGCTCCCCCAAGGGCAGCGGCGGCGCGAGCAGTGGCCAGACTCAGTCGAAGACGCCCCCGCACTCCTTGTCCGTCGGCGGCGAAGGGGCCAAGCCCCTCAACGCGGGCAACGCCACCGCACGGCAGAACAACCTGCACCGTGCCCTCACCAATGTCGGCGGTGTCGACGGCGATGTGGTGGGCCGCGACAAATACGTGGTCCTGCACGGCGGACAGCAGCGACTGAGGTTGTGGCACCTCGCTCCACGGCTGGTGGAACCCGTGCGACACGCGTACGAGGAGCCGCCGGACTGGATGGACATCCGCAAGCGTTTCGCCGAGCGGCACACGGTGATCCTGCGCGGCGGCGAGGGCCACGGCAAGGCGGCCGCCGCCATCCGCCTCCTGCTCGGCATCCGTGCCGAAACGATCTACGCGCTGGACGACACAGTCGACATGGCCGGGCTCGCCGACCACATCGCCGCGGAGGGTCTCCGTCCTCCCGAGTCCCCCGGCTCCCGCAGGCAGGACGGCCTGCTGCGGCCGCACGTCGGATTCCTGCTGAACCAGCCGGCCCATTTCAGCCGGCTCAACGGCCGGAACGTGCAGAACATCGAAGCCGCGCTGATCCGGGCCGACGCACGGCTGGTGCTCACGGTCGGCACGGACGCCCAGATCTCCGACGCGGACCTGCGCGACTACGTCATCGACCTGCCCGCCCCGCTGTCCTATGCGGAGGTCACCCGAAGGCATCTGAGCTGGCGGCTCGGTGATCACAAGGCCGGGGAGATCCTGGCGCTCCCGGAGGTCTCGGACTATGTGACCGAGCAGCTCGCCCGGGACGCCTCGTGCAAGCTCGCGGCCGACCTGGCTCTCGTCCTCAGTGACGAGTTCCGCGCCGGGAGCATTGACGTCGCCCGGGTCCGGGAGCGTGTCGCACGGCGGGGCGCCGAAGAGCTGGAAATCTGGTTCGACGGACTGGACGGGATTCCGGCCCGCTGTCACGCCATCGCCCTGGCTGTACTCAACGGACTGCCTGCGGAGGACGTGAGCTGTGGGGCGCGTTCGCTTCAACGACGCCTCGACACCACGACGCGTCTGCTCGTCGCCCCCTCCGGCAACCCGGCTCACGTGATCCGCGATCCCTTCGCCGCGCCGCGCCGCAGCCGACTGGAACAGCTACGGGCGCATGCCTTCCCGGGGGAGGTGCGTGGCGCCTATGGGACAGTGCCCACCGAAAAGGTGGAATACCGGGACGTCGACACCGCCCGCTGGGTGATCCTGCATGCCTGGTCGGGTTACCACATCCAGCACCACCTGCTGGATTGGCTCGAGGAACTGGTGGACGACCAGGCCGACCACGTGCGAATCAGCGCCGGAACGGCTCTAGGGCTCCTGGCCACAGCCTCGTTCGACCATCTGTGCGCCTCCGTGCTGTCTCCTTGGGCATGGTCGGAAGAGGACTCCCCGGCACGCCGGGACGCGGTGGCGTACGCGCTGCGCGTCGCCGCCGAGGACCCCGCGTTGCGGGACAGTGTGCGTGCCATGGTGCGGGACTGGTACGTGGCCGAGGGCCACCCCCTCGCCGAGGCCACCGCGGCCCGGGCTCTCGGGGTGAGCCTGGGCTGGCTGGACCCGGACCGGGCGGTGGAAGCGCTGGGCCGGCTCGGCGTGATCGACGACCGGAGGGTCGCGGAGGCGATCGGCGCGAGTTTCGCCGACCTGATCGTGGACAAGGACGACAAGGCAGCCGAGGCCAAGGCCGGAACAGTGCTGCGGCAGTTGCTCGCGATGCTGGCCGACGCCCAGAGCCGGGCGGCAGGCCAGCTGGTGTTCCTGATCGTGGCGTCCTCACTCATGACGGACATCTCGGCGACCAGCACCTGGCCCGCCTTGCTCTTCTTCGCCGACCGGACACCGGGATTGCGCGGCGCCCTGATCCAGTGCTGGCGGCAGGTCGTCAACCAGGAACTTTTCCACGCGGAGGCGGAACAGGTCCTGACCGGCTGGGCCGCCCAAGCGGAGGAGGACGAGGAGCTGCGCACCGCGCTGCTGCGCATGTTCCAGGCCATGGCCCGGGGCCACCGGCGCTCGGCGCTGATCCTCCGGCGCTACGCCGCGCGCTGGAAGAGCCGGGAGGCTCTGTGCCCGCTGCCGAGGACGGCCGCGGCACTCGAAGCCGTGATCGCCCAAGAGATCCCGGGAGGGAGTTGAAGTGAGCGCGTCACTTCCTTTGATTATCCGTCAGGAAGCGGTCCACCCTCATATGGGGCGGGGCAAGCCCGAAAGGCCGGGTGTCGCGTTCCTTTACGCGACGCCCAAGGGCGACATCGTGCGCGTCAGCAAGCAGCTGAGCTGGCGACAGCGGTCGAAGTACGTCAGGCGCTACGAGGTCGACATGGGCGACCATCACCGCACCGCAAAATTGCACAGTACCCCGCTGCCGTCAGCCGACCAGGCACATTGCTTCGAGGCGACAATCGACATGAGCTTCCGGGTCACCGAACCGGAAGAGATCGTCAGGCGGAACATCCAGGACGGCCTGCCGCTCGTCTACCGGCATCTGGCAGCCCTCTTCCGGCCGGTCGCCCGTCGCTTCGCCATCGAGGACGCGGCCGGTCTGGAGACCCACCTCAACCAGCAGTGCCGCAGTGCCATGAAGCTCGACGAGGGTGTCACGATCTTCCGCTGCGTCGTGAGCATCGCACCGGACGCGGCGGCCTCCGCTCATATACGGGAACGAACCAAACTCCAGCGTGAATTGGAGCTGGGGCAACAACGCTTCGACATGGAACAGGCCGCTCAGCAGCATCGGTTGCGGCTGGATGCCGAGGGCCAGCGTGCCCGGCTCGCCCGTGAGGCGACGGAGCAGTCGGCGTTGGCCGGTACCCCCATGGACATACAAGGGCTGCTCACCCGGCACCTGCAGACGCACCCCGGTGACACGGCCTACGTGATGGACATGCTGCTGAAGGTCAAGGAGGCCGAGGGCAGGCAGCGACAACTGGACGACGAGCGATCGGTGGACCTGTTCCGCTTCATGACGGACCGGGGAATCATCCAGCCTGCCGACGTGGAAATGCTGCGTGGGCAGGCTCTGGGCCGGATCGGCCTCACCGGGCCCACGGCGCAACAGTCCCCTGCCCTCCCTCC
>NZ_JAILXP010000174.1 GCF_020740895.1 Streptomyces sp. UNOB3_S3 | reverse complement strand
CGCCCCCACAGCGCCCACACACGACAAGAAGGCCACCACGGCGAGTGCGCCGGGGGCCTTCGATGAGGTAGAGTGTGCGACGATGCGAGGCCCTGAGGGGCACTTCGCGCGGGCGTAGTTTAATGGTAGAACATGAGCTTCCCAAGCTCAGAGCGCGAGTTCGATTCTCGTCGCCCGCTCTTGTCCACAAGGCCCAGGTCACAGACCTGGGCCTTGTTTCTTTACCCAGCCCGGGCCAAGGCATTAGAGGGGGCGCCCCCTCGCATCACGGCGCCTTGGCACAGCGTCCTGCGCCAGCCCAACGCCGCCCAAGAGGCCGATCAGCGCAGCCGGAACACCAAGCCACCACCAGTCCCCACCACGACCTGCCGAAACGACGAGCAAGGCGATCGCGACAACGAGAAACGCCACTGCAGCACACGATCCGACCCCGTCCCGAGTGCGCCGATCCTCGTCTTCCACGATCTTGCGCACGGTGTCGTCGATGTGCTGTTGAAGAGTCCGCTTTGCCTCACTGTCCTCAGGCAGCAGAGCAAGCAGTTCGGCATCCTGCTTGACAATCTCCCGAGTCATGGGGTGTTTGCGCCGAGTCTGCCAGAGGCCGCCCAGCACGGTCATGGCCGCCACAGCGACTGGCGCGATGTCCACCAACTTCAAGGTGCGCTCTCTCTTCCTCTGGGTTATCTCATGAACGCGGAACCGGCGCAGTGGACACGCACCGGACAGACGGTCGACCTGAGTCCCTTCGCAGTGCAGCGGGCACGAGGCCATGCACCCCTGTGATCGCGCTTTGCGAGGTGAAGACTTCCGCTCCAATCGGGTCAGCGGAGAGCTGCAGCGACGCGCCGCCGTAGACGTTCGTCGGCGAGGGATTCCGCCTCGTGCCAGGCCGCGTCGGTGACCTCCTCCGTCTGGAGCTGGTGGACTGTGGCCGTGGTGCGGAAGAGGAACCTGAAGTCGATGTGCTGGTGGTCAGGCTCGCCCTTGGCGTCATTCGCCGGGATGGGGTGGACGTCGATGTGGACGGGCCGGTCCGCCACGGCGGTGACGGCATCGGCAGGGATGCCGGTCTCCTCGGTCAGCTCGCGCAGGGCCGCGTCGAGGAGGGTGTCGTCCTGGGCTTCTAGGTGGCCGCCGGGCAGCAGCCACTTGTCCAGGGCGAGGTGGTGGATGTGCAGGATGCGGCCGTCCGGGCGGGCGAGGATGGCGCCGGCGGTGGCGTGGCCGCGGAATTCCTTGCGGCTGGCCAGGTCGGCCCCTTCGTCCAGGAGACCGAGGAGCGGGGCGAGGGTGGGCTTCTCGTCGGGGTGTTCGTCGAGGTAGCCGTGGAGGGTGGTGCGGATGTGGTCTGCCGTGATGGCCAAGTCGATCACCTGTTGAAGTAGGAGAGCCAGGTCGCCGCGATCGCGGCTCGGTCGTCCGCGCTGACCTCGTGGAGGCCAGGGGCCAGATCGGCGCGGGTGAGCATCCTGATCGCGGCCAGGATCTCGGCCTGGACCAGGAAGATGAAAGGTCCGACGCTCGCGCCGTGCAGGAAGTTGACGGCGTTGCCACCGTTGGCGAGGTAGAAGTAGTGGCCGGTGGTCTGGTAGCGGGTGAGGTGCTCGCCGACCATCGTGCGGGTGTAGACGTCGGGCAGCGCGTCGAGCTCCAGCTCGTCCTCCTTCGAGGTGACGGTGGCGACGTAGGTGCCGTTGCGCAGGTGAGGGAAGTCCTCGCCCGTGAGGGAACGAGCGCCGGTCGCGCAGAGCACCAGGCCGGCCGAGGCGAGGGTGGCCTCGCGGTCGCGGGCGACGGCGAAGCCTTGGGAGAGGGCCTGGGTGCGGCGGACGGGGTCGATGTCGTAGGACGGTGACCTGGACGCCTTTGGCGTGCAGGAGCCGAGCGATGGAGGATCCGAGCTTGCCGAAGCCGATCACGAGGGCGGGGCGGCCGTGGAGGATGTCGCCTCGATCACGCAGGACGGCCTCGGTGGAGAAGACGACGGACTGGCCGACCAGGAAGTCCTCGGGGGCCTTCAGCGGCGAGCGGGCGACCGAGATGACCGGGCAGGGCAGCTTGTCGAGCTCCGCGTACCGACGGTGGCCGTTCTCGGTGTCCTCGATGACGCCGAGGATCTGACCGGTGAAGCGGCTGTGCAGGTCGGTCAGGGCGGGGGCGAACTAGCCGCCGACGTCCAGCAGCACCACTGGCTCGCCGGCGGCCCGGGATTCGGTAGCTTCGGGCGTCGCGCGCAAGCGCCAATGGGCCGGGCCGTATACGTGCCCGCAGGTGAGCCGCAGAAGCGTCGCTGCATAGGCTCGGGCCACGTCCTTGGAAGCCCCCCCATGACGTCATGTGGTCCCTGGACGGGTTCAGCAAGGAAGACGAGCCCTTGCGTGCCCAGTTCCCCATCAGCCGCGAACAGATCGCCGAGCTTCGCAAGGTGGTCAAACCCGATCCGGACGACCCATGGCTAATCGGTGGGTGCTACCCAGCGCCCGTCGAATTCTGGCCCGAGATCGTCACCGGCGCCGCAGCTGCCGGCTGAGGCGCGACAGAGGCTCGGACGTTCGCAGGGCTCCTCAGATACGTCCCGGGCGCAGGTGGCGGGAGGCTGCCAGGCAGGAGGACAGCCACGTCGCCTCCGCCCGATTGATGATCAGACCATCGACGGTGATCATCCCGTCCATCACAGCACCGACCCGTATCGAGTGGTCGCCTACGCGGTACATCTGCCACTCCGCGTCGCTGTGCCAGAGCCGGGCAGTCTTCTCTCCCCGGCGCTGGGCGAAGACGAGCTCCTCCCCGTGTTCGTTCAGGAAGTAACCGACGTAGTCCTTGCCTGTGATCGCCCCACCGCACAAGCGCGCCAGGAGCGGCTCGATCTCAGGACGGGTGTCGTTCATGCGGGCTCCTCATTCGAGTCAGGGTCTTGTTGTGCCGACGAGAGGGCCAGCATCCGGGTCGCCGACTCCAGCAGGGTCTCGTACGTGATCACTTCTATGCGCGCCTTGTGCGAGTTGTAGGTCCGCAGCGTCTCCGCGATCTCCTGGGACGTGATGCTCCCGCCCACGTACCGCGGGTGCCCGATCACGACCGTCGCCGAGGCTCTGCGGGTGTCGACGCCGTGCTCCGCGAGGATGGACTGACGGTTCTCGTCCATGGCCCGGAGATAGTTCTGCGCCTGGGAAACCGCGTGATGCGGCGGAGCGCCCAGCATGAGGTGACCACTGCGCCGGATGACCAGGTCCTTGACGTTGGCGCGCTTGAGTTCCACCACGTGCAGGGATCCATCACCACGCAGCAGCGGAATGTCGAGAATGGTGTCCGGGGTGTACTGGCGGCGGGCCAGCTCGGTCACGTAGGCCCCGCCGAAGATCCACTCCTGGTTCTTGAGGCAGGCGTGGAGGGCGCTCTCGGAACTGCCCGGATCCTCCACCGCGGCACGCAGGGCCGCAAGGCCGGCTCGCCTGGCTTTCAGTTCGAGCAGCTGGGCCAGTAGTCCAGCGTCGGCGTCCGCCAGGACGTCACTCACCATCCGCGCTGCCTCAGGGGAGGCCGGTCGAGGCAGGTTCCGGAGGAGTATCTCCATGTGCCCGTACTGCTGGAGCCGTCTCATATCCCGGGTGGACAGCCGGATCCCTCCCTCGCCGGTCCCGAGGCCCAAGTGGTCCACGGACCGGGCGATACCGCGAAAGAGATCACGGGCATCGGCGGCGGTCGCATCGGGCTTGTCACGGCACAAGACGTCCAGAGCGGCAACCGCCCGATCAGCACCCATGGCGGCCATCCGCCGCATGCCTTCTTCGCTGCGTCGTCGCGCCTCTTCGTCGTAGTACATCTCTAGGATTTCGAGGAACAGCTCGCCTCCGGCGTAGGCGGCGAAACGCTGAAAGCGCTGAGCGAGCCCGATGTCCTCATGCAGGAGGGCCTCCTGGGCGACATCCTCCAATGCGTCCACCAGCGGCTTGCCCTTGCCGTACGTCCCGCCGAAGCCCCCGCCCATGATGCGCAGCACCACGTCGATGCGCTCCTGCACCCTCGCGTGCTCGGTGAGCTCCTGCGCCGTCTCGACCATGCTTCGGAGCGTGAAACTGGATCTGTATACCGCCATGCGGACCACCGTAGGACCGGGCACTGACAACACGTTCGGTGACTCCGGAGGCACAGCGCAGGCCAACCGATGGTCCCAGGCGAGGGTTATCCCACCATTCCTGTGGTGCCCCGGCCGACCCCCGTCCCGTCACGACGTCAGGTGGGCGACCCGGCCGAGTTCCGGGCGGAGGGCCTCCGCTGCCGCCGGGTCGGTCGTGCGCAGCAGGGCCCAGGCCGCGTGGGCGTTGCGGGCGGCGCGGCGGGTCTCCGGGTCCGGGGGCCCGGCCTGGCGGCGGCGTTCGGCGGTGAGCAGGTGGAGCCGGGTCGCGGCGGCCCAGTCGTCGCGGAGCAGCAGGGACAGCCAGGCGCGGGTCGCCAGCGCGCCGAGGGCGTGGGGGTGGAACGGGCCCAGTTCCGCGGTCAGCGCCGTCTCCAGCTCCTCCGCCGCCGCGGCCGCCCCGGCCAGGTCGCCGCGCAGTTCCGCGGCGACGACCCGGCCCAGGACGGTGGTGTGGTGGGGGGCCAGTGGTTCGAGTGGCCGGGCCGTCGGGATCACAGGAGGGGCCGGCTCCGGGGCCGGGTGCGGCGCGTCCAGCGGTGTCACCGCGCCGTCGTGGTCGACGATCAGGGGCCAGACCGAACCGTCCGGCTCCTTGGCGTTGATCCGCACCGGGTGCCCCCGGCGGGCGGCCCGGACGCGGATGTCGGCGAGGGCCGACGTCCGCGCGTCCTGCCCGGGCAGGTTCTCGACCTGCTCCCCGTCGACGGTGGCTTCTCCCGTGGCACTGATGACGATCGTGTACACGGGCGTCAGGGGGACCGAGTCGAGGTCCGTCACAACAGGCATGGCCAATCAATCCTTACTTCCCGCCGGTCCCCTTCGGTTCCGCCGCACCATCATCATCCGGATCATCCCGCGTTCGGGTAGTAGGGGGGCGACCAGCCCAGGTACTTGGCGCCCCACTTGGTCTCGATCGCGGTGGCCGGGACGATGGCTATCTCGCCCTTGCCCTCGATGTCGTTGGACGCGATGTTGCCGTCCCCGACGTAGATCGCGACGTGTCCGGCCCGGTGCCCGGTGTCCCAGAACATCAGGGCGCCCGGCGGTGGGTTGCGATCGCCGTCGTGCCGCATGTCCTTGGGCATGATCTGCGTGTAGTGGTCGATGGCGAAGTCGGTGCCGGAGTAGTTCCAGCCGTACGCGATCGAGGTGAAGGCCAGGCACTGCTGGTACCAGTTCGCGCGGTGGCTGGCCGCCTCGGCCTTGGCCCACGCGATGGCGTCGGCGGTCGAGCGGCGGTTGACCACCTTGGCGGGCCATCCCGAGGCGCCGTCGTGGAACGGCTCGCCGGGCTTGGCGGGTGTGCCGTTGCCGGTGGTGTTGCAGTTCCCCGAACCGCCGCCGTCAGGCTTCTGGCTGCCGCCGTCCTGCGCCGGCTTGTTCCCGGACTTCCCCGGCTGGTCGGGGTGGTTGTCGCCCGCCCGTTCCAGATCGATGCCGGCTTCCTTGGCGATGCTACGGGCCTGGGTCTCCTTCGGGCCGTATGCGTCGGGGAAACCGGACCGCTGCACCTTCTGGGCGGCGTCGTTGAACGACATGCCCTCCCATCGATAGTCCGTCAGACCCGGCGGGTCACCGCTGTCGCCGCCGAAGAAGAACATGTGGGCCGCGTACTTGGGGTCCATGATCTGCTCTTTGGTGCCCCAGCCCGTCGACCACTGCTGCTGGAAGAGACCGAGCGAGTCCCGGTCGCCTTTGTTGATGTTGTCCAGCTCCGACTCCGCCAGCGCCGTCATCAGCGCGATGAGCGTGGCCCGGCCGGGCAGCTTCCCGTCCTTGGCCACCTGATCGATGATCTTCGCGTTCTCCACCTGCCGCTTGCGCAGCTCCTTGCCCGCCCCGCCCATCTCGTCCCCGCCGCGGCCGTTGGCCCCGTCGTCGGCGGGCTGGCCGGGCTTGCCGCAGGCGGCGGCGGACGCGCCTTTGCCGCCGATGCCGGCAAACATGCCGAGCAGGATCAGAAAGGCCATGAACAAGGCCGCGACCGGTACCCCCAGCTTGACCATGAGGGCACGCCGGGCTCCCCCCGCCGCCAGGGCGAGGGCCTCACGTCCGTCCAACGACTCAGACCCCCAGGACCCTGCCCACGCGCCAGCCGTCGTCGCCGCGCGTGATCTCGGTCAGCAAGACCTTGGTGTCGTTGTGCTTCTGGTAGCCGGCGACGGTGGTGTCGACGGTGACCCTCCGCCACACCCGCGTCGGGGTGTCCGCCTGCTTGCGCACACGGTCGTCGTCGGCCGGGCCGACGGTGACCTTGTCGACCGTGGCCACGCCGCCGTCGGCCACCAGCTGGTACCAGGCCTTGTCGTCGAACTGCTCGAGGTTCTTCTCCAGCGCCTCGGTCATCCACGGAGCCGCCCGCCGGACCGGGACCTTCTGGTCCTTGTCCACGGGCGGGTTGCGGGTCATATAGGCGCGCGCCCAGCCCTCGGCGGTCTTCTCCGGGGTGCTGAGGTCGGCCTTCGGGGTGGCTGGGGCGGACGGGGAGGCGGTGGGGCCGCCGCCCCCGGCCGGCGACGACTCCGTGCCCGTGTCGTCGGGGCTGCCCGCCTGGATCACCGTCGACGGCGCCCCGGCGTGGTCCGGCCACCAGTGGTTGGCTGCCAGGCCCACGGCCAGGAGGCCGACGATCAGGACGACCGCGCCCCCGGCCGTGACGGGCTCGCGGCGCCGCTCCTCGGCGATGCGCCGCTTGAGCTCGACCTTCTGGTCCTGCCGGTAGATCTTTCGGGCCCGGCGGCGCAGGGAGCGCTTGGGGGCCTGCCGGATCTCCTCGGGGTACTCGTACTCGAACCCGGCCTTGAGAAGCTCGCGCCACTCGGCGGAGTCCTTGGGCCTCTCCGCCTTGCTCATGAGCCGTTCCTCCTCCTGCGGCGGCGGCCGGGTGCCGGCGCCGGTGTGCGCACCGTGGCGGCGGCACCTGAGGCGGAACGATTCGCCACGGCACGATTCGTCACAGCCGTCCTACGGGCGTCGCTGATGCGCTGCTGACGGGGCACGCTGCGCGGCTTCGGCGCCGTGCGGAAGCGGTAGGAGTCCTGGCCGCCGCCACCGCCGGGGCGCGACGGCGAGGGGTGCCGGCGAGTCGCGGCCGCCTGCTGCCCGGCAGCGCCGGCACCGGCGCCGGTACGTCCGGTCTGCGGGTTGCCCGGCTGATTGCGGGCGTTGTCGCGCTGCGCGGCAGCGGCCTTGCCGGCCACGGAGCGCGGACGTACGGTGCCCACCGGCGTCGAACGCCGCTCCGGCAGGTCCACGGTCCTTCCGGCACCGGCGCCGTAGGTGCCGCCGCGACTCGCGCCGCCCGGGCCGCGCCGGCCACCGCCCGCGCCGCCTCCACCGCCGGGGTCCTGCCGGCCGGAGGAACCTTGCGCGGGACCGTTGCCGGCTCTTCCGCCGCCCGCGCCCAGGGGCGCGGGGTTCTTGGCCATCCAGGAGTACATGGACGCGGCCTTGCCGACGTGGGAGACCTTCTCGTCGAAGACCTCCGCGCCCTTCCTGGCACCCGCCATGGCGAGCTTGCCCGCGCCCCTGCCGGCCTGCTTGCCGGCCCATCCTGCGCCGCGCAGGGACTTCTTGGCCGTCCAGCCGCCGGCCCGTCCGGCCATCCGGCCGGCCCCCCGGGCGATGGCCATGCCGGCCGCCGACGCACCCGGGCTCATGGCGCCGGTGACACCGACGATGCTCTCCATGACGCCGCGGAACTTGAACGCCACGACCGCGCTGGTGATGCTGATGCCCGCCGAGGCGAACCAGCCGTACTTGCCGATCATGGAGACGCTGGCGGTGTTCAGGATCAGCACGCAGCCGAGCACCATCGTGCTGACGAACGACTGGAGTGTGAAGCCCAGCAGCATGTCAAACCAGCGCATTCCCCACTGCCTGGGCCTGCCGGGGATGACCCACATGCAGGCGAAGACCACTCCCGCCAGGAGCAGCATCAGCGCCCCGATGAGGGAGGCGAGGGAGGCGAAGGCGAGCGCGATGGCGAGGGCGGCGAAGAGGACGACGCAGACGAAGGCGGCGATGGTGACGGGGACGCGGCCGGCGTTCTTGCCCTGGCGCCAGTCGACGGCCGGCCTTCCCACCCCGCCTTCGCAGCCGTCTTCGCCGTCTACGGCACACACGTTGTCGTGCAGCCAACTCTCGCGGGCCTTTGTGTTGTCACCCTTCTCGTCCCAGAGTCGCTGAGCGAACTCCTTGCACGTGTCGAGATTGCCGAACTCGGCGACGCACCAGGGTGTCACGACATACGAGCGCCAGATCGCGTCCGCCGACTTGCGCAGCATGTTGTCCTGGGTCGAGCCGTTGAAGGAGACATCGCCCTTGATGTCGATGGGCTCGTTGGTCCCGGCACCCAAACCAGCGCTGGCGGCCTCCATGGCCACCGAGCTGCCTATGCTGCGCGTGGAGTCGATTCCGTCCACCCATACCTGTGGTGTGGACAGCAATGACACCGAGAGGATGCCGGACGCGGCCACCCAGCCCAGTTGGCTGAGGGCACTGCCACCGGCCTTTCTGTGGTTCGCCCACGCCACCAGTGCTCCCACTGCCAGGGCCGTGGGGAGCAGAGTCTCGGACACGGTCCCGGCGGCGCCGGAGATGGCATGGGTGATCGAGTCCTGGAGCTCCTTGACGGAGGTGAACTTGATGGCCCACTGCACGACGACCACGGCCGCCAGACCCACCAGGACCGTCAGGCCCATGAAGATGACGGCGATGCCGTTCTGGATCTGATAGCCGATCTCATCCCAACCCAGCTGGGAGTCCAGCTGGTAGAGGCCGCTGTTGCTGTAACGCTCGAAGAGCGTCCCCGATTGCCCGGCGGGCCGGGTGCCGGGCGAAGGCAGCAGCGCGCCCATGCCGGCGGGTTGGTACTTCGAGTAGTCCCTTCCCTTCGCAGCGGCGGCGCCGCCCGTCGCCATCAGCGTGGTGAGCGCCCCGACGATCGGAATGGCGAGGTTACGGAAACGGGGAATCCTCATCCCTACGACCTCAGGAGGGCGTCGCGCACGGGAGCGCCGTGTCTCATGTCGGTGTCATAGACATCCGCTCTCTGCTCGACCAGCCACTTGTTGCCCTCTTTGACCATGCGCAGGGCTGTCCGACTGACATGGCGACCATCACTGCCGTTGATCGTCGTCGACATCATGAGCCCGGTCCCGGCGAGATAGTCACCCGATGCCGGAATGGCCTGGGGATCTCCTTCGATCTTCACCGTGGCCGGAGTGCGGCCACCATCGCCTGGGGTGTTTTCCTTCGCGCAGTCCTCCACTGATTTGCCGTCCCGGCCTTGCTGGGTCGACAACTCGCACTTCTGGCGCCAGTCCCGCCGCTGCACGGCCTCCCAGTACTTCACCGCCACGGCCTTCATCGCCGCTTCGTCCTGCCCAAAAGCCTCCGGCGTCCTGGACGCCCCGGAGCCCGGCTTCTTGCCGTCCTTGCCGTCGCCGCCGTCCTGCCCGCCGTCCGAGGACGACGAGCACCCGGTCATCACCAGGACCGACGCCACTGCCACGGCCGCGGCCGCTACTCGCTTCATGCGCTTGCTCCCTCGGGTTCGGACGTGACCTTCTGCGTCTTCTGCGTCTTCGGCGTCGTGTTCAGCAGCTCGAGAATCTCCAGCGACGGCACGTCGAACTGCACCGTCGCGCTGCTGAAGCGCCGGTCGCGCATGATGCAGTGGCCGTGGCGGATCTCCTGCGTCACATCGACGCCGATCGCCTGGATGAGCTGGCGCGTGTGCGCGCCCTTGGGCAGGTCCAGCAGGGCGGCCATGGCGTCCTGCTGTTCGGCCGTCGTCAGCTGGAAACCGAAGACCGTGGTCATCTGCTCCACCAGACCCGTCAGGCTCGCCAGCGACTCGGGGTCCTGGGTGTCGACGACCAGCGCGGTGTGGAGCGCGCGGCCGACTCGGGCGATGTACTGGAGGAAGGAGCTGCCCTCGCGGGTCGCCGTCAGGACGTGCACCTCCGGCACGGCCACGACCTTGCGCAGGCCCCGCAGGTCCTTCCGGCCGGCCATGCTGATGCCGTACGCGAGCAGCGAGTGGACGAGGGCCACCGACAGGCGCTGGTGCACCGACCAGTCGTCGCGGTCGTCGTCCGGCGACGGCAGGGTGATGCCGGGGACCTGGACGACCCAGATGCCCGGGTTCGGCGTGATCAGCGTGGTGCCGGACGGCTTGCCCATGAAGGGCGCGCCCAGGCCCGTCAGCGACAGCTCGTAGAGCGCGTCGCCGGCCTCGCGGCTCAGCTCGTCGTCCGACTTCCGCAGCCGCTCGATGACCTTCCAGGTCGCGGGGTCGCCCTCGGCGATGACCTCGTTGACCGCGCTCTGGATCGGGGTCTCCGCGCCGCGCATCCGCAGGTGCTGCGGCAGTGCGATGCCCAGCTGGGCCGGGACCTCGGTCTGGGCGCGCTCGGCGCTCTCGCCGGAGAGCAGGGTGAACAGGTCGGCGACGCCGGCGAACTGCGAACCCGTCTCGATGAGGTGGGCGTTGAGGCCGTAGCGCTGCCCGGCCGAGACGAGGCCGCCCATGTCGCCCTTGAAGTCCAGGGCCAGGACGAAGGAGCCGCGGAAGCCGGAGTCCAGCAGGGACAGCATCATGGCGGTCGTCTTGCCGCGACCGCTCCGTCCGATGAACGCGGTGGTCGTGGCGTCGCCGCGCTCGGAGCCGCCGGTGAGGTCGTTGCGCACGACGCCGGGCGTCGAACCGGTCAGATAGCCGATGATCGGGCCGGAGTCGTCGCCCACCGACGCGCCGCCCCAGAACCAGGAGCCGGCGAACGCGCCGACCGTCCGGGTGTGCACCAGGTCCGGCACCCGCAGCATGTCGCCGGGCTGGGACTCCAGCCACAGCTCGCGCTGTTCCTCGGCGGCGACGCTGACCTCGATGCCCAGTCCGCCGTAGAAGCCGATGACGGCGTCGCAGCGGTTGCGCAGGTCCTCCAGCGAAACGTCACTGCTGACGATCAGGCGGGGGTGGTCCTCCAGCAGCGTGACGTCCTCGCGCTTCATGTCGCGCGAGAGGGCCGTCATCGTCTCCTCGGTCTCCTCGATCTCCTGCGCGGTCTCGCCGGCGGAGTGCTTGGCGGCGCTCTGCCGCTGCTCCTTGGCGAGCCGGCGGACCTCGTCGATCTGCTTCAGCGCGTCCCGCTTGTGGAGGACCTTGAAGCGGACGGACGGCTCGGCGTTGACCGGCTTGACGTGGATGTCGCGTTCGAGGTCGTCGTCCGTGTACTCGGGGACGTACGTGATCTCGGCGACCGCCCGCAGCCATTCCCCGGCGCCCGGGGACTCCATCTCCTCCGGGAAGCCGTCCATGGTCAGGACCGCCGTCCACGCGGAGGTCTCGCCGCGCTGGTCGACGACGCGCAGGTGGTCGGGGTAGGGCAGCACCCGGCCGCGGGTGAGCTGGGCCAGCTTGGCGCCGGTGATCGTGCCGTCGCCGTCCGGCGTCGGCAGCTGCGCGCCGCGCCGCTGCTCGCGCGCGATCATCCAGGCCAGCATCTCGACGGTGGCCGGCTGGGCCTTCCAGGGCGTGGTCTCCAGCTGGCGGCCCAGGCGCCGGGTGAGGGCGTCGAGCCGCGCGAGCTCCTTCGGGGAGACGGACGTGGAGCCGATGCCCATGGCTTCCTGGACGCCGCGGCTGCCCCGGGCCTTCGCCTGCGTGGAGCGCTCGACGAGACGCACGCCGAGCAGCAGCAGACGGGTGGGGAGCTCCAGGTCGTCGAGGCGCTCGATACGGGTCTCGGCCCAGGCGGCGTAGTCGCCGGCCGAGAACAGGGTCTCCGCCTCGTTGCGGTACTCGTCGGAGTTCAGCGGTGCCCAGAGCACCTTGAGGTGGCAGTCGTGGCCGGAGAGGGTACGGGCGAGCGCGCTGCTGGCCTGGTCGTGCTCGGCGTCCCGGGCGCTCTCCGACATCAGGTCGGTGTTGGAGCCCGAGAGGACGAACCACGCCTCGGCGTGGGTCTCGGTGACGATCAGGCCGTCCGCGAGGGCGACATAGCGGGGCGGCGGGGCGGAACGGTCACCCTCGACGCCGAGGAAACGGGCGATGCCCTTGATCAACTTCACTGTCGGGTACCTTTACGTGCCTTCGGGGCCGGGCCGGTGCGCCGCACTGCCCGTCCATGCCTGCTGGGCCGCGGGCCGGGTGTTCTGCCGCGCCGCCTGCTCGGCGGCCTTGCGCTCCTTCGCGGAGAGGCCGCGCATCCGCGCGCGGTAGACGTGGTCCGGGCCGTAGAGCCGGGGCCGGGCGTCGAGCTTCGCCGGGCGGCCCGCCGTCGGCCTGGGTTCGTCACCGCCGAGCGCGCCCTCGAACACGCCCATGCCGGGGAGGGCCAGGAACTCGTCCGTCCGGTCGCCCAGCCGGGCCCGGAGCGGCAGCCACTCACTGCGGTCGGCGGCGCGGCGGCCGCCGTTGATGACGGGGCGGTGGCCAACCGTCAGATAGCGGATGGCCAAGGCCCACTGGGTCAGGTTCCACCGCCGCTCGTTGCGCCGGGAGCGCTGCGCGCCGTAGAAGGTGATGAGCGCGGGCGGGGCGAAGTAGAGGGTGAAGAAGATCTTCGAGGGAAGTCCGAAGACGAGGAACAGTCCACCCACCCAGACCCCGTAGATCACGGCACCGGTCACCAGGACGCGGCGGGAGGGACCTTCTCCGAGGTCCATGCCGAACAGCTCGTGCTGCCGCGTCTCCAGATCGAAGTGGCGGGTGAACGTGTGCCCTACCCTCACGAGCCGGCGACCTTCTTCCAGACCTCGGTCAGCATGGTCTGCGAGACGTCCGGCGCGAAGACGAAGCCGGCGACGACCACACCGGCCAGGAAGTGGCCGAGGAGCTCGCCCCACTCGCGCTTCGCGTAGTGGCCGATGGCCCTCACCGCGAGGACGATCAGGAAGATGTTCCCGGCGATCAGGAACACCCAGGACTTGAGTTCGGCGCCACTGGTCAGCGCGAGTTGCATCGGTATCTCCCCCGTGGTGGAAACGGACAGCGGTGAGTGAGCGAGTAGGTGAGTGGATGGGCGACGGCGGACCGGCGCGCTACGGCGTGAATCCGCCGTGGACCTCGGCGACCTGCCAGCGCTCGGCCTGGGCCGAGGCCACGCGGGTGAGCTTGACCCGGTAGGTCTGCTCGATCTCGGCCCCGCCGACGTTCCAGCTGACGACGGCCGTGCCGACTCGGTCGGTGCCGCTTCCCTCGTCCACGGTCCAGTTGCGGATCGTGCCGAGGGTCATGCCGGACGGCAGGGCGGGGATGGAGGCGCCGGGCGCGGCGACCGATCCGGGCTCGCCCGTGGCGTACTTCGCGAAGAACTCCTCGACCACGCCGCGGGTCTTGTCGCTGAACTCCATGTCGTTGCTCTTGGCGTTCGGCACGGGTACGGACGGGCCGTTGTTCGGCACACCGACGATGCCGGGCTGGCCGGTGACGACGACACGGCCGGAGGCCTCGACGACGGGGACCTCCAGGCCCATCCACCGGGTGGCGGAGGCGGGCTTGGCGTCCTTCTTGGCGTCGTCCTTCTTGGGCTCGTCCTTCTTGGCGTCGTCCTTCTTGTCGCCCTTGTCCTTGTCCTTGTCGGCGGGGGCGGTGCCGTCCGGCGCCGGGCCGCTCACGAGGAGGTCCACCCGGACGCGGGCACGCTTGTCACCGAGCACGGAGACGGTGCTCGGCAGGACGACGAGTACTTGCTGACGGCCCTTGGAGTTCCAGCCGGCGGTGGTGTCGGTGCCGCTCGGCATGTCCCGCGCCAGGGCACCGGCCCGCGCCTGCGGGTCGGTCTCGTCCCAGGTCAGATACGAGCGCGCGAAGCGCGCGGCGACCGCCTGGGCCTCCTGGACGGGGTACTGCGGACCGCTCTCGACCTTGGTGGGGGCGGGCTTGGGCGGGGCGGGGGTCCAGAACCACGACCGGATGCCGGTGATCGCGGCGAGGGCGACGACGCCCCAGAGCACACCGCGGCCGACCTTCACGGCGAACTTGGAGCCGCTCTTCTCGTCCTCGATCTTCCAGGGGACCTGGCTGCCGGGGGCGGTCCTGGACGCGCTCTCCGGCGCCGTCGGCTCGGTACGGGCGGGGCCCGGCGTCTGCGACTGGAGGCGTGCCGCAGCGTCCGTCCAC
>NZ_JAILXP010000173.1 GCF_020740895.1 Streptomyces sp. UNOB3_S3 | reverse complement strand
GAGGTGGACGTGGCCGTGACCGGCGAAGGACCGTCGCGCGGCGGGGGTGACGGGGGCGGGCTGCGGAAGGACCGGGGCGTGCGTCACGAGTGCCTCTTCCGTGCGGGAGCCGCCGGCTGTGCCGTGGCTGTCTGTGCCGTGGGGCAGGGGCTGGAACGCGGGGACGGGAACGCGGGGACGGGAACGCGGGGGCTAGAACGGTGAGCGGTAGTGGAGGGCGGCGACCGCTCCCGGCCGGGCCAGGGGCCGCCCGGGCCGGTGGTGCGGCACGGCCCGGCCCAGCTGGGCCAGTACCCCGCGGCGGGGGTAGCGGACGGCGGTACCGCTCTCGCGGTCCCAGTCCGGGTCGCGCTGGAGGGCGTCGAGCTGGTCCTGGGTGCGTCCGCGCAGCGCGGGGTGGAGGTGGAGGGGGCCGACCTCGCCCAGCACCGTGGTGAGGAGGGCGAGTTCCGAGGCGTCGATGTCGATGTGGAGCCAGATGCCGTCGTGCTGTTCGTAGTAGTTGTACCAGGCGCACGTGGGCACGAGGAGGCGTCCGGCGAGCGCCCGCGCCAGGGGGACGAGGGCGCGGTGGAGCCGGGCCAGCAGCGGGGCTTCGGCGGCGACCGCCTGCCGGCTGGGCCGGTCCGGCCCGTCGGGGCCCGCACGGCGGCCGCGGGGCAGCAGCCGCCCTGCCTCGTGCGCCAGCGCGGCGGCGCACCGGTCGTCCCAGAGTCCTTCGACGGCCAGGCAGCCGCGCGCGGTGAAGGCCCGCCGTTCGGCGGGGCCGGGTAATCGGGCGGCGATCCAGGTGTCGTCGCACCGGGGGACGCCGGCCATCACGAGGTGGTGGTGGCGACCGGCCAGGAGGCCTCGGGGGTGTAGTGGGCCATCTCGTCCCCGGGGGCGAGGCGCAGCACCCCGGCGAAGGAGTAGCCGTCGGCGAGGGGGACGTGGGCGGTGTCCCTCAGGTGCTCGCGGATGGTCTCCCTGGCCTCGGGGGCCGCCCTGGCGGTCTCGACGACCTCCCTGGGCAGCACGTAGTAGTTGCCCTCCGCGTCGACGATGACCAGCGCCTGAGCCGTGTTTTCAGGCATGAGGTCTCCCTTTCGTTTCGGTTGACGCCGCTTCAGTGTTGCCGCCCCGCGCGGTGCGGGGCAACGGGTCAGAGCCAGCGGACTTCGTACGGGGCGAAGTCGACGCTCTGGCCGTCGACCCGGGCAGTGATCTTCCGGTCGAGGGTATTGACGGCGAGTACGGTCGTGCCCGCGCCGATCACCTGGACGGCCGGGGCGTCGGCGCCGCCGACGTCGATGCGGCGCAGTCCCGTGCCGGGCGGGAACTCCTTGGCGAAGCGGGTCAGCAGGTCCAGCATGGGCAGCGGCCCGCCGCCGTCCGGGAGTTGGGTGCTGCGCCACAGGCAGCCGGGGCAGTCGGCGCCCTCCTCCTCGGGGTTCCAGTAGAAGGCCCCGGCCGCGTTCGCCTCGGCTATCCGCATCATCGCGGTGGCCTGGACGGCGACGCGGTGGGGCTCGGTCCAGGTCTTGCGGCCGTCGTGCTCGTCGGCGGGCTCGACGTACCACTCGGCCCACCACACCGGCAGCCCGGTGGTCTTCCGCACCCATTCGGTGACGTCGGTGAACTTCCGCGTGGCCCGGAACTCGTCGGGTACGGGCCTGCTGCCCGTGCGGGTGTAGCTGGCGCCGTCGACGACGACGAAGTCCGCCCCCTCCTTGTGCTCGGTCCAGTACTCCAGGGCGTCGACGGCCCGCTGGTCCACCGCCCCCCAGTCGCCGCTCACCCTCGAGGCGTAGGAACCGGTGCCGGGGGCCTCGCTGTCCATGACCACGTACGGCCCGCCCACGAGGGCCTTGCTGTTCTGTTTCTTCACCGCCTTGTAGACGAGGTTGTAGAGCTCGGTGTACCCCTCGTAGTCCCAGCGGTTCCTGGATTCGTCGTAGAAGCCCTTGAACTCGTTCCAGACGATGAAGTGGCGTACGTCCGGGTAGCGTTGGGCGATCCTTCCGGCGAGCGCGGCGAAGTCCTTGTAGTGGGCGCGGTCGGGGGCCTTCTCCAGGGACTTCTGGGACCAGTCGGTGCGGTCGCCGCCGCCCTTCATCCAGTCGGGGGCGCAGCACAGGGTGAGCACGGGCGTGGTGCCCGTCTTCCGCATGAGCGCGACGCGCCGGTCGAGGTCGGCGAAGTTGTACTTCCCCGGTCTGGGTTCGGGGTTGTCGACGCCCCAGCCCATGATGTGCTGGTTCTGCGGCAGGGGGACGCGGGCGAGGGTCTTCCCGGCCGTCGCCTCCGCGGCGTCCTGTCCGAGGTCGGCGCTGTACTGGGTGTGGGTGAAGCCCCAGCCCACCCAGGCCGCGGAGCCGGCGGGCGCCGCCGGGGGGCGGTCCCCGGACCGCCATGCCTCGATGCTCGCGGTGACCAGGGCGGCCAGGGCAAGGAGCGCGCCCGCGAGCAGTGCGGCGATCCGCCGCCGTCGCGACGGCCCGCCGGACCGCCACCGCCTCGCCCGCTGCAACGTCCGACCTCCACCATGACGTCCCATCACGGAAAGGGTAACGGGGGCGGAATCGGTCTGCGGCGCGTTCGGCGCAGGCGGGGGCGGAACCGGCGAAAACCCGGGTGCGCCGGGGTGATCCGTGCCGGATCATGGGGCGCATGTGTGCCGACCGCAGTGCCGAGCGCCCCCTTCCTCCAGCCGATTCCCCGGCCATCGGGATCCATGTCGACAGCGACTCCCCGGCCGACGTGATGGACGCCCTCTTCCTCGGCCCGTTCGGCCGGGGCGAACAGCCCTACGCGCGCGGCCACTCGGTGGAGCGGATCCGGTCCGGGGCGACGCTGCTGCCGCCCGGGGCCCGGGTGGTGCGCTCCGCGCGGGACGACGACCGCGGCGCGCTCCTCGCCGAGGGCGACGGCTGGTCGCTGCTGGTGTCGCGCTGGCAGCGGACCGCCGATGTGACGGTAACGGCCGTCAGCGACGAACTGGCCCAGGAGGTGCTGCGGCAGGCGGTGGAGGGCGCCGAGGACGATCCCGAGCCCACGCCCGACCACGTCACCATGGGCTTCTGGTACCTCTCCCCCCGGCGCGGCCCGCACCGTACGACCCGGTCGATCTCGGCCGGCACGTGGGAGGAGGTGCGCGCCAACTACACCGCGCCGGTGGCCGACGCGATGGACCGCCTGATGAAGGTGACCCCGGACGACATCGCGGGCCGTCTCCTCCTGCTGCACGGTCCGCCGGGCACGGGCAAGACGTCCGCGCTGCGCACGCTGGCCCGTTCGTGGCGGGACTGGTGCCAGGTGGACTGCGTCCTGGACCCGGAGCGGCTGCTCAACGACGTGGGTTATCTGATGGACATCGCCATCGGCGAGGACGACGGCCCGGAGGGGAGCCGCTGGCGGCTGCTGCTCCTGGAGGACTGCGACGAGCTCATTCGCGGCGAGGCCCGGCACGCGGCGGGCCAGGCGCTGTCGAGGCTGCTGAATCTGACGGACGGTCTGCTGGGCCAGGGCCGGAACGTCCTGGTGGGCGTCACCACCAACGAGGACCTGGAGCGGCTGCACCCGGCGGTGGTGCGGCCGGGCCGTTGTCTGGCCCGGATCGAGGTGGGCCCGCTGACGCGGGCGGAGTCCGTCCGGTGGCTGGGCCGCGAGGAGGGCGTGGGCCGGCAGGGCGCCACGCTCGCGGAGCTCTTCGCGCTGCGGCGGGGCACGGTCCCGGCGTCGGTGCCGGCGCAGCCGGACGGGACGGCGGATGCGGGGCTGTATCTCTAGCCGGTTTCTCCAGCCGACCCCGAACTCCCGTAAATAAAACATAAAAGATCACACGCGGGTGCGGGGCGCACCTGTGGTCCGACGGCCCTTGGGACACCCGTTCCCCGGCGTGTCCGCACCCCCTCCGACCCCCTCCCGGCAAGATCCGGAATTTCGATTCCGCCCCTACGATCACGCCGATGTGGCGGCATCTGCCGCTTCATGACGGGTTGTTAGTAAAACCCGGCGGATTTTTGAGGGGATATGACCAGCAAGAGACCGAAGAGACTTCTCGCCCTCACCTCCCTGACGCTCGCCGCGACGGTGCTCGGCACCACCGTGGCCCAGGCCGTCCCGGACCGGCCGGACGGCCCCGCGCTTCCGGCGGACGCGCGGGCGCAGGCGGTCGACGCGTACCGGCTGGGGGGCCTGGCCACCAAGGACGCCGCGACGAAGGCACTGCTCGGTTCGGAGACGGACCTGCGCTCCTTCCTGCAGAAGGGGCTCGACCGGGCGACGGCCGAGGACGAGCGGTTCGCCGTCCTGAAGATGCTCAGCTCCTCCGGCAAGGGCGTGCGCGACGCCGCGTCCAAGGCGCTGAGCGGGACCGACGCGGACATCCACGAGTTCGTCAGGAACGGCTACAAGAACCCGCTGGACGACGACCGCCGCGTCGCCGTGCTGTCGGCGATGAACAACGGCGAGAAGGCCGTGCGCGACGCGGGCCAGAAGGCCCTCGACAGCGGTTCCGCCGAGGCCCTGGACGCCTTCCTCACCAAGGGCCGCGTCACGGCCCAGGAGGAGGACGACCGGGTCCAGGTCCTGAAGATCATGCAGGCCGGCGGCCCCGAGGTGAAGAAGCTCGGCGACCGGGCCATGCAGGGCACGGCAGATGACCGCCGGGAGTTCCTGGAGCGCGGGCAGTACCTGGCCCGCAGCCGGGACCAGGAGAGCGCGACGGTCGGCGCGCTGGCCCAGGTGGCCGAGCAGGCCGGCAAGCGGGCCAAGGCCGAGACCGACGCGGCCAAGGAGGCCGGCGCCCGTGCCGAGGAGGCCGCGGCGAAGGCCAAGGAGGCCGCGCTCAAGGCCGCCAAGGAGGCCGCCGCCGCCAAGGACAGCCTCGAGGACGCCGGGAACGCCGCCAACCGCGCCGCCCAGGCCGCCGAGGGCGCCGCCGCCGCGGCCCGGACCGCCATCCAGGCGTCCAACACCGCCGTCTCCGCCGCCCGTACGGCCGCCAGCGCCGCCCAGGCCGCCGCCTCCGCCGCGGCCGCCGCCGGCCAGGCCGCCTCGCGCGCCTACAACGCCGCCGCCGCTGCCGCCGGCAACGCCGCCGAGGCGGGGAACGCCCGCCGGGCCGCCGAGGCCGCCCGCGACGCTGCCAAGGGGGCGCGTACCGCCGCCCAGGCCGCCGTCCACGCGGCCGACGCCGGCGCCGCCGCGGGCAGCGCCGGTGCCGCCGCCGCGCGTGCCGCGCAGAACTCCGCCGCCGCTGCCGCCGCCTCCGCGGACGCCGCCGCCTCCGCCGGTGTGGCGCAGGCGCAGGCCCGCCGGGCGCGCGAGGCCGCCAACGTCGCCCAGAGCGCGGCCGACACGGCCACCGCGGCCGCCGGCCGCGCTCAGTCGCTCGCCTCGCAGGCCGCCGCCGCCGCGCGTGACGCGCACCAGGCCGCCAATGACGCCGCCGACCACGCGGAGAAGGCCGCCGCCGCTGCCGACAAGGCGGCCGACGAAGCCGGCCAGGCGCAGGACTGGGCCAACAAGGCGACCGAGCACGCCAACAACGCCATCGATGCCGCCAAGGCGGCGTCCGGCGCGGTCGAGCAGGCCCAGAAGGTCGAGAAGCTCGCCCGCGAGAGCGAGAAGGCGGAGCTCGACGCGAACACCCAGCTCGGCATCGAAGAGGCCAAGACGGCCGCGAAGGCCGACAAGGACGGCACGGACTTCATCAAGCAGCTGCAGAACCAGTCGGCCCAGATGGACGACGACACCAAGCAGCTCGTGACGAAGGCCGCCGCCTCCGGCATCGACACCAAGTCCGCGGCCGACCTCGGCCGCAAGGCCGCCGTCAACCTGCTGGACAACACCGGGGCCTGGACGCGCTCGGCGGCCGAGTCCGCGCTGTCCGGCACCGATGAGGCCGTCGTCGCCTGGGCGAGGACGGACTTCAAGCAGGCCCAGCGCCAGGACGACCGGGAGAAGGTGTTCGCCCTCGCCAAGGTCGGCGGCCCGGCTCTCGCCGACGCGGCCGCCAAGTCGCTCCAGAGCGACGACCCGGACGCGGCGGAGAAGTTCCTCGTCAAGGGGGCCTACGACGTCCAGATCGAGGACTACCGGTTCCAGACCCTCAAGCTCATGAACGGCGCCGGCAAGGCCGTCAAGGACGCCGGCAGCGCCGCGCTGAGCGACGGCGGTGTCAAGGCCCTGTACGCCTTCCTGAGCAGCGGCTACCGTCAGGCCCAGATGGAGGACGACCGGGTCGAGACGCTCCGCGTCATGAACACCGGAGCCGCCAACGTGCAGGCCGCCGCGCAGGTCGCGATGGCCGGTTCCGCCTGGATGCAGCACGACTTCGTCACGCGCGTCCAGTACCGGGCCGCCCAGAAGGACCAGGACACCGCCACCCACGTCGCGTCCGTCCAGGCCCTGATCGCCAAGGCCGCGAGCGCCGCAGCCGACGCCAACGAGAACGCCTACACGGCGTCCAAGGTGGCCGCCAACGCCCGGAACAAAGCCAATGAGGCCGCCGACTGGGCCGAGAAGGCGAAGAAGTCGGCCGCCGAGGCCAACGACTACGCCGAGAAGGCCCGTGACAAGGCCAAGGAGGCCGACACCTCGGCCGCCGCCGCTGCCGCGTCCGCCGAGAAGGCCAAGAACGCCGCCGCGACGGCCCGCCAGGCCAGCCGCCAGGCCAACTACTCGGCCAGCCAGGCGGAGAACTCCGCCGCCGCGGCCGTGGACTCGGCCGACAGCGCCAAGGCTTCGGCGGCCAGTGCCGCCGCGTCGGCCACCCAGGCCGGCCGTGACCGCGACGCCGCCGCCAAGGCGTCGTCCGAGGCGCAGAGCGTCGTCATCGAGAAGCGCCGGCAGGAGGCTGCCGCCGAGGCCGCCCGTGCGGCGGAGCAGGCCCGGGAGAACGCGAAGAAGGGCACCGACCCCTCCAACGACCCCAAGTACGACCAGCACGGCTCCTCGACCGTCCCGACCAGCGACGGCAAGAACGCCGGCGACAAGGGCGACGACGGCAAGGGCTGGGCACGCAGCGGAGCGAAGTGGCTGAACCGCGCGAGCACGGTCATCGGGACGGCGGCCGCGATCTCGGCCTTCATCCCGGGCGCCGACGTCGTCGTCACGCCCGTACTCGGGGCCACGTCGATGATCGCCGCCGGCATCAGCGCCGGGCTGTCCTGGTACGCCGACGGCTTCGGCAACTCGAACATGATCAGCGCCGTCACCGGTATGGCACTGGGCGGCGTCGGCAACCTCGCCAGCAATGCCATCAAGTTCGGTGTCCCGGTCATCAAGGGCATCACCCAGCTCTCGAAGGTGGAGCGCGGAGTGCACGCCGTACAGCAGGCGATCTCCCCGGTCGTCGGCTGGTTCACTTGGTAGCCTGACCGGCCCCCGGCGGAACGTTTCGACTGAAGAGAACCGAAGAGAACCGAAGAGAACAACTGTGGGGCCCGGCCCGCCGGGCCCCACGGAGTCAAGGAAGAGTCATGCCCCAGCCTCCCGTCATACCCCTGACCGCCTGGTGGGCCATCGCCGTCGCGGCGACGTTCGCGTTCCTGGCCTTCTTCGTTCCGCTCATGCCGAACCGGCGGTACCGGATCCGGATCTCCCTCGCCCCGTTCGCGGCGGTCCTGCTCGTGACGGTGAGCGCCCTGGTCAAGCACCACAGCGCGGAGGTCTCCCTGCCGCTGTACACGGCGGCCATCGGAGGCTTCCCGCTGGGCTTCCTGGGGCGGCGCGGGGAGCTCCGGGAGAAGGCCCGGTACGCGGCGGAGCACGGCAGCAGCCCGGACAACGCCCTGTCCAAGGGCGCCCAGCTCCAGGTGGTCGCCGTGATCATCGTGGTGGCCCTGGTCGGCTCCTGGTTCTCGATGGTGGACTAGGCAGTCACGGTGAATGCGGTGGTCGGAGAGGGTGACCGCGCGCTCCTCAGGCTTGGCCCGCACCGGCGCTCCCGGTAGCAAGGGGGATCGACCAACCTCCGAGGGTCAGGACCACACAGTGAAGAGCATCAGTCCCATCAGGATGGCGACCGCGGGCCTGTCCGGCCTGCTTCTGGTCGGGGGCGCGGCCTCGCCCGCCATGGCCTGGGGCGGCGACGGACCGTTCAGCGCCGGCGGCGACACGTTCGTCCGTTTCCAGGCCGGATTCAGCTGCCAGGGCCGTGCCCGGGCCTGTGTCAACGGCCCCATCAACAGCGGCAACAGCAAGAACTCGCAGAACGTCCGGATCACCGGGAATCCCAGCGACAGCGGCAACCCCGTGGACAACAGCGGTTCCACGAACTCCGGATCCTCCGGTTCGGGCGCCTCGGCGGGCAGCTCCAACCACCAGCAGCAGCTCGGCGGGAGTGAGCTCCACCTCTGAGCCGGCGGCGACAGCGCCCGCGAATCGCCTCAGGCCCCGGGAGACCGGGGCCTGAGGCGATTTCCGGGGCGGGGCGGACGACGGGGCCCGGACCGATCCACCTAGGGGAAGATGACCGGGTGGGCCGTGGAGATGTCGTGCGGGCTGTTCAGCTGCGGCCCCTTGACGTCGTTGAGGCTGTTGGTGGAGCCGGCGGCGGTCTCGATGTTCCCGCTGTCCACGGGGTTTCCGTGGTTGATGAAGTTGTTGCTGTTCTCGCTGTTGCCGCTCTGGACCGGACCGTTGACGCAAGGGTGCGGCGACCGGGACACCGGCGACTTGTAGTGGAAATCGGCCAGCCGGTTGTTGCAGACCACACCGGACACCGTCTCGGCGAGGGTGCCGACGTCGGCACCCGCCACCGCAGCCAGCAGGGAGCCCGGATTGGTCTGCGTCTGCGCCTCCGCGCTGCCGGCTCCGGTGCCGGACAGCACCAGACCACAGGTCCCGGCGAGGGTCACCACCCGCACGAGTCTTCTCACGACGCTCCTTGCCTGGTCCGTCCGTTGTTCCCGGACGTATCGTGCTGCGGTTGTCCCTCATGGTCCCGGCGAACCACAGAAGGCCGGGGGCTCGCGGGCCATATTCAGCCGGATGGCCCACAGCCCCGGGCCGCGGCCCCGTCAGTCGCCGTACACCGCCCGGAGCGCGTCGCCCGCGGCAGCCAGCGCCGCGTCGCGGTCCAGCCCCAGCCGGTGGGCGCGCTGGGCGAAGGCGAGCGCCGCCGCGGCGGCCTCACGGGCGGCGGTGTCACCGGGGGCGGCGATGAACGTGCCGTTCCGCCCCCGGGTCTCGATGACCCCGTCCGCCTCCAGCGCCCGGTACGCCTTGGCGACGGTGTTCGCCGCCAGGCCCAGCTCCTCGGCGAAGCCGCGCACGGTCGGCAGCTTGTAGCCGACCGGGAGCTCCCCCGCGCGGGCGCGCTCGGCGATGCCGGCCCGGATCTGCTCGTACGGAGGCTCGGCGGCGTCCTGGTCGACGGTCATCTGCAAGGCCACGATGGGGACTCCTGGTGAGGACTACGGTGGGTCCATTGTGCGCCAGACGGGCCCACCGTGGCCGCAGGCCCGCTAGAGGCGCAGTTCGGTGCCGTACTCGGTCAGCCAGGTGTTGAGGTTGAGGACCACTTCGGTGGCGGTCCGGAACGACTCGCCCGCGCGCTCGTCCAGTGCCTCGGCGACGGCGGGGGCGTCGAGCAGCGGGCGTACGGGCGCATCCTTGTCGGCCAGGAGGTGGCCGAGGGCGGTGCGCAGGGCGTCGGCGTAGCGGGGGTCCTGGGTGCTGGGGTAGGGGCTCTTGACGCGGTCGGCGACGGCGTCCGGCAGCAGGTCGCGGGTGGCGGCGCGCAGCAGGGACTTCTCGCGGCCGTCGAAGGTCTTCATGGCCCAGGGGGTGTTGAAGACGTATTCGACGAGGCGGTGGTCGCAGAAGGGGACGCGCACCTCCAGGCCGACGGCCATGCTGGCCCGGTCCTTGCGGTCGAGGAGGAGCTGGACGAAGCGGGTGAGGTGGAGGTGGCTGATCTCGCGCATCCGGCGCTGGAGCCCGCTCTCGCCGGGCAGCCGGGGCACTTCGGCGAGGGCCTCGTGGTAGCGCTGCCGTTCATGGCCGGGCATGTCGATCTTGGTGAGGAGGCTCTTGTCGAGGAGCGCGGTCCGGCCGCCGCTGGCGGGCCCGGAGAAGGTGTCGGCGACGCCCGCGGCGAGCCAGGGGAAGGTGTCGGCCTGGACGCACTCGGGGTCGTGGAACCAGCGGTAGCCGCCGAAGACCTCGTCCGCCGACTCCCCGGACAGCGCGACCGTGGACTGCTCGCGGATGGCCTTGAAGAGGAGGTAGAGCGAGACGTCCCCGTCACCGAAGCCGGCGGTGGGCAGGTCGCGGGCTCTGACTATGGCGTCGCGGTTGGCGCGGTTCATCAGGGCGGCCGTGTCGAGGACGATGTCGCTGTGGTCGGAGCGGACGTGCTCGGCGAGGGCGTGGGCGTAGGGGCCGTCGGGGGTGGGGCGCAGCAGGTCGGCCTTGAAGTTCTCGGTCTGGCCGGCGAAGTCCACGGAGAAGGAGCGCACCGGGCCGTGCCCGGCCTCCGCCAGGCCCTTGGCCGCGAGGGCGGTGATGGCGGAGGAGTCGAGCCCGCCGGAGAGCAGGGTGCACAGCGGCACGTCGGCGATGAGCTGCCGGGTGACGATGTCGTCGAGCAGCTCACGGACGCGCCGGACCGTGGTGGCGGTGTCGTCGGTGTGCTCCTGGGCCTCGAGCCCCCAGTAGCGGCGGACGGTCAGGCCCGCGCGGCGGACGCGCGCGGTGTGGCCGGGGCGCAGTTCGTACATGCCGTGGTAGCCGGCGTGGCCGGGGGTCTTGGTGAAGGCCAGCATCTCGGCGAGGCCCTCGGCGTCGACGACGGGCCGGACGGACGGGTGGGCGAGGATGGCCTTGGGCTCGGAGCCGAAGAGCACCCCGTCGGGGGTGGGGTGGTAGTAGAGCGGCTTGATGCCCATGCGGTCGCGGACCAGGAGGAGTTCCTCGGTGCGGGAGTCCCACAGGGCGAAGGCGTACATGCCGTTGAGGCGTTCGGTGAAGGCCTCGCCCCATTCGAGGTAGGCGTGGAGCACGACCTCGGTGTCGCTGCTGGTGCGGAAGGTGTGGCCGTGACTCTCCAACTGGGCGCGTAATTCGCGGTAGTTGTAGACCTCGCCGCTGTAGGTGAGGGCGAGCCGCGTACGGCCGTCGTGTGCGACGAGCATGGGCTGCTTGCCGCCCTCGATGTCGATGACGGCGAGGCGCCGGTGGCCCAGGGCGGCGTGGGTGTCCAGCCAGACGCCGCCGGCGTCGGGGCCGCGGCAGGCCATGGTCCGGGTCATGGCGTCGAGGGTGGCGGAGGCGTGGGGGGTGGTGAGGTCGTTGTCGTAGGAGATCCATCCGGTGATGCCGCACATGGTTTAGGGGCTCCCTTCGCATGAATACCGAGGGTAGTTGTATCCACCAACTATGACGTCCAAACGTTGGTGGGCCGGGGCTCAACCCGCCTCGGGCGCGCCCAGCATGTGGAACGTCGGCTTCGGGTGCATCAGGAAGTCGTGGTGCGAGATGTTCCACGCGTACGCGCCCGCCATGGCGAAGGCGACACGGTCGCCCGCCCTCAGCTCCGCCACCGGGATCCCGGCCGCCAGGGTGTCCTTGGGGGTGCAGAGCTGGCCGGTGAGGGTGACCGGTTCGGCCACGGCGGCCGGGCGGGGCCAGGGGCGGGACCACTCCTCGACGGGCAGGACGGTGAAGGGGTGGTCGTGGCCCTTGGTGGCGGGGGTGCGCATGTGGTGCGTCCCCCCGCGCAGCACCGCGAAGGCCTCGCCGTGGCTGTGCTTGACGTCCAGGACGTCGGTCACGTACCAGCCCGAGTACACCGTCATCGACCGGCCCGGCTCGACGCGCAGGGTCACGCCGGGGTGGCGCGCGGCCAGTTGGGCCAGCCCCTGTCCGTAGGCGGCCCAGTCGAAGCGGGTGTGCGGCCGGGCGTAGTCGACGGCCATGCCGCCGCCGACGTTGACCTCCATCGAGCCGAGGCCGTGCCGGTCGCCGAACTCCCGCGCCCAGGAGGTGATCCGTTCCGCGACGGCCAGCTGGGCGGTCGCGTCCAGGCCGCTGGCCAGGTGGGCGTGGACGCCGCGCAGCCGCAGCCGCCCCTCGATCAGCGGTACGCAGCCCCCGGCGCGGTGCGGGTCGAGGCCGAACGGGCTGGGCCGGCCGCCCATGGCCAGGGCCGCGCCGCCCAGGTCGCCCTGGCCGACGGGCAGGTTGACGCGCAGCAGCACGTCCACGGGCGGCCCGTCGGGGCGTTCCCCGGCGAGGGCGGCGAGCAGCCGCAGTTCCTGCTCGCTCTCCACGTGGAAGCGCTCCACTCCCAGATCGAGGGCGAGCCGCAGCTCGGCCTCGGTCTTGCCGGGGCCGCCGAAGGCGAGCGGCAGTCCCGGAACGGTCTCGCGGACGTGGGCCAGTTCGCCGCCCGAGGACACCTCGAACCCGCTGACGTGGGGGGCGAGGGCCTTGAGGATGCCGGGGGCCGGGTTGGCCTTGGCCGCGTAGTACAGCTCGGTCTCCGGCGGCAGGGCGGCCCGTACCGCCCGGGCGTGCTCGTCGAGGGCGGTCAGGTCGTGGACGTAGGCGGGCAGCTCGCCGGCCGGCAGGCGTTCGGCGTGGGCGGCGGCACGGGGGGTGATCACAGCGTGGTGCTCCAGGATCCGGTGGGGGCGGCCGAGGAAACGGCGGCGAGGACGTCCGACACGAGGGGCGAGCCGATGCGGACGTAACCGGCGAACCGGTCCGCCTTGCGCTCCCAGCGCGTCAGCAGATTGGCCTTGGCCGGCAGCGGCACCCCGGCGATCAGGGCCCGCAGCAGCGGCGGATTACCGTGGGCCGCGGCCCGGTCGGCCAGGACCCGGCGGACGGCGGACCACAGGGCGGGCTCCAGGTGGGGGTGGCGGTCGGCGAGGGCGGCGAGCATCTCGGCGAGGTGGTTGACGAGCAGGCAGTACACGACGCGGTCCCAGCCGCGCTCCCGGTCGTACGTCATGGGCCCGGCCACCTCGTCGCCGAGCGCGGCGAGGGCCGCCGCGTGGTGCTCGGGGAGCAGCTTGGTGCCCTCCAGGTCGCGCAGCAGGACCTGCCGGGGCATGCCCGTGTCGTCGACGCCGACGACGACGTTCTGCAGGTGCGGCTCCAGGACGACGCCGTGGTCGAAGTAGGCGGCCAGCACCGGGGGCACGAGCAGGTCCAGGTAGGCGTCCCACCACTCCAGGGCGGCCTCGGGGCCCGTGCCCGCCAGCAGGGTGGAGACCTGGGCCGTGCCGGTGGGGTACTCGTCGGCGACGGCGGCGGCCAGCAGGGCGGTCAGGCCGGGTGCCAGCCGTGCGCCGAGGCCCTCGCGGACGATGACGCCGAAGCCCTCGGCGAGCTCGCGGCTGCCCAGGTCCAGGGTGCGGTAGCCGGGTTCGCGCAGCAGCTCGGTGCCGGGGAAGCGGGCGGCGAGGCCGGCGGCGACCGGCTCCAGCAGCCGGGTCAGGGCGACGGCGCCCGTCAGCTCGTACTCGGCGTTCTTGCGCAGGCAGTTGGTGATGCGGACGTTCAGGCTGAACTTCAGGAAGTCCCGGCCGTCGTAGAGGGTGCGCACCGAGGCCGTGGGCACGAAGTCCGCTCCGCGCGGCCCGAGGTCGAGGACGTCACCGCGGCCGAGGGCGGCACGCAGCGCGGGGTGGTCCTGGAGCATGCCGTACTGCCAGGGGTGGGCGGGCAGCAGGACGTACCCCTCCGGCACGCTCCCCTGCCGGTCGAACGCGTCGAGCGCTCGGGGGACGGCGGCCTCCTCGCGGATGAACTCGCGGCGCACCGCGAGGTGGCGCAGGGCGAAGCGGGCCCGGGCCTCGGGCGCGTAGCGGGCCCAGTCCTCGGCGGCGCCGGTGCGGGCCTTGGGGGTGGGGTGGAAGCGGTGGCCGAAGAGCAGGGACTGCTCGGAGTCCAGGTAGCGGCCGTCGGGGGTGCCGGTGTCCGCGCCGGGCCGCCGGGCCGCGAGGGCGGCGACCACTCCGGCGTGGCTGGAGGCCACCTGGCCGAGGAATTCGTCGTTGCGGACGCCGGTGCGCAGCTCCAGCTCGCGGTGGATGTGGCCGGCCAGGTCCTGCCAGGGCAGCTCGGTCCAGGTCCCGTCGCGCTGTTCGGTGACGGGGCCGGTGAAGCGGTGGGCGCCGATGAGGGAGGCGCGGCGGAGCCGGACGCGCAGCAGGGCGCCGCTGCGGGGCAGCCGCAGCAGCAGGTGCCCGTCCGTGACGGCGGTCTGGTGCTCGGGGCCCGAGACCTCGCGCAGCAGGCAGTTCAGCAGCGTGTGGGCGACCACGTGGTCGGCGGCGGGCACGCCCGCGGGGGCCAGGGGGCGGGTG
>NZ_JAILXP010000172.1 GCF_020740895.1 Streptomyces sp. UNOB3_S3 | reverse complement strand
TCGATTCCCCGTCGATTCGCCGGATCCGGCGTCCGGCAGGCCGGCCATCGGGTTCCCCCGTTCCCCCGTGCCCCCTGCAAGCCCTCAGGCCTTCCCGCCGGATTTCTCCCTCAGGTACCAGTCGGTCATCAGGTACCGGTCGGTTTCCGTTGTGCAATGGGATCCGTTCCTTCGCCCCCAGGAGCCGTTCCCCCGTTCCCCCGTCGGCTCTGGGAGGCCCGGCAGTGCCGGGTGTTCGGGAGCTTCCGGCCGATGTCTGGCGGAAGCTCCCCGGTGCATCACGCCTGCCGGCCCATCAGGGTCGTGGCGACTGTGCGGCGACCGTCAGGGCTTCGTCCCGCTCGCGTGGTCGTCCTGGAGGACGAACGGCGTGGGGCTGCTCGCATGGTCGTCGTTCAGGACGTACGGCTTGGGGGTGCTGGCGTGGTCGTCCGCCGGCGTGAGAGGCCCGTCGGCCATCAGGGCTTCGGCGGTCGGCACCGCGCTGAGCCTCGCCTTCATCGGCTCGGAGCTGGCGTGGTCGTCCTGAGGTGTGGCCGCTATGGGCGGGTTGAGCTTGTTGTCGTCGCTCATGATGCTGTCTCCCGTTGGCATTGCGAGTCGTTGGGACGGTCAGGGATCGCAGAACCCGTCCGGCGACTCCCCCGAGGGCCGCCGGACGGGTTGTGAGGGCTGCTCGCCCTGAGGTGAAGGTCTCACCTACGACCCGTCTGCCCCCCGACGCGACGGATCGACATCCCTTAGATTGACGGGTCACGATAAACGATCGATGAACGGGCACGTAAGCGGGCTAGTTCCGCTTGTTTGCGACCTCCGGTAAGTCGGTAAGGCATCGCGGGACGCGGCTGTCGGCGCGATCCTGCGCGACCCTCCGGCATCCCGTTCCACGCCTACGGCTGGGCCTTCCACGCCTACGGCTGGGCCTTCCATGCCTGCGGCTACGCCTTCCACGCCTACAACTACGCCAAGTGCCGCCGGGTTCCAGGCGGACGGGCGTAGGAATGTATGCAGGAATGCGTGCAGGAATGTACGTCTTGGTGTCTAGGCCGCAGCCACCGGCACCAGCAGCGTCCGTACCTCGGCGGCCTCCGAGGAGCCCAGTGCCTCGTAGATGGCCAGCGCCTCGGTCCAGCACGCGTGCGCGCGGCCCGACTGGCCCAGCTGCTCCAGGCACCTGCCCAGCACGGTCAGCACGTTGCCGCGCCGCCATTCGCCTCCTATGCCCCGCAACTGCACCAGCGCTTGCTCGGCATGGGTGGCGCCCTGGGCCGGCTTGCCCGCGGTCAGGTAGAGCTCCGCCGTCCGGAAGAGGGTCATGCCCTCCCAGAGCCGCTGACGGTTCTCGCGGAACACCGTCAGGGCCTCGGCGAGGCGGGCCCGCGCCTCCTCGTAGCGCCCGGCGCGGGTGAGGGCCAGCCCGTACGCGTACAGCCCGTTGGCCAGCCGCCAGGAGACGTTGACCTCGCGGTAGATGCCCAGGGCCTGCTCGGCGAGGCGCACCGCGGCCTGGACGCGCCCCGAGTCCAGGTACACCCGTGACAGGTTGCTCAGCGCGCTCGCCTCGCCGGGACGGTTGCCGTCGGCGCGGAAGGCGTTCAGCGCCTGCCCGATGTAGGCCTCGGCGTCTTCGTGACGGTGCTGGTAGATGGCGGTGATGCCACGGTTGTTGGCGGCGTAGCAGCAAGGGACGGGGTCCTCGTGCGCGCGGCCCAGCAGCAGGGCGAGGCGGGCCTGTTCATCGGCCCTGTCGAACTGGCCCGACCAGTTGAGCACGTGCGTCAGCACGGTCCGTGCGCGACCCTCGGCCCGTGTGTCGCCCGCCTCCTTGGCGGCGGCCAGCAGGGCCGACGCCGCCTGCTCGTACTGGCGGGAGTCGGCGCCGGACTCGGCGAGGTCCTTCGCGGCCAGCAGCAGGTCGACCGCGCGCCGCAGGGTGTCGCCGGTGGCGGTCGCGTGCTGGCGGACGCAGGCGAGCAGGCAGCCGGCCTCGGCGAACAGCCAGTCGCCGGCGGCCGCGCGGTCGGTGAAGGTCAGGCCCGGGTGGGTGGTCGGCGTCAGGTGCGCGAGCAGCTGGTCGCCGGGGCGCTCCAGGACGTACACCCCGGCGGCCGTCGCGAGGTAGAAGTCCAGCAGGCGGGACATGGCGGCGTCGCGCTCGGCGGGCGGCTGCTCGTCGCGCTCGGCGCAGGCGCGGGCGTAGAGGCGGACAAGGTCGTGGAAGCGGTAGCGGCCCGGTGCGGCGGACTCCAGGAGCGAGGTGTCGACGAGGGACTCCAGCAGTTCCTCGGTGTCGTCGAGGCCCAGGTCGAGGACGGCCGCCGCGGCGGCCAGGGAGATGTCGGGGCCGTCGGCGAGGCCGAGGAGGCGGAAGGCGCGGGCCTGGCCGGGCTCCAGCTGGCCGTAGCCGAGTTCGAAGGTGGCCTTGACGGCGAGGTCGCCGGCCCGGAGCTCGTCCAGGCGGCGGCGTTCGTCGGCGAGCTTGCGGGCGAGGACGGAGACGGTCCAGGTGCGGCGGGCGGCGAGGCGGGAGGCGGCGATGCGGATGGCGAGCGGCAGGAAGCCGCAGGCGGCCACGACGTCCATGGCGGCGTCCCGTTCGGCGCTGACGCGCTCGGAGCCGACGATCCGGGTGAACAGGACGAGGGCTTCCTCGGGGCTCATCACGTCCAGGTCGACGAGGTGGGCGCCGGCGAGGTCGACCATGCGGACGCGGCTGGTGACGAGCGCGGCGCAGCCCTCGTTGCCGGGCAGCAGCGGGCGGACCTGGGCGGCGTCGCGCGCGTTGTCCAGCAGGGTCAGCACGCGGCGTCCGTCGAGCGTGGAGCGGAACAGGGCGGCGCGCTCCTCCATCCCGTCCGGAATCGCGGAGTCCGGTATTCCGAGGGCGCGGAGGAAGGACCCCAGCACGGCCTCCGGTTCGGCGACCACGGGCCCCGCGCCCTGGAGGTCGACGTAGAGCTGGCCGTCGGGGAAGTGGTGCCGGGCGGCGTGCGCGACGTGCACGGCGAGGGTCGTCTTGCCGACGCCGCCGATGCCCGCGACGGCGGAGACCGCCATCACGCTGCCCTCGGCCGTGGCCAGCTGGTCGCCGAGCTCCTGGACGAAGGAGGCGCGCCCGGTGAAGTCGGGGACGGTGGCGGGCAGCTGCGCGGGCCGGATGAAGGTGGGGCAGAGGCTGGGGCGGTCGCCGGTGGGGTGGACGTTGAGCTCGGTGTCGGCGTTGAGGATGCGCTGCTGGAGCTCGGAGAGCTCGGGGCAGGGGTCGACGCCCAGCTCGTCGGCGAGCAGCCGGCGGGTGTCGGCGTAGACGGCGAGGGCCTCGGCCTGGCGGCCGCTGCGGTAGAGGGCGAGCATCAGCAGCTCGCGCAGTCGCTCGCGCAGCGGGTACGCGGCGGTCAGCGCGGTGAGCTCGGAGACGGCCTCGGCGTGCCCGCCGACCTCCAGGTCCAGGTCGAGGCGGGTCTCCAGGAGCGTGAGCTGCCACTCCTCCAGCCGGGTGCGCTGGGTGTCGGCGTACGGGCCGGACAGCCCGGCCAGCGGCTCGCCGTCCCACAGGGCCAGGGCCTGGTTCATCAGGTCGCGGGCGCGGTAGCGGTCGCCGCTCGCGCGGGACTTCTCCGCGTCGGCGGCCAGGCGCTCGGCCTCGTCCGCGTCCAGGCCGCCGTCGGGGACCCGTATCGCATAGCCGCCCGCCTCGCTGACCAGGGCGTCCGCGTCCTGGCCGAAGGCCTTCCGCAGCCGGGAGGCGTAGGTGCGCAGGGCCGCCAGGGCGGCGTGCGGGGGTTCCTCGCCCCACAGGGCGTCGACGAGCTCGGGCGCGGTGGCCGTGCGCCCGCCGCGCAGCAGCAGGGCGGCCAGCAGCGCCCGCTGCTGGGGTGACCCGGTGTGCAGCGCCTCGTCGCCGCGCCAGGCGCGGACGGGCCCGAGCACGGTGAAGCGCAGCGCCTGCCCGTGCCCTGTATCCCCGGCCATGGTGACCCCCTGCCTGTCCTGCTCGGTCGCACCGGTCAGTCTGCCTTGTTCAGGGCTGCTACGTCAGCAGGGGTCCGGCCCTCTCCGTACGGTCCGCGAGCGTCCGGCCACGGGCCGGATCCGCACTGTCCTGACGAACCGTCAGATCGGCGCTACGGTGTCGGCCATGGTGAGCTTCCCCAAGATAATCTCGGTGGACGACCACACAGTGGAGCCCTCCGACGTCTGGCGGAACCGGTTACCGGCGAAATTCCACGGCGTCGGGCCACGCATCGTGAGGGCCCCGGTGAAGGGCATGAGCTTCGAGGGCGGCCGCTTCGCGCCCGTCATGGGCACCCCGGGTGACGACGGCCCGGAGGCGGACTGGTGGGTCTATGAGGATTTGTGCCGTCCTCTCACGCGGCTTGATACCGCCGTCGGATGCTCCAGGGATGAGATCAAGCTGGAGGGGATCACCTACGAGCGGATGCGGCCAGGCTCCTACAGCGTGCCCGACCGGCTGGCCGACATGGACCTCAACCACGTCCAGTCCGCGCTCTGCTTCCCCACCTTCCCCCGCTTCTGCGGCCAGACCTTCGCCGAGGCCGCCGACCGGGAGCTGGCCCTGCTGTGCGTACGGGCCTACAACGACTGGATGACAGACGAATGGTGCGGCCCCGAGGCGCACGGGCGCCTGATCCCGCTGGCCATCGTGCCGCTGTGGGACGCGGAGCTCGCCGCCGCCGAGGTGCGGCGCAACGCCGCGCGCGGCGTGCGCGCCGTCTGCTTCTCCGAGATCCCGCCCCACCTGGGCCTGCCGTCCGTCCACGGCGACGCGTGGGACCCCTTCCTGCGCGCCTGCGAGGAGACCGGCACCGTCCTCGCGATGCACATCGGCTCCTCCTCCCGGATGCCCTCCACGTCGGCCGACGCGCCGCCCGCCGTGAGCTCCGTCCTCACCTTCGGCAACTGCTGCTTCTCGCTCGCCGACTGGCTGATGTCCGGCAAGCTCGACCGCTTCCCCGGCCTGCGCCTGATGTACGCGGAGGGGCAGATCGGCTGGATCCCGTACCTCCTGGAGCGCGCGGACACGGTGTGGGAGGAGAACCGCGGCTGGGGCGGCGTCGCGGACAAGGTGCTCACCCCGCCCTCCGAGCTCTTCGCCCGCCAGGTGTACGGCTGCTTCTTCGACGACGCCTTCGGGCTGCGCAACCTCGACGCCGTCGGGGTGGGGAACGTGCTGTACGAGACCGACTACCCGCACTCCGACTCCACCTGGCCGCGCTCGCGGCAGGTCGCCGAGGAGCAGATGACGCACCTGGCGCCGGAGGTCGTGGAGCGCGTCGTCCGGGGCAACGCCATCGAGCTGCTCGGCCTCACGCCGGAGGGGCTCTGGGCGGGAGGCGCGCCGGTGTGACCGGCGGTACGCGGCGGCCTTGACGGTCCGTGTGGCCGGTGCCACAGTCGCATCGCGTCAATCGATCTGACGAGGCGTCAGAAACGGTCGTCGGAAAAAGTCGTCAGAAAAAGTCGTCGGGAACTGCGAAGGCGGGCGGTGACCTCCGTGGAATTCGGGATCTTCGTACAGGGCTATGTGCCGGCGAGCCGGTCGCGCACCGACCCCCAGGCCGAGCACCACGCGCTGATGGAGGAGGCCGCCTACGTCGTCCAGGCGGACAAGTCCGGCTTCAAGTACGCCTGGGCCTCCGAGCATCACTTTTTGGACGAGTACTCCCATCTCTCCGCCAATGACGTCTTCCTCGGCTACCTCGCCCACGCCACCGAGCGCATCCACCTCGGCTCCGGCATCTTCAACCCGCTGCCGAAGGTCAACCACCCGGTGAAGCTCGCGGAGAAGGCCGCGATGCTCGACCACCTCTCCGGCGGCCGCTTCGAGTTCGGCACCGGCCGGGGCGCGGGCAGCCACGAGATCCTGGGCTTCCTGCCGGGCGTGACCGACATGGACGCCACCAGGGCGATGTGGGAGGAGAGCATCGCCGAGTTCCCCCGGATGTGGCGCCCGGGGGAGTACCCGGGCTTCACGGGCGAGCACTGGTCCCTGCCGCCGCGCACGGTCCTGCCCAAGCCGTACGGGCCCTCCCACCCCGCCATGTGGTACGCCGCCGGGTCGCCCTCCTCGTACGCGATGGCGGCCCGCAAGGGGCTGGGCGTCCTCGGCTTCAGCGTCCAGAAGGTCTCCGACATGGAGTGGGTCGTCGACTCCTACAAGACCGCTGTCAAGGAGGCCCGGCCCGTCGGCGATTTCGTCAATGACAACGTCATGGTCACCTCGACCGCCATCTGCGCGGAGACCCACGCCAAGGCCGTCGAGATCGCGGTGGGCGGCGGCCTCAACTACCTCCAGTCGCTGCTCTTCCGCTACCACGACACGTTCCCGCGCCCCGAGGGCATCCCCCGGTGGCCCGAACTGCTGCCGGAGTACACCGAGGAGATCATCGAGCTGCTCATCGCCGAGGAGCTGATGATCTGCGGCGACCCCGACGAGGTCTTCCGGCAGTGCAAGCGCTGGGAGCAGGCGGGCGCCGACCAGCTGTCCTTCGGGCTGCCGATCGGCATCCCGTACGAGGACACGATGACGACCCTCCGGCTCATCGGCGAGCATGTCATCCCGAAGATAGACACCGATCCGGTCCACCGCACCACGCGCTACCGCCAGGCCGCCGGGCACGCCTGAGCGGCCGCCCCACGCCCCGGGGCGGCGCCTCCCGGGCCGCCGCCCCGGTCCCGTCCGCCCGCGAACGCCGCGCCCCGGGGAGGCCGCGCCCCGCGAACGCCGCGCCCCGCGAACGTCGTGCCCCGGGGAGGCCGCGCCCCGCCCGGGAACCCCGAGCGAGAGGAGCCCGACCGTGCTGGACCACCTCATCCGCCGCGCCACCGTCGTCGACGGCACCGGAGGTCCCGCGTACGTCGCCGACGTCGGCATCCGGGACGGCCGGATCGCGCTGATCGACCGGGGCGCGGGCGGGGTGAAGGCGGGCGGCCGGGTCGGGCACCGGGCCCGGACCGAGGAGAACGCGACCGGGCTCGTCCTCGCCCCCGGCTTCGTCGACCCTCACACCCACTACGACGCCCAGCTCTTCTGGGACCCCTACGCCGCGCCCTCCCTGAGCCACGGCGTCACCACCGTCGTCGGCGGCAACTGCGGCTTCACCCTCGCCCCGCTCCACCCGGGCCGCCCGGCCGACGCCGACTACACCCGGCGGATGATGAGCAAGGTCGAGGGCATGTCGCTCGCCGCCCTGGAGCGGGGCGCGCCCTGGGACTGGTCCTCCTTCGGCGATTTCCTCGACGCCCTGGACGGCCGGATCGCGGTCAACGCCGGCTTCATGGTGGGCCACTGCGCGCTGCGCCGGTACGCGATGGGCCCGTCCGCCGTCGGCGGCACCCCCGACGCGGCGGAATCACGGCAGATGGTCGCGCTGCTCCACGACGCCATGGACGCCGGCGCCTGGGGCCTGTCCACCACCCGCTCGAACACCCACTCCGACGGCGACGGCCGGCCCGTCGCCTCCCGGCACGCCCGCCCCGAGGAGCTCCTCGCCCTCGCCCGCGCGGTCGGCGAACACGAGGGCACCCAGCTGGAGGCCATCGTCTCCGGCTGCCTGGACCACTTCTCGGCGGAGGAGAGCGCGCTCCTCGTGGAGCTGACGGCCGCCGCCGGACGCCCGCTGAACTGGAACGTCCTCACCATCGAGTCCACCGTCCCCGGCCGGGTGCCGCACCAGCTGGCGGCCGGTGAGCGGGCCCGCGCGGCGGGCGGCCGGATCGTCGCCCTGACCATGCCGATCCTCACGCCCATGAACATGTCGCTGGGCACCTTCTGCGCCCTCCACCTCCTCCCCGGCTGGGGCGAGGTCCTGGGGCTCCCGCTGCCGGAACGGATCGACCGGCTGGGCGACCCGGCCGTCCGCGAGCGGCTGCTGCGCGGCGCGGCGAGCCCGGAGGCCGGACCCTTCCGCAGGCTCACCGACTTCGGCCGGTACGTCGTCGGCGACACCTACGCGCCGGAGAACGACGGCCTCACCGGCCGCGTCGTCGAGGACATCGCCGCCGAGCGCGGCACCGACCCCTTCGCCACGCTCGTCGCCATCTGCGCCGCCGACGACCTGCGCACCGTCCTGTGGCCGATGCCCACCGACAACGACCCCGCCAGCTGGGAGCTGCGCCGCCGCGCCTGGGACCACGAGGACGTCCTCCTGGGCGGCTCGGACGCCGGGGCCCACCTGGACCGGATGTGCGGCGCCCCCTACCCGACGCGCTTCCTGGGCGACTGTCTGCGCGGGCGGAAGCTGGTGCCGCTGGAGCGGGCGGTGCGGATGCTCACCGACGAGCCCGCGCGCCTCTTCGGGCTGCGCGAGCGCGGCCGGATCGCCGAGGGCCTCCACGCCGACCTCGTCCTCTTCGACCCCGAGCGCGTCGACGCGGGCCCGGCGACGCTGGTCCGGGACCTGCCGGGCGACGGGGCGCGGCTGGACTCGCGGGCCGTGGGGGTGGTGAGCGTGCGCGTCAACGGCGTGGAGACCGTCCGGCACGACGTGGTGACGGGAGCGGTGCCGGGGCGGGTGCTGCGGTCGGGACGGGACACGGAGACGGTGGCGACGGGGCCGGGCGCGTGACCCGGGACGGGAAAATTTTGAACCAGGACAAAAGGGGCGGAGGTGCGATTCCCGTACCCGGCGAGGGGCGTGGTTACCCCTTGGTGTTACCTGTCGTAACGCGACAGGGGCCTTCGTTAGGAAGATCAACTACGTGTTCGGGTATGGGAGTTAAAGGCTCTGCTCTCGGAGGACGGTTCTCCGGATGCGGATACAGCAGCGCTTAACGTCCTCGCCATGGTTCAGGTGCAGCCGCGGCCGGGGGCCGGAGAAACGGTAAGGGGCGTCGCGGGCCGTGACGCCGGGGAACCGCGGGCCAAGGGCCTGAGCGGCGGTTCCGTCGGCCTGCTGGGCAGCGCCGTCATCGGGATCTCGACCGTCGCGCCCGTCTACTGCCTGACCTCCACCCTGGGCCCCACCGTGGGCAAGGCGGGGGTGCAGATGCCCGCCGTGTTCCTCGCGGGCTTCCTCCCGATGCTGCTGGTCGCCTTCGCCTACCGCGAGCTCAACAAGGCCCTCCCCGACTGCGGCACGTCCTTCACCTGGACCGTACGGGCCTTCGGGCCCCGGGTCGGCTGGATGTGCGGCTGGGGCCTGGTCATCGCGACCATCATCGTGCTGTCGAACCTCGCGGGCGTCGCGACGTCCTTCTTCTACCTGCTGCTCGGCCGGCTCACCGGCAGCGACTCCGTCGCGGCCCTCGACGGCGACCGGCTCGTCCACGTCGTGACGTGCCTGGTGTTCATCGCCGCGGCGACCGCCGTCAGCTATCGCGGCATGACCGCCACCAAGGGGGTGCAGTACACGCTGGTCGGGCTCCAGCTGGCCGTGCTCGGCCTGTTCGTGGCCATGGCGTTCACGAAGGCGCGGACCGGCGGTGGCCTGCCCGGCTCCGGCTCCCTCGGCTTCTCGTGGACGTGGCTGAACCCCTTCGAGGTCGAGTCCTTCAGCGCCTTCACGGCGGGGCTCTCGCTCTCCATCTTCATGTACTGGGGGTGGGACGCGTGCCTGACCGTCAACGAGGAGACGGAGGGCAGCGCCCGGACGCCGGGCCGCGCGGCGCTGCTGGCGATGGTCGTGCTGGTGGGCTCGTACCTGCTGACCGCCGTCGCCGCCCAGATGTTCGCCGGCGTCGGCGACAAGGGCCCCGGGCTGGGCGACCCCGCGACCGCCGACAACGTCTTCGCCGCGCTCGCCGACCCCGTCCTGGGCCCCGCCCTGGGCGTCCTGCTCTTCGTGGCCGTCCTCGCGTCCGCCGCGGCAAGCCTCCAGACGACCTTCCTGCCGGTGGCGCGGACGGTCCTCGCAATGAGCGCCTACCAGGCGCTCCCGCCGTCCTTCGCCCGTATCCACCCGCGCTTCCGCTCACCCGGCCGGGCCACGGTCGCGGCGGGCGTCGCCACCGGGGTCTTCTACGCCGGGATGAGCTTCCTCAGCCGCAACGTACTGGTCGACACCATCTACGCGCTGGGGCTGATGATCTGCTTCTACTACTCGATCACGGCGTTCGCCTGTGTGTGGTTCTTCCGGGACGAGCTGCGGAATTCGGTGCGGGACGCGTGTTTCAAAGGCGTCTTCCCGCTAACGGGCGGACTGTTGCTCGCGGCGGTCTTCTGCAAGACGCTTCACGACATGTGGAACCCGGCCTATGGCAGCGGCAGCGCGGTGCTCGGCGTCGGCTCGGTCTTCGCCATCGGGGTGGGGCTGCTGCTCCTGGGCGTGGTGCTGATGGAGCTGATGCGACGGCGCAGCCCGGCGTTCTTCCGGGGCGAGACACTGACGCAGTCGACGCCGGTGCTGGTGGCGGAGGACTGAGGGTCCAAGGGCGCGGAGCACCCTGGTGTGTTTCTCGACCGTGCCGCTGCGGTGCGCGACGGATCGACCACCAGGGCGGTGAACGAGAGGGGACCGCCATGGCCCGTAGGGTGCGAGTGATCGGGGCGACATTCCGCAAGGAGTAGCCGGCGTGAACGGCCCGTCCGAGTGGTGGAGCAGGCGGCCCGCTCCAGGGGGCTGTGGGCTCAATCGCCGGGGGCCAGGGCTCGGACCAGGAGAGTGCCGGTCTTCCAGCCTTCCGGCGGAGTGATCTCGTTCGCCAGGGCATAGCGGAACCCATGCTCCTTCAGGAGGCCGGTCCACATGTCGGAGGTGTAGTCCCAGCGCTTCACGACCAGGGGATTCGGGTCATCGGCCTGATTGATGTACGACGCCTGGCAGCCGTAGCAGCCTTCGACCGGGGGCCGCTGGGAGAACGCGAGCACTCCGCCCGGCTTGAGGATCTGGCGAATGGCGGGGAACATCTGGCCCGGGTCGGTGAACCAGATTGCGCCGAAGACGGAGTACACGGCGTCGAAACGCTCGGCGGTCTCACTCATGAAGTCGAGCGCGCCCCGCTGGTGCAGTTCCAGACCAGGCAGGCCACCCCACCGATCGCGGGCGGCCTTGAGCTGGATGGGGGAGACGTCGACGCCGACGGCGCGGTGTCCGAGGGTGGCCGCATGAGCGAGGTTCCCCCCTGAGCCGCACCCCAGCTCCAGGAGTGCCACTTTCCCGGCCTCTCCCAAGACCTCGATGCCGGGACCGTGGTCGGGATACTGGGTCCAGTTGAACCAGGTGGTCTCACCCTTGGCGTTCTTCTCCCGCCGGCCACCGGGCTTCATGCGGGCATAGGTGTCCCACGCCGTCGTGTCGGTCATGCGCTTCTCCTCGTGTGCTCGGATGGACGGCCAGCCGCACCGGACGGTACGGCCGGCCAAGGGGTCGGTGCCGGACTCAACCGCCAGGTGCTGTGGCGTGCTTCGGGCTGTTGTGGCAGTTGGCGTGGCACTGCGAGCAGTCGGCGATGTCCAACTCCGGCCAGAACTCCAGGTCGACCGCGTATCCCGCCGCCTGGATGGCGCCCACCGTCCGCGCCCGCAGTCCCTTGCCTCCGCCGTGCTCCTCACGGTCCAGGAATCCGGGCTGGTGGTGGACGAACTTCCCGAACGTGTCCTGGCAGAAGTCGGCGTACGCCTTGGTCCGCAGGACGAACGCGTGCCAGAAGTCATCCACCAGCGGGGACGGGCTCAGCGGCTTCTCACTGGTGGCGCTGGCGGCCACGAACGCCAGCATCTGCCCCACACCCCGGTATGCCATGTCGGCGGTGATGTGGTCGTACTTCGCTCGAACGTCGCTGGCGATGGTCTCGCGCAGCTCGGTGCTGACGAGGGTTCCCGCGTCGACGGCGGGACGTTCTTCCACGATGGTCACGTCATACCTCCTCGGAAGGGTGGTGCTCGGGCGGCTGGGCAGGTCGCAGGGAACGGACCGATATCGCCCACGAAGCCTGCCGCTCCCGCGAGGATCGGCCCGGCGTCGGCTCTCCGCTGCTTGCCATGCCGACACGCTAGGGGCGTGGCCACGCGGACCCCAACGAGGTTCTACAAAGTTCCACGCGAGTCAGCCGAGGGCGTCCACGGCGGAGGTGATGAGGACACGCGCCTTGGCGCCGTACACGGCGAGGTCGGCAAGCTCTCCGAACGCCTTCAGGTACTGGGCTACCTCGGTGGGAGCGGTTACGTTCACCTGCGCTGTCAGCAGTTCGACTTGCGCCATGTCTTCGTCGTACACGCTGAACGTCTCGATCATCCACATGCGCCGTGATGCGGAGAAGGGAATGACTCCGAGAGAGACGGATGGATAGGCCATCACCGACAGTAGATATCCAAGCTGCCCCGCCATGGTTTCGGCATCTCCGACCCGGTGGCGCAGGACCGATTCCTCCACCAGCAACGCGAAGCGATGGTTACCTTCGCGGACCACGTGCGATCGGGCCAGCCGTGCATCGACCGCTTCGGCGACATCATTGGGGGTGCCGTGGAAATCCGTGATCGCACTCATGAGCGCCGTGGCGTAGGCATGGGTCTGGAGCACACCTGGAATGACGTTCGAGCAGTAGATGCGGAACACCCGGGTGCGTTCGAAGAGAGGGACGTACGACTCCTGGAGCCTGCGCAGCCCTGTGCGCTGAACCCGCCTCCACTCCACGTACATGTTGTCAGCGGAGCGAGAGGCGGCGATCAGGTCCACGGCGACGTCATCCGCCCCGCATGCGGCACACCATGCGTGAATGTCGGCGTCGGATGGCGGCGTCACGGCGTTTTCCAGGCGCGACGCCTTGGAGGGGTACCAGCCGGCGCGCCGGGCCACCTCCTTGGCGGTCAGCCCGGCGTCCCGGCGGATTTCCCTCAGTCGGTCGGCAACGGCCTTCCGGGCTGCCTGGGCACTGGACGAGGGTGGGGTGGGCATTTTCGGGCTCGCTGATCAGATCCGGTACTCCTTGTGGGGCGTCGCCCGCTCCCACACGGTCTCGAAGGCGGTAGAGCACAGCTTCGCCACGTCGGGTCGCTCATCCAGCTCTGGTCCGGCGGACCCGCCGTCTCCCGTGAAGTGGTTCCACATGATGACCCGCTCGTCGAACAGCCAGAAGTCATTGCCTGGGAGGGCGATGTTCGAGGCATTGCGGCGAGGCAGCCAACGCACCAGCTCCCCCGCCTCAATGTTCTGGTAGGTGCAGCTGTGTTCGTACCGGATGTAGTCGCTCACCGGCTCTGAGACGACCCGCGCACGGCGGAACACAACACCGCGCGCCACGGCGTCGCGCACCATCGTGTGAAAGTCGTTCCACCATGTCCCCGGTTCGCTGGACGGCCGCCAACCGGCGCGCCAAACTTCGAACTCGGCTGCCTCCTCGCCAATGCCGTAGGAGTCGCGCATCTCAAGGTGGACGGCGGAGTGTCGAGTGTTCGCCAGTAGGTCAGCGAACGCCAAGTCGGTCTGCGACATCACAAGCCTCCCTGATGGCGGGCACCATGCGGATCGGCAGCCGCACCACCGCTTCACTCTCCGGAATGGGGCCCGACTCCAGGCACTCGACCAACAGCGCTTCCCCCGCCTTCCAGCCCTGGATGACGATCTCCTGCGCTTCGTCATCCACCCAGGCCGTGGGGCACTGGGTGCCGTTGGTGTTCGGGTCCTTCGCGATGAACAGTAGCGCCATGACAGCCTCCGTCGGCCTGCCGGTTCTACGGACGTCTATGAGGCTCGCCGTGGACGCGTTGGCGCGTCAAGAGGCGGTAGACGGCCCGGCTGGACGAGCCGTCCCACCGGATCGGGGTTTCCTCGTCCCGGAACGCCGTGAACTGCGCGAGCCCGACGTCCTGTTAAAGAAACTGGGAAAGAACCAATACCCACCCAACCGGGCGTGTGTCACCCCATCGGGTGATAGGCATGGCAGATGCGGCGAAGTGCGCGGTACGGTCACGCCGACAACCGCAAACAAAGACGGCCCCCGCCGGGAGTGGCTTCCCGAACGAGGGCCTGATCATCCAGGAAGCAACACCTTCCCAATGACTGAAGCGCAGTCTAGCGCGCACGAGTGCGCGCGCGGCGAGTCGCCGCGAGCCGGAGTGATTCATGTCCGGCACCGGCACGTCGCGAACTTCACTGTCGTCGGCAACCACCTCGCCCAGCACCCCGAGTTGTCCGCCGTCGCGATCGGCCTCGGCGTGTACATCCAGTCGCTGCCCGACGGGGCCCTCATTGGCATCAAGGACCTCACCCGCCGCTTCCGCGAAGGCGAGATGGTCATCGGCCGGGCCCTCAACGAGCTGGAGGACGCCGGGTATCTGGAGCGCAGACGCGTCCGGACCGAACGCGGCCGGGTCGTGACCGCGACCCGCTGGTACGAGCGTCCGGGCGTGTCGCCGCCTCCGGATCCCGGTCGTCGGGTCGATCTCGTGAAGCGGCCCCCAGCCCCCGTGCC
>NZ_JAILXP010000171.1 GCF_020740895.1 Streptomyces sp. UNOB3_S3 | reverse complement strand
GACGGGCCGGGCGGGGTCGGTGACCGTCGGCGGGCAGTCCCTGATCTCCCAGTAGCGGTCGCAGGCCGCGGCGGCCGTGCTGGTCTCCGACAGCGCCCAGCCGATGCACTCGGTGGGCCAGCGGAGATAGGTGCTGATCGTGATGGCGGCGACGAGCTGACCGAGGGTCAGCCGCCCGTCGGCGATGCCCCAGCCGCCCACCGCGAGCTGCCCGGCGATACCGAGTTCGGGCAGGATGAGGAGGCCGGTGGACAGCCCCCCGAGGATGCGGACGATACGCAGCTCGGTCGAGCACAGCCGGCGGGCCTGGGCCACGAACTGCCGGGTGCGCTCGGCGGACCGCCCGAACGCCCTGACGACCCGCGCGGCGAGCATCGTCTCCTCGACGAGGGTGGTGAGGTCCCCGGACTGGTCCTGCGCCCGGCGGGCGACCTTCTTGTAGCTCGTCTCGTAGAAGTATGTGATCAGCAGCAGTGGCGCGGCGCTGATCAGCCCGACCAGGGCGAGTTCGGGTGCGATGGTGAACAGGATGCCCAGCCCCACCACCAGGGTCAGGGAGTTGACGAGGAGGAAGACCGCCGCGAAGGCCAGGTACTTGCGCAGCGTCACCAGGTCGTTGACCGCGCGGGACATCAACTGGCCGGACTGCCAGCGGTCGTGGAAGGAGACGGGCAGCCGCAGCAGATGGGCGAAGAGGTCGGCCCGCATCCGGGACTCCACCAGCGCGGTGGGGCGGGCGATGAGTTTGCGGCGGGCCCACAACAGGCCGGCCTCCGCCGTGCCGAGCACGGCGACGAGGGCGATCAGCCAGGGCAGCCGGCCGAAGTCGCCGGAGCCGAGCGGGCCGTCGATGACGCGCTGTACCACCAGGGGAATGCCGAGTCCGCACAGCAGGGCGCCGAATGTGGCGGCGGCCGCCCCGGTGACGGGGAGCCATACCGGCCGTAAATACGGGCCGAGCCTCGCGAGTACGGCAAGAGAGGACGCGTTCGTCGGGATCGGGGCGCCGTCGACGTTCAATGCGCACACCTCGCAATGACGGGTCGAATGGCCGGGCTTGACCGTTGCCCGGCAGGCCGACCATGTTATCCTGAACCGAATTCGATAGGCATCACCACACGCAGAGAAATCGGGGATGTGCCATGCCTGAGAATGCTGTGCCCGATAAATACCCCGCCCAGCCGATGGAAATTACATCGGACGAAACCTACGCGAAACTCCGGAACGACCTGGAATTCTGGGAGCCCTGGGGACGGCGGGCGCTGGCCGCGGCCGGCCTCCCCGCGCCGGGGGCCTTACGGGTCCCGGGGGAGAGCACCAACCCCGTGCTGATCGCCGACACCGGCGTGGTCGTCAAGCTCTACGGCGAGCACTGGTGCGGCCCGGAGAACTACGCCTCGGAGGCCGAGGCGTATGAGGTGCTGGCGGGTCAGGACCTGCCGGTTCCCCAGCTGTTGGGGCGCGGCGAGCTGTTCCCCGGCGGTGGCGCCTGGCCCTGGCCGTACCTGGTGATGGCCGCGGCCCCCGGGATGACGTGGCGGGAGGCGACGGCGCGCGCGGACCGGCCGACGCAGCTGGCGCTGGCCCGGCGGTTCGGCGCGGTGCTGCGCCGGCTGCATTCCGTGCCGCTGACCGGCACGGGGGCGCTGCGACCGGATTCCCCGGTCTTCGCCGAACTGCTCGAGGAACGCCGCGCGGCCACCGTCGAGGACCACCGGGAATGGGGCTATCTCTCCCCGCGACTGCTCGACCGGGTCGATGACTTCCTGCCCTCCGTCGACGCCCTGCTCGACGGCGGAAAACCCGTGTTCGTGCATGGTGACCTGCATGGCACCAATCTTTTCGTCGATGCGGCGAACACCTCGGTGACGGGGCTGATCGATTTCACCGACGTATACGCGGGAGACCCCCGGTACAGCCTCGTCCAATTGCACCTCAACGCTTTCCGTGCGGACCGCGGACTGCTCGCCGCGCTGCTCGACGGGGCGGAATGGCAGGTGACCGGCGCCTTCGCCGAGGACATGCTCCGGTTCACCTTCCTGCATGACTTCGACGTCCTGGAGGAAGTGCCCCTGGACCTCTCCGGCGTCGATGACATCGGGGAGCTGGCCCGGCTCCTGTGGGACGTACGGTAGCGGAAACGGAACCCCTCCGTCGGGCGCGCGGCCGTCATGTGCGCGCCCGCCGGAACCGCCACGCGTCCTCGATCATCCCGTCGAGGCCCGGGCGCGCCGGCTTCCAGCCCAGTTCACGGCGGACGCGTTCACCGGAGGCGACCAGCACGGCCGGATCGCCCGGGCGCCGGTCCGCCACCCGGGCGGGTACGCGACGGCCCGTGACCCGGGCCACGGCGTCGAGGACCTCCCGCACCGAGAACCCCTTGCCGTTGCCGAGGTTGTAGTTGCGGTGCTCGCCCGGGACCGCGCCGCCCAGCGCGGCGAGATGCGCGTCCGCGATGTCCGCGACATGGATGAAGTCCCGTACACAGGTGCCGTCGTGGGTGGGATAGTCGTCGCCGAACACCGCGAACTCCCCGCGCCCGCCCAGCGCCGCGTCCAGGGCCAGCGGGATGATGTGGGTCTCCGGCTCGTGACGCTCGCCCGACCCGCCCAGCGCGCCCGCCACATTGAAGTAGCGCAGGCTCACGGAGGCCAGACCGTGGGCGCGGGCGTACGCCTCCAGCGCCAGGTCGACGGCGAGCTTCGAGGCACCGTACGGGTTGGTGGGCACCGTCGGCGCGCTCTCCTCGATGGGCACCCGCTCCGGCTGGCCGTAGACCGCGGCCGTGGAGGAGAAGACGAGCCGGCGGACCCCCGCCCGCAGGACCGCGTCCAGCAGGGTCAGGCTCTCCACCGTGTTGTTGCGCCAGAAGCGCTCGGGGTGGCGCACCGAGTCGTCGATGAGCGCCCGCGCGGCGAGATGCAGCACCGCGTCGAACGGCCCCTGCCCACCGGTGAGGACGGCCGTCGCCCCGGCCATCGTGCCCTGTACGAACCCGGCGCCGCGCGGGACGGCGTCGGCGAAGCCGGTGGACAGGTCGTCGAGGACGACGACCCGGTGCCCCTCGTCGAGGAGTCTGCGCGTCACCACGCTGCCGATGAAACCGGCGCCGCCGGTCACCAGGATCTTCACACGAAACCGCCTTTCGACACGCAACCGCTTTTCGACGACGTGAGCAGGAGGCCGACGGCCGCCCGTAAATCCGTCGCCACCATGTCCGCCACAGTGTTTGCGGGCGGTTTTCCCGGGCCCTGGAGAAGAACGGTCAGGGTGCCGGCCGCCTTTCCGGCCATGACGTCCGACTCGGTATCACCGATCATCACGGAATCCGCCGGATCGATGTCCCGGAAATCCCGCATGGCCGCGGTGAGAAGTCCGGGCAGCGGTTTTCGGCAGCCGCATTCGCCCACCTCGTGCGGACAGACGTAAACGGCGTCCAGGAACGCGTCGTGCTCGCGCAGCAGCGCGGCGAGCCGCGCGTGCACCGCCGCCACATCCGCGCCGGTCATGAGGCCTCTGGCCACGCCCCGCTGGTTGGTCACCAGCACCACGCGCCGTCCGGCGGCGTTCAGTTCGCGCACCGCCTCGGCGGCGCCCGGCAGCAGGATCAGCTCGGCGGGATGTCCGATGTACCGGCCGTCGGGCGGCTTCGCATTCAAGGTGCCGTCCCGGTCCAGAAAGAAAGTGCGCACTTCTGCGTGACCCGCTTTCACTGTTATGGTCTTTTCGGCTCCCCGAGGGAGCCGGAATGGAGGCAATGCGAGAATGGGCACCGCCGATCGAGCACGACTCCGTATTCTTTTCGTGTCGGCGAACGAGACGGCACCGTGGGGCCCCAGTGAGACGAACTGGGCCCTGGCCGCGCGTCACTGGCTGGAACGGGGCGCCGAGGTCCACGCGAGCGTCAAGGGCTGGGACGAGGTCCCCGCGGAGCTGGCCGCCGCCGAGCGGGCCGGGTGCGTCGTCCACCGCCGCTGGGAGCAGCCCCCCTACGACCTTCGCCCCGTCCATCAACTTCCCTGGTCCGAACACCGGTCGAGCACCCTGGACAAGGTCCGCCCCGACCTGGTCGTCGTCTCCCAGGGCGACAACTACGAGGGGCTGGGCTGGATGGAGGAGTGCCGGACGCGGGGCTACCCGTACGTCGCCTACTCCAACTCCGCCGCCGACTTCGAATGGCCGGCGGACGACGTCGCCCAGCGGCTGGCCGTGGCCTACCGCGCGGCCCGCGCCTCCCTCTTCGTGTCCGAGGCCAACCGGGAGATCACCGAGCGCCAGGTCGGCACGCGCCTGCCCAACGCCCGGGTGGTCCGCTGCCACTTCAAGGTGGACTACGACGCGGCCCCGCCCTGGCCCGGGGACGCCGGGCCGCTGCGGCTGGCCTGCCCGGCCCGGCTCGACCCCGTCAGCAAGGGACAGGACGTGCTCTTCGACGTCCTCGCCCGGCCGAAGTGGCGCGAACGCCCGCTGAAGGTCTCCCTGTTCGGGTCCGGGAGCCACGCGTGGGTGCTGCGCTCCCTGCGCGACCGGTTCGCCCTGGACAACGTCGAGTTCGCCGGGTACACCACGGACGTCGAGGCGATCTGGCGCGAGCACCACGGCCTGGTCCTGTGCTCGCGGGCCGAGGGCCTGCCCACGGTGATCATCGAGGCGATGCTCTGCGGCCGGCCCGCGATCGTCAGCGACGTGGCGGGCAACGCCGAGCTCCTGGAGGACGGGGTCACCGGCTTCGTCGCGGCCGCCCCGGCCGCCGCCTGCCTCGACGAGGCCCTGGAACGGGCCTGGCAGGCCCGCGGCGAGTGGCAGGAGATGGGCCGCCGCGCGGCCGTGGCCGTCCGCAAGCAGATCCCGCCGGACCCGATCGCGGTCCTTGTGGACCAGCTGGCGGAACTCGCGGGCTGACCCCGCCGTCCCCGGGCGCCCGGCGCCCGGGGACGGACACCCGTGCCGTGCCGGGCGCTGCCGCCGGGCCATCACACCTCCCTCAGCGTCTCGGCGGCCCGCTCCGGCTCCAGCGGGGTGAAGTACATCCCGCTGCCCAGTTCCCCCGCCGCGATGTACCGGGGCGTCCCCGGGGCCCGCCAGACCACGTTGATCTCCAGATACAGATGCGCCCACGGCCATTCCCCGCCGCCGGCGGGCCGCTGATGCACCCACAGCACATACGGCGCCGGCCGCCCGAACAGCGCGTCGACGCTGCCGAGGACGGTCGTCAGCAGCGCGGCCAGCTCCCGCCGCCCGCCGGGGCCCGCGCCCGGGAGGTCCGGCAGATGGGCGCGCGGCGCCAGCCGCAGCGCGTAGGGGAACAGCGGCGCCTCGGGGACCCACGCCCGCCAGCCGCCCTCCTCCGCCACCACCAGCTCCTTCGGGGGCCCCTCGCACAGCGGGCAGCGGCCCAGCGCCCGGCTGCGCTCCAGCTGTGTCGCGGGGGCGGGCGGGACCCCGGGCAGGCCGAACGCCTGCCCGTGCGGGTGGTCCACGGTCGCGCCCGCGTCGGCGCCGCGGTTCTCGAAGAGCAGGACGTAGCCCACATCGGGCCGAGCGCCGAGCTCGGCGGTGCACTCGCTCCACAACGCAACCGCGCGGGCCGCCTGGTGGAGGCCCATCGTGGCCCAGGACGCGCCGTGCTCGGGGGTGTACAGCAGCACCTCGCACCGGCCCCCGTCCAGGGCGGGCCAGCGGTTGGGGAACCGCCGTACCCGGTAGTCCTCCGGCGCCTCCAGCCCGCCCGGGCAGAACGGGCAGTCCTCGCCCCGGGCGCGGGGCCGGGACTGGCGGCGGCCGTCGACCGCCACCGTGAGGCCGGTCAGCGGGTCCGTACGCAGCTCAGCCACCCGTGCCGCCCTCCCCGCGCTCAGCCGTCGGCACGGATCACCACCCGGATCACGTCGGGGCCGGGCCGGTCGGCGAGCCGGAACGCCTTGTCCGCCTCCGACAGCCCCAGGACGTGGGTGATGACCCGGTCGGTGCGCACGGCGCCGTCCGCGAGCAGGTCCGCCGCCCGGCGCATGAACCGGCCCGGGCCCATCACCCCGATCGTCGACATCAGCTTCAGCGGCCACCGCGCGGCCGGCAGCTCGACCCGCTTGCCGACCCGGTAGCCGATCAGGCCGACCCGGCCGCCGGGCCGGACCAGCTCCGTGGCGAGCCGGATCGCCGCCGGCTCCCCGCAGGCGTCCAGGACGACGTCCGGCAGCCCGGCGGGCCCCGCGTCCTCGATCCACCGGGCGACCTCCTCGTCGCCCGACAGCGCGGTCCCCGCGCCCAGCGCCCCGGCCACGGCGGCGCGCTCTCCGACCGGGTCGACGGCCAGGACGACCCGGGCGCCGGACGCCCGGGCCGCCTGGAGCACGTTCAGGCCGATGCCGCCGCACCCCAGCACCGCGACACTCTCACCGGCCTCCAGCCGGACCCGGTCCAGCGCGTGGAGGGCCACGGCCAGCGGCTCCGTCTGCGTGGCCGCCAGCAGGTCGGTGTCCGGCGGGAGCCGCACCAGGTTCACCGCGGGCACGGCGATGAACTCGGCGCAGCCGCCCGGGTCGGTGAAGCCGAACTCGCGCAGCTCCGGGCACATCACCGGCTGCCCTCTACGGCACCACGAGCAGTGCCCGCAGGTCAGCGCGATGTCCCCGGCCACCACGTCCCCCGGGGACACCAGGGGGCTGCGGGTCTCGGCGACCGTGCCGCTCCACTCGTGGCCCGGGACGGCCGGCAGGGCGGCGCCGTGCCACACGTCGTTGTACAGGGAGACGTCGCTGCCGCAGATCGCGTTGTAGGCGACGCGGACCAGGGCCCACCCCTCGGGGAGTACCGGGTCGGGAACGGCCTCGACGGTCAGGTCGCGGGGGCCGTTGAGCACTGCTGCACGCATACGGGACCTCTCAGCCCTGGTGGGAGTGGGGGGAGCTGCCGCTGTTGTCCCGCAGGGACTGGGTGACGAAGTGGAAGATCATGCTGTGCATGGCCTCGGCCATGCCCACGTCCTTGGTGGGGGCGTTCACCTCCGTGTCCGCCAGGTCGCGCAGGATGCCCCCGGTGCCCGCGGTCACCGCGATCACCCGTAACCCCGCCTCCTTGGCCCACCGGGCCGCGGCCACCACATTGGGGCTGGTGCCCGAGCAGCTGATCACCAGCAGCCGGTCGCCGGGGCGCGCCATCAGCCGCAACGGCTCGACGAACACGCTCTCGTAGCCGCAGTCGTTGGCGTAGGCGGTGAGCATGGACAGGTTGTCGGTCAGGGCGATCGCGCGCAGCGGCGGGTTCTGCTCCGCCGAGGTGCCCTTGAGGAGGTCCTGGGCGAGGTGGGAGGCGGCCGAGGCGCTGCCGCCGTTGCCCGCCAGGTAGACCGTGGCCCCGTCGCGCCGTACCTCGTCGAGTTCGCCGATCAGTCGGTGCACCTGGTCGCCCATGGCCTCGAGCAGAGGGCCCGCGGTGTCCAGGTACTCGTCCCACGGGCCACGGGACGTACGGCCCGTGGCGATGGAGTCCTGCGTCATCTCTGCGTACCTGCAATCGTGTCGGGGAGCACCGGGGTGCGAAAGGACACCACGGTCGTACGGGGTCAGCGGACGAAGTCCTCTTCGACGTCGTGGTCGACGTACCCGGTGCCGCGCAGGTCGCCGGTCTCGCCGTCCCACTCGCTCCAGTCGGCCATATAGGTCGGCCCGTAGCCGAAGGCGGCCAGGAGGCGGTCGCCGGGGGTGCGCTTGCGGCGGGTGCCGTGCATCAGCGCCTCGTTGAGGATCAGCAGGTCGCCGGCGCCGACGAAGACGTCGCTGAGCGTCGGGAAGCCCTCGTCGATCAGCGAGGCGCGCTCCCCGCGCTCGGCCCGGGGGCGCAGCAGGGGGAAGTTGGCCTTGTGCGAGCCCTGGATGTAGCAGAACGAGCCGTCCTCCGGGGAGCGGATGTCGCTGAGGTAGACCAGGGCCTTCACATAGGGGCAGAACAGCTTGCCGTCGTGGTAGGTGTGGGTGATCGACAGGTCGCGGCCCACGGTCCCGCCACCGAGGTCGAGGAGTTCGGAGTTGCCGCCGTGGAGGTAGAGCACGCTGTCCCGGCCGCGGCGCAGCGCGTAGCCCTCCAGGACGCGCAGCGGCTGGTTGACCACTTCGCGCACCCGGCCGACGATGCGCTCGTCCCGGCCGAGCCTTCCGAACAGTTCGCTGGTGCGGGGCAGGTCGTCATAGCGCCGGGTGTTGGCGAATCCGGGGTCGACGGGGTGGAGCCGGTCGAGTTCCGCGCGGAGGCCGGCGACCTCCGACGGGCCGAAGACGCCCGGCACGACCAGGAATCCGGTGGTGTCGAAGAGATAGAGCTCTTCCGGTGACAGGGCGGGCACAGGGGTTCCCTTTCCGTCAGTGCCGCGGGGGCAGGGTCACGTCCGGGTCGGCGAGGGCCTTGTCCAGGGCACGCAGGACGGTGTCGGCGTCGTCGTCGCTCATCCAGGTGTGCAGGGGCAGACAGATGTGCCGGGCGCACAGGTCCGCGGCCACGGGGTGCTCCCCGGCCGGGAAGCGGCCCTCGAAGACCGGCTGGGTGTCCAGCGGCATCTCGTAGATCTCGCCGCCCAGTTGCACCCCGGCGTCGCGCATCCGCTCCCGCAGTCGCCGCCGGTCCACGCCGGGGTCCAGCACGACCACGTACTTGTACCAGCTCGCGGGCGAGTGGGCGGGCAGCAGCGGGCGGACGCCGCGCATCCCGGCCAGCCCGGCGGTGTAGCGCCGGGCGAGCCGGTCGCGGACGGCCAGGAACTCGTCGAGGCGGCGCAGCTGGACCCGGCCGACGGCGGCGTGGAGCTCGCTCATCCGCGCGTTCTCGCCGAGCACGGTGTGGATGCTGCGCCAGGGCTCGGGCTTGCCCAGATTGCGGTACAGGCGGACCTGCCGGGCGAGTTCGTCGTCGTCGGTGGTCACCATGCCGCCCTCGGCGGAGGTGATGACCTTGGTGGCGAAGAAGGAGAACGCCCCGGCCGCCCCGAACGTCCCGGCGTGACGCCCGTCCAGGCGGCTGCCGTGGGCATGGGCGCAGTCCTCGAACAGCCACAGTCCGCGCCGGGCGCACCAGGCGGCGATCTCCTCGACGTCCGGGGTGACGATGCCGCCCATGTGGACGATCAGGACGCCCGTGGTGGCGTCGGTGACGGCCCGTTCCAGGTCGCGGACGCCGGGCGCGAGCGTGGCGGCGTCCACGTCCGTCAGCCGTACCCGCAGCCCGGCGAGCAGGGGCGCGGCGGCCGTCGAGTAGAAGGAGTTGGCCGGCACCAGCACCTCGCCGCCGGCCTCGCCGGCCAGCGCCCGCAGCCCGCAGACCAGTGCGGCGGTGCCGGAGGCGACGGCGACCGCGTGCCGAGTCCCGGTGTAGGCCGCCATCTCCCGCTCGAAGGCCTCGACCTGCGCGCCCTGGGTGAGCTGCCCGGTCGTAAGGCTGGTGCGCACCGCGGCGAGCACTTCGTCGATGTCCGCGGCCGAGAAGTCGGGCCGCACGGGAACCACGTGGGGAGCGGTCACCGGCCGCCCACCTCCGCCGCGCCGCTGCGGTCCGTGCGGTGCTCCAGCTCCATGCGCAGCCCTTCGTCGATGGTGATCCTGGGGGTCCAGCCGAGCTGGGCGCGGGCCTTGGCGGTGGAGACGAACCGCTGGGAGTAGACGAGCTCACCGCGCCGGGTGGGCTCCTCGCGGTACACGATGGGCACCCCGCCGAAGAGCGCGGAGACCCGCTGGGCGAGCTCCCCGGTGGTGAGGATCTCGGGTCCTTCCAGGTTGTATACCTGGTTGGCGGCGACGGGGGCGGTGGCCCGGTGGAAGGCGTCGGCGAGGTCGTGGACGTGGAGGAACGCGCGGCGCTCGGAGCCGTCGCCGAAGACGGTCAGCTCCCGGCCCTCGGCCGCCGCGCGCAGGAACGCGGAGACGACGAGGCCGGGCCACATGCCGGGGCCGTAGATGGGGCTGTAGCGCAGGACGGTGGACTCGAGGCCGTGCAGCCGGGCGTAGTCGCGGGCCAGCAGCTCCTTGGCGATCATCGAGGTGGTGTAGAAGTGGCCCGCGCCCGTGGGCAGGAACGGTTCGTCCTCGTCGATGGCCTCGATCCGCATGGCGTTGTACACCCAGCAACTGCCCGCGAGGACGACCCGGGAGACGCCACTGGCGGCCGCCGCGTCGAGCACCGCGGTGGTGCCGGTGACGTTGACGTCCATCGCGGTCACCGGGTCGGCCAGGACGGCGCGGGCGTCGGCGACGCCCGCCAGGTGCAGGACCGCGTCCGGCCGCCAGGAGGCGAACAGCTCGGCCAGCTCCCGCCGCGCGGTCACGCTCAGCGCCGCACCCGGGAACGGGTCGTCGGGCGTCCACCGCGTGTCCACGACGAGGACCTCGTGGCCCTCCTCGTGGAAGCGGCGGGCCACGTGGCGGCCGATGAAGCCGGAGCCGCCGGTCACCAGAGCTCGCATCAGGTCCCCTTGTGGGTGTGGTGGGTGGTGGAGCCGGACGCCGGGACCGCCGCCGCGCCGGCGGTCCCGCGCAGCCGGGAGCGCCATTCCTCCGCGCTGTCCACGGCGCAGCCGTCGTCCGCGTCGGGGGTGCGGTCCAGCAGGTCCAGGAACACGGGGTCGGTGAGGTCCTCGGTGGGGTGCCGCTGCGGCAGCCGGAAGTCGCGCCGGGTGCGCTGCTCGTGCGGCATGAGCCGCCCGGCGCTGCCCAGGCAGTTGCGGCAGGCCCGCAGGGGCTCGGGGGACCGGAGGTAGGCCAGCAGCCGGTCCGGGAACCCCGGATCGTCCGTGATCTCCAGCCCGTCCTCCCACGGGTCCGTCCCGTTCTGGAGGACCCGGGGGAGGAAGACGGACTGCGGGCACTTGAAGAAGTGGCCCTCGAACACGGTGTGGCAGCGCCACACGTGCGCGATCTGGCACGTCGAGAAGATCCGTCGCACCAGACGGTCGTCGCCGGTGCCGGACTCCGAGTAGGAGTAGCGGAAGTGCGAGTAGTGGAGAAGGGTCAGCGTGACCCCGTGGTCCGCCGCGAGGCCGCGGATCCGGGCCATCTTCTCCTCGGGGATCTCCCTGCCGGGGTAGACGGAGACCTCCACCTCGTCCACCGCCGCCCAGAAGTCCTCGCGCATGCGCGGCAGCAGCACACCATTGGTGCACACGACGATGCGCGGCGCGATGCCGCTGGCGCGCACCGAGCCCAGGATCGGCACGAGCTCGCGGTGCAGCAGGGGCTCACCGCCGAGGACCTTCACGAACCGCGCCCGGAACGACCCGGCCAGCAGCGCCAGATCGCGGGCCGCCGTCTCGGGCGCGACGAAGGATCTGGTGAAGACGGGGGAGAGATGGCTGCACGAGGCGCAGCCGAGGTTGCAGTGATGGGCGACGTTGAGCTCGCACCCCTCCGGGGTGACCACCTTTCCGTCCTCGATGCGATAGGTCATCGGACCGCCTCGTGTTCTCCCGCGTCCCGCCAGGAGAAGGTCGGGTCGAAGGGGAGGGAGAAGTTGTTGGAGTAGCCGCCGAGGTAGTAGCGCAAGGTGGCCTTTCCCGTGCAGGAGACCGGCTCCGCGCGGGCGCGCAGGTCCATGGCGAGCTTGTCGTCCTCGCCGATGGACTCGGCCTCGTCGTGGGCGTCGTAGACGTCCCGGAAGGGCACGTCGAGGAGCAGGTCGCGGGAGAGCAGCCACTCACCGGTGTCGACGGAGACGACCGGGTCGTCCGTGCCCGGCGGGTCGAGCCGGTCCCGCCGCACACAGGTGCCGGGGGAGACGACGCCCTTGGCGCGCATCCGCGCCCACTGGTCGCGCCCCTCCACCCGGTCGCGGGCCCAGGGCTCGCGGGGATCCAGATAGGGGCTGCCGTCGGCGTTGAGCATCCGCAAGTGGGAGTGGACGGCGCGGTGGCCGGTGCGCCCGGCGCACTCCACGAGGCTGCTGAGGTGGTCAGGTTCCCATTCGTTGTCGTCGTCGAGGAAGCCGATCCAGGGGGCCCGGCTCGCGCGGACGGCCAGGTTGCGCAGCCGTGCCGAGCGGCCCGGCCCGGAGACGTCACCGGGGCCGCGCCCGGTCAGCAGCCAGCGGACGTTCCCGGGCAGCGGCTCGAGGGAGCGCAGGAACAGATAGGTCTCGTGGCAGTCGTCGATCACGACGAGGTGCCGGAAGGGTGCGTCGAGGTCCTGCCGCTGGACGCTGCGCAGGGCGCGGTCCAGCAGGCGGGGCCGGTTTCTGGTGAGGGTGACGACGGTGACCAGCACGGCTGGATCGCCCTTCGCTCGGTGTGCGTTCGTGATGCCGGTGCGTGGGACGGTGGTTCACAGGGGGCGTTCGCAGGTGGTGTTCACAGGGGCAGGGCGACGGCCCGGGAGCCGTGTTCGGTGAAGCGGAAGCGCAGCTCCGTCAGGCCCGCGCCGGTCATGGCCCGGCGCACCGCCTGCCGCCGGTCGCGGGCGCAGACCAGCAGCAGGAACCCGCCGCCGCCGGACCCCAGCAGCTTCCCCCCGGCGGCGCCGGCCGCCAGCGCCCGGTCGTGGAGGTCCTGGAGCCAGGGGCTGCTGACGCGGGAGCCGAGCCGTGACTTGAGCCGCCAGTGCTCCTCGACGAGCGGGCCGACACCGTCGAGGTCGCCCTTGCGCAGGCAGTCGGCCATGTCGTCGGCGATGCGCCGGATCGCGTGGAGCCGCTCCAGCGCGTCGCCGTGGCCCGCCAGGGTGCGGCGGTTCTGCTCGGAGAGGATGTCCCCGGCGTCGCGGCTGATGCCGGTGTAGAAGAGCAGCAGCCGCTCCTCCAGCTCGGCGCGGACGCCCGGGTCGAGGTCGAGGCGTTCGGTCTCCACCCGGCCGGAGGGATCGAAGCGGAGCATCCGGACGCCGCCGTGGGCCGCCATGTAGTGGTCCTGTTTGCCGACGGCCCGGCCCAGGTCCTCGATCTCGATCCGGCTCGCCGTCTCCGCGAGCGCGTCCACGTCCACGTCCGCGCCGGGGGCGTGGGGGTGGGAGGCGGCGTGGAGCACGGAGACGGCCAGGGCCGCCGAGCCGCCCAGCCCGCTGCCGCTGGGCACGTCACCGAAGACGGTGACCTGGCGGTCGCGGATCAGCCCCGCGCGCGTCAGAGTGGCCCGCAGCATGGGGTCGGGGTGCCGCGCCGCCTCCTCCACGGTCTCGCAGGACCCGGCGGCGGTGCGCAGCCGGCCCCGGAACTCGCGGGGGTGGACGGTGACGCCGACGTAGCGGTCGATGGCACAGGCGATCACCAGTCCGCCGTGGCGGGCGGAGTAGCTGGGGATGTCGGTGCCGCCGCCCGCCAGGGAGATCCGCAGGGGAGCGCGGGCCGTGACGATCTCAGCCATGGGCCTCGTGCCCCCGGTCGTGGTCCCCGCCGCACTCGCGGCCCCGGCGCAGCAGCTCGTGGACGGCGGCCCGGACCTCCCGGCGGGGGACCGGGGTGAGGTAGTGCTGACCGAGGCCGAGCGGCACGCCCAGCGCGCCCAGCAGCACCATCGGGACGTCCGAGGAGGTGTGCGCCTCGTAGCCGCGCTTGTTGTCGAAGCCGATGTGGTGCATCACCGTCTCCGTGTCCAGCCCGGCGGTCAGGCAGCGGCACACGCCGACGCGCCCGATGAGCTCCTCGTGGGTGGCCACGGCGTCCGCGCCCAGCGCGCCGAGCCGGTGGGCGACGTCCGCCGCGACGGCCATGCCCAGGGCCACCGCCTCGCCGTGCTTGACGGGGACGGCCCGGGAACCGGGGGCGGCGCTGGCGAGCTCCAGGGCGTGGCCGACGGTGTGGCCGTACTCCAGCAGCACGCCCGAGTGCTTCTCGTGGGGGTCCTCCAGCAGCAGCCGGCTCTTGACCGCCAGGCTCAGCTCGAAGATATCCTCCAGGTCCGCCGCCGTGTAGTCGGCCCGGGGGCGCAGCAGCCGGCGCAGGTCGGTGATCTGGCCGGGCTCGATGGCGAGCGCGTTCTTGACGGTCTCGCAGGTGCCCGAGCGAAGGTCGCGCGGGGAGCCCATGGCCACCACGCCGAAGTCGACGACGATCAGCTCGGGCGGGTGGTACAGCCCGACGGTGTTCTTGGCGTGGGCGGTGTTGACGGCCTGCTTCGCCGAGATCACCGAGTCGCAGGCGGCGATGACGGTGGTGGGGACGTGGACGAGCCGGATGCCCCGGAAGAGCAGCCCGGCCAGCAGCCCGGCGATATTGCCGGGGATGCCGCCGCCGACGGCCACGACGACGGAGCGCCGGGTGACCTTGAAGTCCAGGGCGAGATCGATGAACCGGGAGAGCGTGGCGAGGTTCTTGTGCGCCTCGCCGGGCGGGTGGGAGAGCAGAGGGGCGGGCGCGGTCTGCTCGACGACACCCGCGAGCTTGCTCGCGACCACGCCCTGGACGGTGTCGTCGGTGACGAACACGAAGCGGTCCGCGTCCAGCCCGGTGAGCACCTGGGCCACGTCGTCGAGGCAGTCGTGCCCGAGCAGCACCCGGACGAGCCGGTCCCCGAGGGAGAAGTGCCGTTCGGTCAGGGGCGGCGGGGTGCCGTG
>NZ_JAILXP010000170.1 GCF_020740895.1 Streptomyces sp. UNOB3_S3 | reverse complement strand
CGCCGGCGCCCCGGCCCCGTCCGCCAAGGGCCTGGTCCAGGTCGACCGCTTGTCGGTGGACGCGGCGACCAAGGCAGCGCAGGCCGCGCTCGCCGCCGCGAGGAAGGACGGGCAGAAGGTGTCCGTCGCCGTCGTCGACCGCGACGGCAACACCGTGGTGACCCTGCGCGGCGACGGCGCGGGCCCGCAGTCCTACCAGTCCGCCGAGCGCAAGGCGTTCACGGCCGTCTCCTGGAACGCCCCGACATCGGAGCTGGTCAAGCGGCTCCAGCAGGTGCCGAACCTCAAGGACATCCCCGGCACCCTCTTCCTGCCCGGCGGCGCCCCCGTCCAGGCCAAGGGCGCCCCGGTCGCGGGCATCGGCGTGGCGGGCGCGCCCAGCGGCGACCTCGACGAGAAGTACGCGAAGGCGGGCGTCGCCGGCCTCGCCGAGTAGGACCGGGAGGCCCGGTACACGCCGTGGGGCCCGTCCCGGATCACCGGAACGGGCCCCACGGGCGTCACATCGCTCAGGCCGAGGCGACCAGCGCGTCGCGGACCTCGCGGAACGCCGCGACCGTGCGCAGCACGTCCTCGCGGGAGTGCGCGGCGGACAGCTGGACGCGGATGCGCGCCTTGCCGTTCGGGACGACGGGGTAGGAGAAGGCGATCACGTAGATGCCCTTCTCCAGCAGCGCCGCGGCCATCCGGCCGGCCAGCGCGGCGTCACCGACCATCACCGGGGCGATCGGGTGCTCGCCCGGCAGGATGTCGAAGCCCGCGGCGGTCATCTCCGCGCGGAAGAGCTTGGTGTTCTCCCGCAGCCGCGCCCGGCGGTCACCGGACTCGGTCAGCAGGTCGAGCACCCGCAGCGAGGCGCCGACGATGGACGGCGCGAGGGAGTTCGAGAAGAGGTACGGGCGCGAGCGCTGGCGCAGCAGCTCCACGATCTCGGCGCGCGCGGCGACATAGCCGCCGCTGGCCCCGCCGAGGGCCTTGCCGAGGGTGCCGGTGATGATGTCGACCCGCTCGGTCACCCCGAACAGCTCGGGGGTGCCGCGGCCCTCCTCGCCGACGAAGCCGACGGCGTGGGAGTCGTCGACCATGACGAGGGCGCCGTAGCGCTCGGCCAGGTCGCAGATCTCGTCCAGGGGGGCGATGTAGCCGTCCATGGAGAAGACGCCGTCGGTGACGATCAGCTTGTGACGGGCGCCGGAGGCCTCCTTGAGGCAGCGCTCCAGGTCGGCCATGTCGCGGTTGCGGTAGCGGAAGCGGGCCGCCTTCGACAGGCGGATGCCGTCGATGATGCTCGCGTGGTTGAGCTCGTCGGAGATCACCGCGTCCTCGGCCGTCAGCAGCGTCTCGAAGACACCGCCGTTGGCGTCGAAGCAGGAGCTGTAGAGGATCGTGTCCTCCATGCCGAGGAACCGGGAGATCTTCTCCTCGAGCTCCTTGTGCGGCGCCTGGGTGCCGCAGATGAACCGGACGGAGGCCATGCCGAAGCCCCAGTCGTCCAGGGCCTGCTTGGCGGCGGCGATGACCTCGGGGTGGTCGGCGAGGTCGAGGTAGTTGTTGGCGCAGAAGTTCAGGACCTTGCCGTCGCCCACGCTGATGGCCGCGGACTGCGGGCTGGTGATCACGCGCTCGGACTTGTACAGCCCGGCGTCACGGATGCCCTGCAGCTCCTTGCGCAGGTGCTCGCGCATGCTGTCGAACACGGGGACTCCTCGTGGTGTGGTCGTACGCCAGGGGGATGACCGGCGTCGGGGGCGGGCGGCGTCAGGAGAGGACGGGGCGCGTCCAGTCGAGGACGATCTTCCCGCACTGGCCGGAGCGGGCCGTGGCGAACGCCTCGGCGTACTGCTCGAAGCCGAAGCGGTGCGTTATCACCGGCGAGATGTCGAGGCCGCTGCGCAGCAGCACGGACATCGCGTACCAGGTCTCGAACATCTCGCGGCCGTAGATGCCGCGCAGCGTCAGCATGCGGGTGACGACGGTGGCCATGTCGATGCTGACGTCGCCGGTCGGCAGGCCCAGGGCGGCGATCCGGCCGCCGGGGGACATGGTGGCGATCATGTCCTGGAGGGCGTCGGCGCGGCCGGACATCTCCATGCCGACGTCGAAGCCCTCGGTCATGCCCAGCTCGGGCATGACGTCGGCGATGCGGCGGGCGCTGACGTCGAGGGCGACGGTGGCGCCCATCTTCTCCGCCAGGGCGAGCCGGTAGGGGCTCACATCGGTGATCACGGTGGAGCGGGCCCCGGCGTGGTTGGCGACGGCCGCGGCCATCATGCCGATCGGGCCGGCGCCGGTGATGAGGACGTCCTCGTTGAGCACCGGGAAGGACAGCGCGGTGTGCACGGCGTTGCCGAACGGGTCGAAGATCGCGGCGACGTCGATGTCGATCTCGTGCCGGTGGACCCAGACGTTCGACTCGGGCAGGACCACGTACTCGGCGAACGCGCCGTCGGTGTGGACGCCCAGGCCGATGGTGCGGATGCACAGGTGGCGGCGGCCGGCCATGCAGTTGCGGCAGGTGCCGCAGACGAGGTGGCCCTCGCCGCTGACGATGTCGCCGACGCTCACGGTGGTCACGCCGGCCCCGGTCTCCACGACCTCGCCCGCGAACTCGTGGCCGACGACGAGGGGCGCGCGGACCACGCGGGCCGCCCAGTCGTCCCAGCTGTCGATGTGCAGGTCCGTGCCGCAGATGCCGGTGCGCAGCACCTTGATCAGTACCTGCCCGGGACCGGCCTCGGGGGTCGGTACCTCGGTCAGTTCGAGACCCGGCCCCGCCGTGGTCTTCACCAATGCCCTCATGAGGGATCACTGTGGCGGCTGTGGACTGTGAAGTCCATCAACGTTATGCGATGACACCTGTGAAGCTGAGCTTCACAGGTGCGATAGTGGACAAATGATCGACCCCCGCCGGCTCAGGGTGCTGAGCGCCCTCGCCGACCACGGCACCGTGACCGCGGCCGCCCACGCCCTGTACCTCTCGCCCTCGGCGGTCTCCCAGCAGCTGGCCGCCCTGGAGGCGGAGACCGGGCACGCCCTGCTGGAGCGGCGCGGCCGCACGGTGCGGCTCACGGCGGCCGGCAGCGTCCTGGCCGGGCACGCGGTGGAGATAGCCGCCCAGCTGGAGCGGGCCGAGGCCGACCTGGCCCGGTGCTCCACGGGACTGGTGGGCGAGGTGACCGTCGCGGCCTTCGCCACGTCCATCACCGAGGTCGTCGCCCCCGCCGTGGCCGCCCTCGGCCGGCGGGCGCCCCAGGTCCGGGTGCGGGTCAAGGACGCCGAGGGGCACACCAGCGCCCGGCTGCTGCTGGACGGCGAGGCCGACATCGCCGTGGCCGTCGAGCACCGCGACGCCCTGGCCTCCGATGCCGGGCGGCTGCTGCACGCCCCGCTCTACGAGGAGCCCTTCGACGCCGTCCTGCCGCCCGGCCACCGGCTGGCCGGCAAACAGGAGGTCGACCTCACGGATCTGCGGGACGACCCGTGGATCACCCCCTGGCCGGGCAACCCCGTCCACGAGGCCGTCGTACGTGCCTGCGAGGAGGCCCGGTTCCGGCCCCGCGTGGAGTGCCTCTCGGACGACTTCTCGGCGGTCTGCGCGCTGGTGGCCGTCGGGGCGGGCGTCGCGCTCGTCCCGCGCTCGGCCCTCCACGGCATCCGCCCGGCGCTCACCCCCGCCGTCCGCCCGCTGCGCGGTCCGGGCCCCACGCGCCGGGTGTTCACCGCGGTGCGCCGGGGCAGCGAGGGGCACCCCCTGCTGAGGCTGGCGCTGGCGGAGCTCCGCGACCGGGCGGCCGCCCTCACGGCCTGAACCGGGCGGGGCCCGGGGCGTGCACCGGGCGGGGGCCCGGGGCGGCCGGGGCCCGTTTTCCGGCAGGGCCGGAATCGGCGGCGACGGCGTTCGCGGGCCGCGCGGGCCCGGGGCACGATGGTGTGCGATTCAGCCGTCCGTATCCCCCGGGAGCACGCATGATCTTCATCGCCGTCAAGTTCACCATCCGCCCCGAGCGCAGCGCCGAGTGGCTGGACCTGGTCAAGGACTTCACCGAGGCCACCCGCGCGGAGGAGGGCAACGTCTTTTACGAGTGGTCCAAGAGCGTCGACAACCCCCACCAGTTCGTCCTGCTGGAGGCGTTCAAGGACGGCGCGGCCGGTGAGACGCACGTCGCCTCCGAGCACTTCAAGACCGCCATGGCCTGGATGCCCGACGTCGTCGCGAGCACGCCGGAGATCATCCACGTAGAGACGCCGGGCACCGGCTGGTCGGCGATGGCCGAGGTGTCGCCGCGTCGGTGACGCCGTGCGGCCGGGCGCGCCGGGGGAGGGGCTGTTCGGGTCACGAACCGGCGCGTCGGAATATCTGAAGAGATGGTCAAAGCCATAGTCGGGATCGTGTGACGAAAACGTCGACAAAGCGATTAGACCAGGCGGAGACACAGTGAACGCAGGCACGGCCAGGCCCCCCGACGATCCCCGGACCCGCCTCCGCACCCGGTGCGCGACGTGGCTGCGGCGCACGGCGGCGGTCGCCGCCACCGCGGCCGCAGCCCTCGGCGGCCTGACCCTGCCCGCCCAGGCGGCCCCGCCGCCCGGCGGCCTCGGCCCCTGTCTGCCGGGCCGCTGCCCCATGACCTACCCCCCGCTCGGCAACGGGCCGTTCGTGGGCCGCGACGACAACGTCAACATCTTCACCGGCGGCGACTTCCGCGTCCGCGGCGGCGCCGTCGGGGCCGAGGGCCGGGTGGTGAGCCTCGGCGACTTCGATGTGAACAAGTCCTCCGGCGACGGCCTCTACTCCGTGGGCGTCATCGGCTTCGGCTCCCGCGTCCCCCCGTCCGACGGCGCCGACTTCCTGACCGCCGACGGCGACGTCACCGTCGCCCCCGGCCAGCGGCTGGACGCCGAACGCGGCGTCGTCCGCCACGCCGGCGACGTCAACGGCCTGGTCATCGGCGGCGACGCCGCAGCCCAGGACGCCGCCCGGCCGTACGCCGCCCTGCGCGACCGGCTCACCGCCGCCAGCCGCTGCTACGCCCGCAGCGCGGACGGGCGCGCCCGCCCCGCCACCGGCACCGCGCGCAACACCGGGACGGAGACCGTGTTCACCGGCGACGGCACCTCCCGGCTCCAGGTGTTCCACGTCGGCTTCGACCTGGTCGGCCGCGACGGGGGCCGGCAGGCCGTCCGCTTCACCGGCATCCCCGCCGGCGCCACCGTCCTCGTCAACCTCGAAGGCGGCTCCCGCGTCGTCAACACCTCCAGCGGCAGCGCCACCGACGACAATCCCTTCAACAGGCTGCGCGAGCACCTGCTGTGGAACGTCCCCGACGCCCGGCGCGTCGACTTCCTGGGCACCGGCCAGTTCCAGGGCAGCGTCCTGGTCGGCGACCCCACCAGCGAGGCCACGGTCACCCTGCCGGGCATGAACGGCCGCTTCTTCACCTCCGGTTCGCTCACCCACACCTCGGCCACGGGCGGCAGGGGCGGCCAGGAGTTCCACGCCTACCCCTTCACCGGAGACCTCCCCGACTGCGTGCCCCCGCCCCGGACCACCGGAGAGGTGACGGTGGTGGAGCGGGACGCCCAGGACGGCCGGCCGTTGCAGGGCGCCCGCTTCCAGCTCTGGCGGGAGAGCAACGGCGCCCCGGGCCTCCAGACCTCCGGCGACCGGCCCGACACCCGCTCCGGCGACGAGTGCGTCAGCGACACCCACGGCGTGTGCCGCACCACCGTGGAACCCGGCGCCTACTACTGGCAGGAGCTCCAGCCCCCGCCCGGCTACCGGCTGCCCGACCGCACGGAGTTCGGGCCGCTCGTGCTCACCGCCGCCAACGCCGCCCAGGGCGTCTCCCTCACCGTCGGCAGCACCCCGGCGCCCGAGTCCTACGGCACGATCCACCTGGTGACCAAGGACGCCAGGAGCGGCCGGCCGCTGCCGGGGGCCCGCTTCGAGCTGTGGCGCGAGACCAACGGCCGCCCCGGGCTCCAGGTCGCGGGCGCCGCCCCCGACCGCCGCGCCGACCCCGGCTGTGTCACCGACCGGGCGGGCCGCTGCGCCTTCCGGCGCCTGCCGCCGGGCGCGTACCACCTGCGCGAGACCGGCGTGCCCGACGGCTATCTCCCGCCCCCGGACCGGGTGTTCGGGCCGTACGCGGTGACCGTCGCCAACGCGCGGTCCGGCATCACCGTGACGCTGAAGAACACCCCGCGCGGGCCGGGCCGGCGCGCATGACGTGACGCGCGGGTCAGTCGATCCGCACCTCCTCCACGCCCAGGTACATCACCTCGGGCCGGGCCGGGTTGAAGGCGATCGCCGAGACGCCGTCGTAGGCGTTGTGCGTGGTCGTCACCCGGCCCGTCGAGGCGTCGTAGCGGAACAGGTCGGTGCCGTAGTTCTGGAAGTACGTGCCGTACGCGAAGTGGAGGACGCCCGGATCGACCGGGCTCGGCGCCAGCAGCGTGCCGTTGGTGAGCTTGACCGCGGCGGAGTCGTCGACGACCTTGGCGTAGGTCAGGCCGCCGTCGGCCGACCGGTACAGATGCCGGCCCTCCGAGGACGAGCCCGGCGCGGCCTCCACCAGGTCGATGCCCAGGGCGTAGACGACTTCGGGGTCGGCGGGGGAGACGACGGCGTCGAAGAGGTTCGCCCGCCCGGGGTCCGGCGACAGCCCGCGCGCCGCCCGCCAGGTGACGCCCCCGTCGGTGGTCACGGCGCCCCCGGCGGCCATGCCGCCCGCGACGGCGTGATCGGGGTCGGCCGGGTCGAAGGCCACGCCGTAGACGCTCGCCGTGCCACCGAACGCCGGGGTGCCGACGCGGCGCCAGGTGGCCCCGCCGTCCACGGAGTCGTACAGCCGCCCGTCGTCCCCGGCCAGGCGCACATGGCCGGGCCGCGCCCGGTCGGTGCCCAGCCCGCTGATGCGTGCGGTCGGCGCCTTCAGGGGCGTGACGGCGGTGCCGTCCACGCGGGCGAGGTAACGGCCGTTCTTCTGCCAGGCGAAGGCCCGGCCGCCGGGCGCCGCGGTGAGCCGCACGGACGCGCTGCCGAGTGTGGCGACGCGCTGCCAGACGCAGCCGGCGTCGGTGGAGCGCAGCAGGGCGTCGTTGTGGGTGGCGAGCAGAGTGCCGGGGGTGTCCAGAGCGACCAGGCCATGGGTGTAACCGGTGGCCTTGAGGGTGCCCGTGGTGGGCGTGACGGTCCTGCCGTCGTCGGTGGTGAAGGTGACGGAGCCGTCACCGGTGACGCGGGAGCAGGACGGTGCCGTCCAGGACGCCGGTCCGTTCGCCGCGGTGGTGGGCGGCTGCGCGGAGGCGGGCGGCTGGACGAGCGTGAGGGCGGCGGCAGCCGCGGTGGCGGCGATACCGATCCGCTGCATGGGATCTCCTCTGTGGGCGGGGTGGAGCCAACCGGGCGATCATGCCCCTGGGGCGGGGACGGCAACCATGGGCCAATGGCACCAAGCAGGTCATCCGATCGGGTAGTATTCCTTTTGCGCCGCTAGCTCAGTTGGTCAGAGCGGCTGACTCTTAATCAGCAGGTCCGGGGTTCGAGTCCCTGGTGGCGCACTGAACGAAGGCGGAGGCCCTCACCGGATGGTGGGGGCCTCCGTCGTGTGCGCGCTCCCCCGAACGGCTGACCTCGTTCCGGCCACGGATAGGGAGGTGTGCGCCGGGCAGCCTCTCCCCAGACCCTGACCGGATCTCACCGGACGGGAGGAGCCGCCGCCATGGCACCAGGACCCACCCGGGCCGGCTGGACCGATGCCGTACGGCTGACCGCCCTCGGCCTGCTCCCCGCCCTTGCCCAGGGGGTGGTGCTCCGCCGTCCCCTGACGGTCCGGCTGGCTGCCGCGCTGGACACCAACGCCTGGGGCTGCCGGGTCCTGGACGACCTGCGCGAACGGCACGGTCCGGGGCCGGTGCTCGTCACCGTCGCCGGCCGGAGCGGGCTCGTCCTCCTCTCGGCCGACGACGCCCGCCGCGTCCTGGCCGAGACCGATGTGTCGTTCACGGCCGCCAACCGGGAGAAGACGGCCGCCCTGTCCCACTTCGAGCCGGACGGCGTGCTGATCACCCCGGGTGCCGCCAGGGCGGAGCGGCGCGCGTTCAACGAGGCCGCGCTCGGGCACCACGCGGACCGGCCGTGGTTCCACGAGTCCTCCCGGACGGCCGTCCGGGAGGAGGTGCGACCCCTGGCAGCCGGGGACGAGCTCACCTGGCAGCGGTTCCACGCCGCCTACCAGCGCGTCGTGCGCCGGATCGTCTTCGGCGACGCCGCCCGCGACGACGAGCGCCTCACCGAACTGCGGGACGAACTGCGCGGCGACGGCAACTGGTTCATGCTCCACCGCAAACGCCACCGGCTGCGCGAGGAACTGTTCGCCCGCTCCCGGCGCTATCTCGACCTGCCCGAGCCCGGCGGCCTGGCCCGCGCGGTACGCGCCACCCCCGCCACGGCCGACGTCAAGCCCGTGGCCCAGACGCAGCACTGGTTCTTCGCGTTCGACGCCGCCCCCATCGGCGCCTACCTCGCGCTCGGCCTCCTCGCCCGCCACCCCGAGCAGGCGGCCAGGGCCCGCGCCGACGACACGTACCTCCGGGCCTGTGTGCTGGAGTCCCAGCGGCTGTGGCCCACGACCCTGGCCATCCTGCGCGACACCACGACCGAGACGCGCTGGCCGGGCGGCTGGACGCTGCCCGCGGGCACGGCGGTGATCATCCCCGGCTCGTACTTCCACCGCGACGCCCGGCGCCTGCCCTACGCCGACCGGTTCGAGCCCGAGGTGTGGCTCGACGGCCGGGCCGAGGCGGAGTGGTCGATCGCGCCGTTCAGCCGGGGACCGGCCGGCTGCCCCGGCAGGGACATCGTCCTGGGCACCAGCGCCGCGTTCCTCGCCGAACTGCTCGGCCGTGACTGGCGCGTGACGTCCTCGCACCGCCTCGGCCCCGGCCGGCCCCTGCCCCGCACCGCCGACCACACCTCGCTGCGTCTTGAGGCCTTCACTCCTTCGAGTGATGGATTTAGTTGATGAATCATCCTTAACTAGGAGATATCGCACACTCGCTGATGCCACGAGCGTCCCCGGGAGGGGTGCGACACGATGGATCGTTCTCATCCCGGACACGACACGACGGCCCTCGCCCCGGCCCCCGCCGCCCCTGTCCTGTGGTACCCGGGCGACCGCCCGGCCGCCTTCGCGCCGGCGGAGATCCAGGGCGCGGCGGCCGGCATCAGGCAGCCCCTCCACCTCGTGGCCGCCCCCGACGGCGGGGGCATCGGGATCGCCGTCGGCGGCGCCACGGCCCCGGCCGCCCCCGGCCGGCGAGGGCTGCCCCTGCTGGGCACCCTGCCGCCGCTCTACCCGGAATGGCTCGGGGACCGCTCCTTCGGCGAGACGCACGGCACACGGTTCCCCTACATCGCCGGGGAGATGGCGGGCGGCATCGCGACCGTGGCCATGGTCTCCGCCATGGCCCGGGCGGGCATGCTCGGCTTCTTCGGCTCCGCCGGGCTGGACCCCGAACGCGTCGAACGGGCGACGGTCGAACTGGCCACCGGGCTCGCCGGGAAGCCGAACTGGGGCATCAACCTCATCCACTCACCCGGCGAACCGGCCCTCGAGGACCGGATCGCCGAGATCGCGCTGCGCCACCGCGTCCCCGCCGTCTCCGCCTCCGCGTTCATGTCCCTCACCCCCGCGGTGATCAGGATCGCCGCCGGCGGACTGCGGCGCGGACCCCAGGGGCGCGTCCTGCGCGCCACCCGGCTGTTCGCCAAGGTGTCCCGGCCCGAGGTCGCCGGCCCCTTCATGGCGCCCGCCCCCGCGGCGCTGCTGCGCGCCCTCGTGGGGCGCGGACAGCTGACCGAGGCCGAGGCCGGACTGGCCGCCCGGGTGCCCGTCGCGGAGGACGTCACCGTCGAGGCGGACAGCGGCGGGCACACCGACAACCGGCCGCTCACGGTCCTGCTGCCCGCCATGCTGGCCCTGCGGGACGAACTCACCGCCGCGCACGGCTACGACCGCGGCATCAGGATCGGGGCGGCGGGCGGACTGGGCACGCCCGCCGCCGTGGCCGGCGCCTTCGCCCTCGGCGCGGCGTACGTGCTCACGGGCTCCGTCAACCAGGCCACCCGGGAAGCGGGGCTGTCGGACGACGCGAAGGACATGCTGGCCCGGGCCGACATGGCCGACGTGACCATGGCACCGGCGGCCGACATGTTCGAAATCGGGGTGAAGCTCCAGGTGCTGCGCCGGGGCACGCTCTTCGCCGCCCGCGCCACCCGGCTCTACGAGCTCTACCGCGACCACGAGAGCTGGGAGGACATCCCGCCCCGCCAGCGGGACCGCGTCGAACAGGACATCCTGAAGGCGTCGTTCGACACGGTCTGGGCCGAGACCCTGCGCTTCTGGACGCACCGGGACCCGGCCCAGGTCCAGCGGGCCGAGCGGGACCCCCGCCACCGGATGGCGCTGACCTTCCGCTGGTACCTGGGCATGTCCAGCCGCTGGGCGGTCGCGGGACACGGCGAGCGCCGGGCGGACTACCAGATCTGGTGCGGCCCCGCCATGGGCGCCTTCAACCGCTGGGCGGCGGACAGCTTCCTCGCGAAGCCGTCCCACCGCGACGTGGTCCAGATCGCCCTGAACCTCCTGGAGGGCGCCGCCGTCATCACCCGCGCCCACCAACTCCGCAGCCACGGCGTCGCCGTGCCCGCCACCGCCTTCTCCTTCCGGCCCCGGCGGCTCGCCTAGCACCGTCCCGTGCCCCAGGCCCGCCCGCTCGACCACCGACCGCCCACGACCCGCCGGACCACCCCGCGACACGAGGACACACCATGCCGGACGATCCGCTCCCGCGCCGGGTACCCGTCGCCGTCGTCGGCCTCGCCGCCCTGCTGCCCGACGCCCGCGACGTCGAGCAGGGCTGGCGGCTGATCCTCGGCCGCCGGAACGCGATGCGGGACGTCCCGCCCACCCGGTGGCTGATCGACGACTACTACGACCCCGTTCCCGGCACCCCGAGGAGGATCTACACACGGCGCGGCGCCTTCCTGCCCACCGTCGACTTCGACCCCACGGCCTACGGCATCCCGCCGAAGAGCCTCGCGTCGACGGACACCGCGCAACTGCTCGCCCTGCTGGTCGCCGACCAGGTCCTGCGGGACGCCGAGGACGGCGGCGGCGCCACCCGGCCGGACGGCGACCGCGTCGCCGTGGTGCTCGGCACGGCCGCGCTGGGACTGCTCACGGAGGCCAACGCCCCCATGCAACAGCCGGTCTGGCTGAAGGCCCTTCGGGAACACGGCCTGCCCGGGGCGGAGGCCGAGGCGATCTGCGACCGCGTCCTCGCGCACTACCCCGAACCGACCGAGGACACCTTCCCCGGGCTGCTCAGCAATGTCGTCGCCGGGCGCATCGCCGCCCGCTTCGACCTCCACGGCACCAACCACACCACCGACGCGGCCTGCGCCGGCTCGTTCGCCGCCCTGTCCACCGCCCTGGACGAACTCTCCCTGGGCCGCGCCGACCTGGTCATCAGCGGAGGCGTCGACGTCACCAACGACATCGGCATGTTCTACTGCTTCACCACCACCCCGGCGCTCTCCCCGACACAGGAGTGCCGGCCCTTCTCGGAGCACGCCGACGGCACCATGCTCGGCGAGGCCGTGGTGATGTTCGCCCTCAAACGGCTCGCCGACGCCGAACGCGACGGGGACGGCGTCTACGCCGTCATCCACGGCCTGGGCAGCTCCTCCGACGGGCGCGGCTCGGCCATCTACACGCCCAGGCCACAGGGCCAGGCCCTCGCCCTGCGCCGGGCCTACGCGGAGGCCGGCTACACGCCCGGCACGGTGGAACTCGTCGAGGCCCACGGCACCGGCACCACGGCGGGCGACCAGGCCGAATTCACCGCCCTGCGCGAGGTGTTCGCCTCGTCCGGCCGCACCGGCCCGCAATGGTGCGCCCTGGGGTCGGTCAAGTCCCAGATCGGCCACACCAAGAGCGCGGCGGGCGCGGCCGGCCTCCTCAAGGCCGTCCTCGCCCTCCACCACAAGGTGCTGCCGCCGACCATCAACGCCGAACGCCCCCACCCCGGCCTGCGGATGGAGACCAGCCCGTTCTACCTCAACACCCGCACCCGCCCCTGGATCCGGACGGGCGACACCCCCCGGCGCGCGTCCGTCTCCAGCTTCGGCTTCGGCGGCAGCAACTTCCACGTCACGCTGTCGGAACACCGGCCCCCGGACGGTACGCCCGGCGCCTCCCGGCCGCGCCTGCGCACCGCGCCGACGGAACTCCTGCCGCTGTGCGGCGACTCCGCCGGAGAACTGCGCGAGCGCGTCGCCGCGCTCCGGCGCGCCGCCGAAGAGGCCACGACGCGCCCGGCGCCCGGCCTCGCCGGCCTGGCCCGCCGCTGCCAGGAGGACTTCCGGCCCGGCGCGGCCCGGCGGCTCGCCGTGCTGGCCGACGACGCCGCCACCCTCGTCGAGCGGCTCGACGAAGCGGGCGCGGCCCTGGACGCGGGGGAGACCCCCTCCCGGCCGTTCGCCCTGCACTGGGGAGCGGGACCGCGCGAACCGGGCCGCACGGCCTGGCTCTTCCCCGGCCAGGGGGCCCAGTACGTGGGCATGGGCGGCGACCTGGCGGCCCACCACCCCGGGGCGCTCGCCGCCTGGGACGCGTTCGGCGGCACGGGCCCGGAGGACATGCCCCTGCACCGCGTGGTCTTCCCCCCGCCCCGGCCGGACGACGCCGAGCCCGCCCGGCGGGAACCGCTCACGGCCACCGAATGGGCGCAGCCCGCCCTCGCCGCGCACAGCCTCGCCCTCCTCGCCCTGCTGGCCGGGTTCGGCCTCCGGCCGGACTGCGTCGCGGGCCACAGCCTCGGTGAACTCGTCGCCCTCCACGCGGCGGGCGCGTACGACGCCGCGACCCTCATGCGCCTGTCCCGCGCCCGGGGCGAGGCGATGCGCGACGCCGCCGCTGCGGCTCCCGGAGCGATGGTGGCGGTCCTCGCGGACCTCCCCGAGACGCGGGAGGCGCTGACCGGGGCCGGGGTGCCGGACGTGTGGATCGCCAACCACAACGGCCCCGGGCAGACGGTGCTCTCCGGCACCCCCGAGGCGATCACGGCGGTGACCGAGCGGCTGCGTTCCGGCGGCACCGGCACCGTGCCGCTCGCCGCCCCCGCCGCCTTCCACAGCCCGCTGATCGCGGCCGCCCGCGCCCCCTTCGCCGAGGCCCTGGCGGCCGCCGCGATCTCGGCACCGGGGCCGCAGGTCTTCTCCAACACCGACGCCGCTCCCTATCCGGCCGCGCCCGACGCGATCCGCGCCCGCCTCGTGGACCACCTGACCGAACCCGTACGGTTCGCGGACCAGATCGAGGCCATGTACCGGGCCGGGGTGCGGACGTTCGTCGAGGCGGGACCGGGCACGACCCTCACGGCGCTCGTGAGCCGGATCCTCGGCGACCGGCCCCACCTGGCCGTCCCCCTCGACCGGCGCGGGACACACGGCGTGACCGCCTTCCAGGACGCCCTGGCCCGGCTCGCCGTCCACGGGGTGCCCCTGGACTTCGTGCCCTACTGGCGGCACTACGCCGTGCCGCGCCACACCGGCGGGGAGCGAGCGCCCAGGATGACCGTGCCGATCGACGGCGGCAACCACGGACGGCGCTATCCACCGCAGGAGGCGGGCGGCGTGGGCCGGGCCGGCGTCCCCGCTCCGGTGGCGCCGCCGTCGGTGGCCGGGCCGGGTTCGCCGGGACAGCCCGCCGTCACCACCATGGCCCCGGCCCCGGCACTGCCCGGCGTTCCGGCGCAGGCCGTACCGCCCCGGGCCGTCCCGCCACAGGCCCCGGAACCGGCCCCGGAACCGGTCCTGGAACGGGTCCTGGAACCGGCGCCGGAGCCGCTCCCGGCGGCACTCCCCGCGGCACTCCCCGCACCCGCCGGGGAGGACGACGCCCTCACCGCCCTGATCGAGGACGCCCAGCGCCGGACCGCCGACGCCCATGCCGTCTTCCTGCGGTCCATGAGCGAGGCGCACACGGCTTTCCTGCGGATGTCCGAGACGTCCCTCGCGGCGCTGGCCGGATCGCCCATGCCGCCGCCCCCGGAGCCGTACGCCGAGCCCGTGGCGACCGCCGGGACCACCGCCCGGGACGACGCGGCCGCTCCCGGGCCCGCCGCACCGGCGGCCGACGTCGACGCGGGGCCCGGTGCGGCGGAGGTGCCGGGGGAGCGCGACCCGGGGGAGCGCGACCCGGCGGGGTTCGACCCCGCGCGGCTGGAGGAGACGCTGCTGGCCGTGGTGGCCGAACGGACGGGATACCCGCCCGACATGCTGGATCTGGACATGGAGCTGGAGTCCGAGCTGGGCATCGACTCCATCAAACGTGTGGAGATCCTCTCCGCGCTGCGGCAGCGGATGGGGGAGTTGCCCGAGATCCAGGGCGACCCGGTGGAGCTGGTGTCCCTGCGGACGCTCCGGCAGGTCGTCGAGAAGTTGCGGCAGGTGACGGGCGAAACGGCGACGCCCGTTGGCGCACCGGCGCCGGAGCTCCCGCCCGCCCCCGCCGCCGCCCTGGGGCGTTACGCGGTGCCCCAGGGCGGCGGCGGGGGCGGGCGGGAGCTCCGG
>NZ_JAILXP010000017.1 GCF_020740895.1 Streptomyces sp. UNOB3_S3 | reverse complement strand
GGGGGAGGGTGGGCACAAACCGGCCCACCGGGCCGCACGCGGCGACGGCGCTCAGCCACCTGCGGCCCGCACCCGCCGCACCAGCCCCAGATACCGCTCCCAGTCCCACCCCGGCCCGGGATCGGTGTGATCGGCACCGGGCACCTCGGAGTGCGCCACGATGTGCCCCCGGTCCACCGGAATCCCGTACCGGCCACAGATCCCCGCCGCCAGCCGCGCCGACGCCGCGTACATCGCGTCCGTGAAGTCGCCGGGCCGCTCCACGTACCCCTCGTGCTCGATCCCGACACTGCGTTCGTTGAACGCCCGGTTCCCGGAGTGGAACGCCACGTCCAGTTCGCGGACGGTCTGCGCCACGTGCCCGTCCCGCCGCACGACGTAGTGCGCGGCCGCCTTGTGCAGCGGATCGCGGAAGACCCGCAGCGCGTCCCCGTAGTCGCCCTGCACCACATGGACGACGATCCGGTCGACGGTGTAGTCGTCCGGCCGCGAGGCCCGTCGCCAGTTCGCCGACGACGCGGCGACCCAGTCGGCGCCCGGGTGGTCGACGGCCCCGTCCACGCGGGGCCGCTCCCGCCCCGCGACGCGCCACCACCAGCGCGCGAGCTCGTCCCGCCCCGCGTACCCGGCCGCGCCGGCCGCCGCCACGGCACCGGCGCCGCCGATCAGCAGCGCGCGGCGCCCGACATCACGCTTGTGTTCGGCTTCCACCCGTCCCCCGCCCGGACACCACCATCAAAAATCCGTCCTGATGTGCGAAACGCGACGTGCCGCCCGGCGGTTCCGGCCGGGTCCTGCCGGGCGGCGTCGCTTACTCTGGATGGGTTATGACTGACTTCCCTGGCGCACCCGACCCCAAGGCCCCCCGCAAGGGGCTCCGCGTGCTCGCCGCCATGTCCGGCGGCGTCGACTCCGCCGTCGCCGCGGCCCGCGCCGTCGAAGCCGGCCACGACGTGACCGGTGTGCACCTCGCGCTCTCCGCGAACCCGCAGTCCTTCCGCACCGGCGCGCGCGGCTGCTGCACCATCGAGGACTCCCGCGACGCCCGCCGCGCCGCCGATGTGATCGGCATCCCCTTCTACTGCTGGGACCTGGCCGAGCGCTTCCGCGAGGACGTCGTCGAGGACTTCATCGCCGAGTACGAGGCCGGGCGCACGCCCAACCCGTGCCTGCGCTGCAACGAGAAGATCAAGTTCGCGGCGCTGCTGGACAAGGCCCTCGCGCTGGGCTTCGACGCCGTCTGCACCGGCCACTACGCCACGGTCGTGGTGAACGAGGACGGCACCCGCGAGCTGCACCGCGCCAGCGACATGGCCAAGGACCAGTCCTACGTCCTGGGCGTCCTGGACGAGCGCCAGCTCGCCCACGCGATGTTCCCGCTGGGCGACACGATCACCACCAAGGACGAGATCCGCGCCGAGGCGGAGCGCCGGGGCCTGGCCGTGGCGAAGAAGCCCGACAGCCACGACATCTGCTTCATCGCCGACGGCGACACCCAGGGCTTCCTGGCGAAGCGCCTGGGCCGGGCCGAGGGCGACATCGTCGACGAGACCGGCGCGACGCTCGGCACCCACGAAGGCGCCTACGGCTTCACCATCGGCCAGCGCAAGGGCCTGCGCATCGGCCGCCCGGCCCCGGACGGCAAGCCCCGCTATGTCCTGGACATCTCCCCGGTGAACAACACCGTGACGGTGGGCCCGGTGGAGGCCCTGGACGTCTCGGCCCTCACCGCCATCAAGCCCCGCTGGTGCGGCGTGGCCCCGGCCGGCCCCGGCACGTACACGGCCCAGCTGCGCGCCCACGGCGGCGAGACCGAGGTGACGGCCGAGCTCGTCGGCGACGAGCTCCGCGTCCGCTTCACCGAGCCGGTCCGCGGCGTGGCCCCCGGCCAGGCGATCGTCCTCTACGACGACACCCGCGTCGTCGGCTCGGCGACGATCGCGACGACGGAGCGGGCCGCCGCGCGGGCGGGTCAGTAGGTGCGGAAGGCCGTGGTGTTCAGTTCGGTGTCGATCGGCGCTCCGATCGACACCGGAATGCCGAACTCGCTTTCCGTGAAGGCCCGATAGTGACCCTGCTCCGGGAGTGAGTGAAGCAGGCACTTGCCTTCGACGGGGTCGACGATGAGGTAGTACAGCACTCCGGCCTGGGCGTACTTCTCCACCTTCCGGACTGTGTCGTTCTTGGGGTTCGACTTCGATGTGACCTCTACAGCCAAGATGATCTCGTCAGCCGGAAACTGATCGACGTCGGCGTCCAGGTACGACGGATCTGAGACGGCCAGATCAGGGCGAAGCAGTGTCGTGCCGCGCCAGCCTTCGTAGACAGTGTCGACCTCGGTTGTGACGCACCAGTTCGCTCCGAGCTGCAGTGCGATGGCCATCACCGCACGGCCGTGCTTGTGGGTAACCACGGTTTCGATGCAGACCTCTCCGTCGATCATCTCGGCGTGCAAGTCCGGGAATGCTTCGTCGATCTCCTCGAACTTCTGCATTTCCTCAGTCGTCACCGGGCGCTCCAGCTGCAGTGTCATGGTGTGGCCCTCCCCTCATGGTCGTGGCCCTCGCCAGGGTAGCGACGTGCGGACGACTCTGCCCTGGTTGGCGAGCCGCCCGCATCCGCTGGCGCGTTCTTCGCCCAAACGAGCGAAAAATGCTGAAGGTTACCGCTGGGAACCTACCGCTCGATCGACCGCGTCACGTTCGTGACCTCGCACCTGCCGCCGCTGCTCGGCGAGCCCGCCTTCGGCACGTACGGGGTGGAGACGTCGAGCGTGCCGGTCTTGCCCGGCATCACATAGGGGATGGACGGGAAGCGCGTGGTGATCTTGCCTTCCGGGTCGGTGAACTTCACCGTCAGGCGGTAGGTGTACTTGAGGGTCGCGCTGCCGTTGGTGGCGCTGAGCTTCGCCGTGATGCCGAGGCGGTCGGTGTAGGCGCAGTCCATGATCTTGATGTCGCTCATGGCGTCACTGCCGCCGCCCCGGCCGCTGCCGTTCGAGCCGAGGACGGACGAGCCGCCGGAGGACGAGGACGAGGACGAGGAGTCGCCGGCGCCACCACCGGTGGTCGCGCCACCGGTGGTCGCGCCACCGGTGGTGGTACCGCCGCCCGTCGTCCCGCCGCTGCTGAAACCGCCGCTGGTCGACGTGCCCCCGCTGGTGCCCCCGCTCGTGGAGGAGCCGCTGCTGTGGTGGCTGGATCCGCCGCCGCAGCTGGCGCCGTGGTGGCCGCGGGCGCCCGTGAGGGCGACGACGGCGATTCCGAAAACGGCGGTCGCGCGGACATGACGAAGCTTCATATGTGAACTCCCCCGATGAAGTGACGAGACGATGCGTTGATCATTTGACGAGCGCACGTCACGCTAACGGGGTGTTTACATATGGCCAAATCCCAGCGGGGCACCGGCTGTTTCTGTGACACGACCGCGACAGAACGGCGTCCGAAGAGGGATGAGCGGGATATTTTCAGCCGGTGCCGCGTACAACCTTCGCGATCTCGCACTTCGCGCCCTTTGTGGGGGCTCCCGCCTTCGGGCTGTAAGGGGCGGTGATGTCGTGGCTGTCCGTACGGCCGGGGCGGACGAACAGGAGCGAGAAGTCCTGGGGCTCGATCGCGGAGCCGTCCGGGGCGGTGAACTTCACGGTGACGGTGTAGCTGTAAGTGGCCGTCGCGCTGGGGTTCATGGCGCTCAGTTTGGCCGCGATGCCCTGCTTTTCGACGTATGCGCAGTCGGAGAGGGTGACGTCCTTCGTGCCGTCGCCCGAGCCGTCGGTGGTGGCGGCCGCGGCGGCCGCGGAACCCGAGCCCGAGGAGTCGCTCTTCCCGCTCGAGTCGCTGCCGCAGCCGCTCGCTCCGGTGAGGGCGATGATCACGAATCCGGATATGGCGGCAGTGCGTGACATGCGAATCTTCACTATGGCTGCTTTCAGTGAAATGACGGAGAACGACGCGGGGGTTACGCCGTCGGTGAGCCCGCGTCACGCTAGGCATGCCATTACCGCTTTTGCGATACCGCCGGTAACACTGTGATCGGTTCGCGACCCATAAGATTCCGAATCCATATCGGAGATATGGGAAAACGGCCCGTAGGGTCCGGCTCGCCAGAAGACGGCACACAGGGGGACAGAAGGCGGCGTACGGGGCCGGTGTCCGCCCCCGGCGCGGTGGGGCAAGCTGGGGGCATGGCAACACATGTGATCACCGGCTCCGGATCGGGCATCGGCGAGGCGGTCGCCCGGCGGCTGCACGAACGCGGCGACGAACTCTGGCTCGTCGCACGCGACGCGGGCCGGGCCAAGGAACTCGCCGCGCGCTTCCCCGGCGCCCACACCCTCGTCGCCGACCTCGGCAACCCCGACCGGCTCTCCTGGGCGCTCGGCCACCAGACGCTGCCCGAGCGGATCGACTCCCTGCTGCACATCGCGGGCGTCGCCGACCTCGGGGACATCGGCGAGCTGACCCCCAAGACCTGGAACCGGACTCTCGCCGTCAACCTCGTCGCGCCCGCCGAGCTGACGCGGCTGCTGCTGCCGCAGCTGCGCGTCTCGCAGGGGCACGTCGTCTTCGTCAACTCCGGCGCCGGGCTGCGCGCGAACCCCGGCTGGGGCGCGTACGCGGCCAGCAAGCACGGCCTGAAGGCGCTCGCGGACTCCCTGCGGGCCGAGGAGCACACCCACGGCGTGCGCGTCACCAGCGTGTACCCGGGCCGCGTGGCCACCGCCATGCAGGTGAGCGTGCACCAGCAGGAGGGCAAGGAGTACGAGCCGGGCAAGTGGATCACCCCGGAGTCCGTCACCTCGACGATCCTGCTCGCCCTGGACCTGCCGCGCGACGCGGAGATCAACGACCTGTCGGTCCGCCCCGGGTACTCGGGCGGCTGAGAACCGGTCCCGTCCGGGCGGCCCCTTTCTCGTACCCTTCCTGAGTGAGCGAGAAGAGCAACGTCAGGAGCTGGGGCGCGGGGGCCGCGACCGGCGTCGGTTCGATGCCCGGGGGAGACGCGCGCGAGGCCGCGAAGACCGTCACCGGGTCACTGGAGGCGCTGCCGCACCTCCCGGAGCTGCCCGCGCGCGGGCCCGGGGCGGACATGATCGGCCGCACCGCCGGGATGCTGGTCGAGGTCTTCGCGCACCTGGAGCCCAGCGGCTGGCGTATCAGCGACCGGCCCGGCCGCGACACCCGCCGCGCGCGCTCCTGGCTCGGCGAGGACCTGGACGCGCTCGAGGAGTTCACCCAGGGCCACGAGGGCGCCCTCAAGGTCTCCGCCGTCGGCCCCTGGACCCTCTCCGCCTCCCTCCAGCTGCGCGGCGGCGAGGCCGCCCTCGCCGACGCCGGCGCCTGCCGCGACCTCACGGCCTCCCTCGCCGAGGGCCTGCGCGGTCACCTCGCCGAGGTCCGCCGCCGGGTGCCGGGCGCCCGGCTGGTCCTCCAGCTCGACGAGCCCTCCCTGCCCGCCGTGCTGCGCGGACAGATCCGTACGGCCAGCGGCTACCGCACCCACCGGGCGGTCGACCGGGCCGTCGTCGAGGGCGCGCTGCGCGACCTGGCGGCGGTCGCGACGGAGGCCGGCGCCGAGCTCGTCGTGCACTCGTGCGCCCCCGGCGTGCCCTTCGCGCTGCTGCGGCGCGCCGGAGTCACCGGTGTCTCGTTCGATTTCTCGCTCCTCACCGAGCGTGAGGACGATGCGATCGGTGAGGCGGTCGAGGCGGGCACGACCCTCTTCGCTGGCGTGGTGCCCGGCGTGGACGGCCCATTGTCCGACCCTGCCGGTAGCGTCATGGGTGTCAGGATGCTGTGGCGCAGGCTGGGGCTGACACCGGGGGCTCTTTCGGAGTCCGTGGTCGTCACCCCGTCGTGCGGGCTCGCGGGCGCTTCGCCCGCCTATGCCCGCGCGGCCCTCGCCCACTGCGTCCGGGCGGCGAAATCACTCGCAGACAACCCTGAGTGACGGCGCTCATGGATCAACGGGAGGACGAGACGGTGGCTGTCGAACGGCGAGGCGAAGAGCTCCAGGAGCTCGCGGCGCAGGCGGCGGTGCCCGCCGAGGCGCGGGAGAGGCACGCCCTGCTGGCCGAGCAGGTCGAGGAGCACCGCTTCCGGTATTACGTGAAGGACGCCCCCGTCATCAGCGACGCCGAGTTCGACAAGCTGCTGCGGTCGCTGGAGGCCCTGGAGACCGAGCACCCGCCGCTGCGCACCCCGGACTCGCCCACCCAGAAGGTCGCCGGGGCGTACGAGACAGTGTTTACGGCGTTCTCCGCCGTCGAGCACCGCGAGCGCATGCTCTCCCTCGACAACGCCTTCGACGACGAGGAGCTCGCCGCCTGGGCCGAGCGCATCGCCAAGGACCTCGGCGAGGGCTCGGCCCACCACTTCCTGTGCGAGCTCAAGGTCGACGGCCTCGCCGTCAACCTGACGTACGAGCACGGCCGTCTCACCCGCGCCGCCACCCGCGGCGACGGCCGCACCGGCGAGGACATCACGCCGAACGTGCGCACCATCTCCGAGGTCCCGGACCGGCTGAAGGGCGACCGGATCCCCGCCCTCGTCGAGGTGCGCGGCGAGGTCTACTTCCCGATGGAGAAGTTCGAGGAGCTCAACGCCCGTCTGGTGGAGGCGGGCAAGGCCCCCTTCGCCAACCCGCGCAACGCGGCGGCCGGTTCGCTGCGCCAGAAGGACCCGCGCGTCACCGCCACCCGCCCGCTGCACATGGTGGTGCACGGCGTCGGCGCCCGCGAGGGCTTCGACATCGACTGCCAGTCGCACGCCTACGAGCTGCTGCGGGAGTGGGGCCTGCCCACCGCCGCGCACGCCGAGGTCTTCGGCTCGCTGGAGGAGGTGCGGAAGTTCATCGCCCACTACGGGCAGCCCAAGGTCCGGCACTCGATGGAGCACGAGATCGACGGCGTCGTCGTCAAGCTCGACGAGATCCCCCTGCAGGGCCGGCTCGGCTCCACCGCGCGCGCCCCGCGCTGGGCCATCGCCTGGAAGTACCCGCCGGAGGAGGTCAACACCAAGCTCCTCGACATCCGCGTCGGCGTCGGCCGCACCGGCCGGGTGACCCCGCAGGCCGTCTTCGAGCCCGTCACGGTCGCCGGCTCCGAGGTCGAGTTCGCCACCCTCCACAACCAGGAGGTCGTCAAGGCCAAGGGCGTCCTCATCGGCGACACCGTCGTCATCCGCAAGGCCGGCGATGTGATCCCCGAGGTCCTCGGCCCCGTCGTGGATCTGCGCGACGGCACCGAACGGGAGTTCGTGATGCCCGCCGAGTGCCCCGAGTGCGGCACCGGGCTGCGCCCGATGAAGGAGGGCGACATCGACCTCCGGTGCCCCAACGCCCGCTCCTGCCCGGGCCAGATCCGTGAGCGGCTGTACTACCTCGTGGGCCGCGAGTGCCTCGACATCGAGAACTTCGGCTATGTGGCCGCCTCGGCCCTCACCCAGCCCCTGGAGCCCGCCACCCCGCCCGTGGCCAACGAGGGTGACCTCTTCGATCTGACGATTGAAGAACTGCTGCCCATCAAGTCGTACGTACGGGATCAGGACAGCGGTCTGCCCAAGATCGACCCCAAGACGGGCAAGGAGAAGGTCGTCACCTTCTTCGCCAACCAGAAGGGCGAGCCGAAGAAGAACGCCCTGGCCATGCTGGAGAACATCCAGGCCGCCAAGCAGCGTCCGCTGGCCCGGATCGTCAACGGCCTGTCCATCCGTCATGTTGGCCCGGTCGCCGCGGTGGCGCTGGCCCGCGAGTTCCGCTCGATCGACCGGATCGCCGAGGCCACGGAGGAGGAGCTCGCCGCCGTCGACGGCGTCTCGGACACCATCGCCACCGCCGTCCGGGAGTGGTTCGCCGAGGACTGGCACCGCGAGGTCATCGAGAAGTGGCGGGCCGCCGGGGTCCGGATGGAGGAGGAGGCCGGCGAGGAGGAGGGCCCGCGTCCGCTCGCCGGGCTGACCGTCGTCGTCACCGGTACCCTCACGGGCTTCACCCGGGACGCCGCCAAGGAGGCCCTCCAGAGCCGGGGCGCGAAGGTGACCGGGTCGGTATCGAAGAAGACGGACTTCGTGGTCGTCGGTGACAACCCCGGTTCGAAATACGACAAGGCGATGCAGCTGAAGGTCCCGGTCCTCGAAGAGGACGGTTTCACCGTGCTGCTGGAGGAAGGCCCCGAGGCGGCGCGCGAGGCGGCCGTGCCCCAGGAGGCCACCCCAGCGGAGTAATGCCCGCATAGGCAGTGGGCATTACCCCTACAGCGCGTACCAGATGGCTACAGAACGCCGGATCGCATTCGGGCAACCGCTGCCGATCGCTGCCCGCCGTAGCCTTCTGCGGCCTACTGTTGAGATGTGCGCCTGCCGTGGCGCGGGCACCGCCGGCTGTGAGAGGGACGGGCATGAAACCCACCACCGACAGCGCCGAACCGGCATCGCGGCCGCGGCGGCTCTCCCCGCCCGGGCTGCCGACGGTCTGCGTGGCCCTGGCCGCGCTCGGGCTCTCCGTAGGCGTGCTGCGGGCGGTCGCCTCCGGCCGGGCCCTTTTCCCGGGGCAGACCGTCGGCTGGTCGCTCGCGACCCTCACCGCGCTCATCGTCGCCCATCTGGTCGCCCTCGGCCGGGACCGCTGGTGGGGCGGCACCGGATCCGGTGCCGCCCTCACCCTGGCCGTCCTGCTCCTCTACGGCTGGCTCCCGGCCGTGCTGATCAGCATCGCGGTCGTCACCCTGGTGGCCGCCGCCCGCCGCCACCGGTGGCGGCAGGCATTACTCCACGGCGCGGTCGACATCCTCGGCATCGCGGCAGCCGGGCTCGGCCTCGCCGCCTGCGGGATCACCGCCGGCGTCGAGAGCCCCTGGCTGCCCGACACCTGGCAGCTCTCCGCCGCCCCCAAGATCGCCCTCGCCGCCTTCCTCTACCTCGCCGTCACCCGCGCGCTCCTCTGGTGGTCCATGGCCCCGCGCGCCGCGCTGACCAGCATCGCCCGCACCGCCCTGATGCGGCAGGCCCTCGTCGGCATCGCCCTCCTCGGCATCGCCCCGCTGATCGCGGTCGTCGCCGACCACTCGCCCGTCCTCCTCCCCCTCTTCGCGGTCCCGCTCATCGCCCTCGACTCCACCCTCTGGATCGCCCGCGCCCGCGCCGAGGAACAACTGCGCGACCCCCTCACCGGTCTGCCCAACCGTCAGTGGCTGCTGGAACGCACCTGGACCGCCCTGGACGAGGCCGAACGGGCCGGGACCCGCGCCGCGCTCGTCCTGATCGACCTCGATCGCTTCCGGTCGGTCAACGACACCCTCGGTCATCTCGCCGGTGACCGGCTGCTCCTCCAGATCGCCGAACGGCTGCGCCTCGCCCTGCCCCGGGACGCGGAGGCCGCCCGCCTCGGCGGCGACGAGTTCGCCGTGCTGCTGCCCACCGCCGACTCCCTCACCAGCGCCCAGCGGGTCGCCCGGACGCTCGTCGCCGACCTCGGCTCCCCCCTCGACCTGGACGGGCTCACCCTCGTCCTGGAGGCCAGCGCCGGCGTCGCCGTCTACCCCGACCACGCCCTGGACGCGGAGGGGCTGCTCCGCCGGGCCGACGTGGCGATGTACCAGGCCAAGCGCGACCGCAGCGGCGTCGAGGTCTACGAGGCCCGCCGCGACGGCAACACCCCCGACCGGCTCGGCCTCCTCGGCGATCTGCGCCGCGCCCTGGACGCCGGCGAGGTCGAGCTCCACTACCAGCCCAAGGTCGGCTTCGACGGCCATGTCGAGGGCCTGGAGGCCCTGGTCCGCTGGGTCCACCCGGAGCGGGGCCGGGTCTCCCCGGACGAGTTCATCGCGATCGCCGAGTCGTCGGGCCTGATGCCCCGGCTGACGGAGTACGTCCTGGAGACCGCGCTCGGGCAGGTGGCGAAGTGGCGGGCCATGGGCCTGGAGGTCCCCGTGGCGGTCAACGTCTCCCCGCGCGACGTCCACACCCCGGGCTTCGCCGGCTCCGTCGCCGCCCGCCTCGCCCGGCACGGCGTACCCCCCGGGGCGCTCCAGCTGGAGATAACGGAGCACGTGCTCCTGGAGGACCCGCAGCGCGCGGCCGACACGCTCGCCGGGCTCACCGGCCACGGCGTGAAGATGTCCCTCGACGACTTCGGCACGGGCTACTCCTCCCTCGTCCACCTGCGGCGCCTCCCGGTCAGCGAGCTGAAGATCGACCGTTCCTTCGTCGCCCGGCTCGCCATCGACAACGAGGACGCCGAGATCGTCCGCTGCACCCTCGACCTCGCCCATTCGCTGGGCCTCCTCGTCGTCGCCGAGGGCGTCGAGGACGACGAGACCTGGGAGCGGCTGCGCGATCTGGGCTGCGACGCGGTCCAGGGCTGGCTCGTCGCGGCGGCGATGCCGCCGGACGAGACCACGGCCTGGCTCCGCCTCCGCGAATCCGGCGTCCGCCGCGAGCCCCTGGCCACGGCCCCGGCCCCCACGTCGGCTCCGGCGGAGGAGGACGCGGTCACCTGACGGGCGGCACGCCCCGGGCTCCCGGCGGTTTCGGCACCGCCGGTCTCCCCGGCGGGGGCTGACCGCCGCCGCGACGGTGGGTAACCCCCGCCGGGGAGCCCGGCGGTGCCCGACCGCCCGAAGCCCCCGAAAGGACCACCCGGCCCAGCGGCAGCGAAACCGTTTCGCGGGCACACCCGCCGGAGCCATAGGATTGGGCCGAAACCCAATACATCCCACCCTTGAGGATCGCTGCATGCCTGGCATCACGCGCGAGGAGGTCGCCCACCTCGCCCGGCTGTCACGTCTGGAGCTGAAGGCCGAAGAGCTCGACCACTTCGCCGAACAGCTCGACGTGATCATCGGCGCGGTCGCCCGCGTTTCCGATGTGGCCGACGAGGACGTACCGCCGACCTCCCACCCGCTGCCCCTGACCAACGTCATGCGCGCGGACGTCGTCCGCCCGTCGCTGACCCCCCAGGAGGCGCTCTCCGGCGCCCCCGCCCAGGAGCAGCAGCGTTTCAAGGTGCCGCAGATCCTGGGGGAGGACTGACCACGATGGCAGATCTGATCAAGCTCACCGCGGCCGAGATCGCCGAGAAGATCGCCTCCGGCGAGCTCACGGCCGTCGAGGTCACCGAGGCCCACCTGGCCCGCATCGAGGCCGTCGACGAGAAGGTGCACGCCTTCCTCCACGTCGACCGCGAGGGCGCGCTCGCCCAGGCCCGCGAGGTGGACGCCAAGCGCGAGCGCGGCGAGAAGCTCGGCCCGCTGGCCGGCGTCCCGCTGGCGCTGAAGGACATCTTCACCACCAAGGGCGTCCCCACCACCGTCGGCTCCAAGATCCTCGAAGGCTGGATCCCGCCGTACGACGCGACGCTCACCAAGCGTCTGAAGGACGCCGACGTCGTCATCCTCGGCAAGACCAACATGGACGAGTTCGCCATGGGGTCCTCCACCGAGAACAGCGCCTACGGCCCCACCGGCAACCCCTGGGACCTCACCAAGATCCCCGGCGGCTCCGGCGGCGGCTCCTCCGCCGCCCTCGCGGCCTTCCAGGCCCCCCTCGCCATCGGCACGGACACCGGCGGTTCCATCCGCCAGCCCGCCGCCGTCACCGCCACCGTCGGCGTCAAGCCCACCTACGGCTCGGTCTCCCGCTACGGCATGGTGGCGTTCTCCTCCTCCCTCGACCAGGGCGGCCCCTGCGCCCGTACGGTCCTGGACGCGGCCCTGCTGCACGAGGTGATCGCCGGCCACGACCCGCTGGACTCCACCTCCATCGACGCCCCGGTCCCGCCGGTCGTCGAGGCCGCGCGCAACGGCTCCGTCGCCGGTATGCGCGTCGGTGTCGTCAAGCAGTTCCGAGGCGAGGGCTACCAGGCCGGTGTGCTCCAGCGCTTCGACGAGTCCGTCGAGCTCCTCAAGGAGCTGGGCGCCGAGATCGTCGAGCTGGACTGCCCGTCCTTCGACCTCGCGCTGGCCGCGTACTACCTGATCGCGCCGTCCGAGTGCTCCTCCAACCTGGCCCGCTTCGACGCCATGCGCTACGGCCTGCGGGTCGGCGACGACGGCACGAAGTCGGCCGAGGAGGTCACCGCCCTCACCCGTGAGGCCGGCTTCGGCCCCGAGGTCAAGCGCCGTGTGATGCTCGGCACCTACGCGCTCAGCTCCGGCTACTACGACGCGTACTACGGCTCGGCGCAGAAGGTCCGCACGCTCATCTCGCGCGACTTCGACAAGGCGTTCGAGCAGGTCGACGTGATCGTCTCGCCGACCACGCCCACCACCGCCTTCGCGATCGGCGAGCGGGTCGACGACCCGATGGCGATGTACCTCGCCGACCTGTGCACCATCCCGACCAACCTGGCGGGCAACGCGGCCATGTCGCTGCCCTGCGGCCTCGCCCCCGAGGACGGCATGCCGGTCGGTCTGCAGATCATCGCTCCCGCCATGAAGGACGACCGGCTCTACAAGGTCGGTGCCGCGGTCGAGGCCGCGTTCACCGAGCGCTGGGGCCACCCGATTCTCGAGGAGGCACCGGCACTGTGAGCATCGAAGAGAGCAAGTCGGGCGCGCTGAAGAAGGCCAAGGGCTTCAAGAAGTCCAAGGCCGGCACGTACCTGTCCATCGGCACCACGCTGTTCGGCGCCATCAGCGTCGCCAAGCAGGCCAAGAAGGCGCGCGGCGAGCAGGACACCCTGCAGCTCGTCGACGCGGTGGTCTCCGCCGCCGCCATCGTCACCGGCGTCGCCCTGCTCGTCCGCGAGCTGCGCCGTATGAACAGCGACGACGTCCTCGCGGGCTGAGCAGGGACTGAGAGGTTAGTTTTCCGTGACCGTCACTGAACTGGTGTCGTACGACGAGGCGCTCGCCACCTACGAGCCCGTCATGGGGCTCGAGGTGCACGTCGAGCTCGGCACCAAGACCAAGATGTTCTGCGGGTGCGCCACCGAGCTGGGCGCCGAGCCCAACTCGCAGACGTGCCCCACCTGCCTCGGCCTGCCCGGCTCCCTCCCGGTCGTCAACGGCATCGCCGTCGAGTCGGCCGTCAAGATCGGTCTCGCGCTGAACTGCGAGATCGCCGAGTGGTGCCGCTTCGCCCGGAAGAACTACTTCTATCCGGACATGCCGAAGAACTTCCAGACCTCCCAGTACGACGAGCCGATCGCCTTCAACGGCTATCTGGACGTCCAGCTGGAGGACGGCGAGGTCTTCCGCGTGGAGATCGAGCGCGCCCACATGGAGGAGGACACCGGCAAGTCCACCCACGTGGGCGGTGCCACCGGCCGCATCCACGGCGCGCAGCACTCGCTGCTGGACTACAACCGCGCCGGCATCCCCCTCATCGAGATCGTCACCAAGCCGATCACCGGTGCGGGTGAGCGCGCCCCCGAGGTCGCCAAGGCGTACGTCGCCGAGCTGCGCGAGCTCATCAAGGCGCTCGGCGTCTCCGAGGCCCGTATGGAGATGGGCCAGATGCGCTGCGACGTCAACCTCTCGCTGATGCCCAAGGGCAGCGAGAAGTTCGGCACGCGCTCCGAGACGAAGAACGTCAACTCGCTGCGCTCCGTCGAGCGTGCCGCGCGCTTCGAGATCCAGCGGCACGCCGCGGTCCTCAACGGCGGCGGCACGATCATCCAGGAGACCCGTCACTTCCACGAGGAGGACGGCTCCACGACGTCCGGCCGCGTCAAGGAGGAGGCGGAGGACTACCGCTACTTCCCCGAGCCGGACCTGGTGCCGGTGGCCCCCGCGCGCGAGTGGGTCGAGGAGCTGCGCAAGGGCCTGCCCGAGCTGCCGCGCGTGCGCCGCAACCGGCTGCGCGAGGAGTGGGGCGTCTCCGAGCACGACATGCAGTCGATCCTCAACGCGGGCGCGGTCGATCTGATCGCCGCCACGATCGAGGCGGGCGCGGACGCCGCGTCGGCCCGTAAGTGGTGGATGGGCGAGCTGTCGCGCATCGCCAACGAGGAGGGCATCGGCCTCGGCCTGCTGCCGATCACGCCGGCCCAGGTCGCCCGTATCGCGACGCTGATCGCCGAGGGCTCGCTCAACGACAAGCTGGGCCGTGAGGTCATCAAGCACGTCGTCAACGACGAGGGCGAGCCCGACGAGATCGTCGAGGCCCGCGGTCTGAAGATCGTCTCCGATGAGGGCGCGCTCGGCACCGCCGTGGACGAGGCCATCGCGGCCAACGCCGGCATCGCGGACAAGATCCGCTCGGGCAAGGTCGCGGCGGCGGGTGCGCTCGTCGGCGCGGTCATGAAGGCCACGCGCGGCCAGGCGGACGCGGCCCGCGTCCGTGAGCTGATCCTGGAGAAGCTCGGCGTCGAGGGCTGATCGCCACGCCCCGCGTCAACGCGTCACGACGGCCGTCCCTCTCCGGAGGGGCGGCCGTCGCCGTGTCCGCCACCGGCTACGGCCCCTGTTGGCCGGAATTCGCCCGTACGCCCCTCATGGGGTGAAACGGTCCGGCATGATCCCCGTCAGCGGGCCGGTCGGCGTGCCCGCACTGAGAGGCTGGGGGTTCTCCATGCGACGGTTGCGTACGGGACTGGCCGCGTTCCTGCTGGTGGGAGCGGGTGTGACGATGGCGGTGGCGCCGGGCGGGAGCGCCGTGGCGGCGGGGGCGGGCGAGGCCGCCACACCGCCCGCGGCCGGGTGCGCGGCCGTGGACTGGGGGAGCCTGCCCAAGGGCAGCGCCGTCGCCTGGCACAAGCCGCTGCGGGACATCAGAACGGGCAGCCACGACTGCTACGACCGCATCGTCTTCGACCTCCTCGGGCCCGGGAACGGCCGTCCGATCGGCTTCCACGTCCGTTATGTCGACCAGTTCCAGCAGGACGGCTCGGGCGACGTCATCCCCGTGCGCGGCGGCGCGATCCTGGAGGTCCGGGTCGCCGCGCCGAGCTACGACCCGGCCACCATGCAGCGGACGTACGACGGGAAGGCCGGGCAGCCGCTGCCGGAGGTGGACCTCGGCGGCTACCGCACCTTCCAGGACACCCGCTTCGGCGCCAGCTTCGAGGGCGACACCCAGGTCGCCGTGGGGGTCCGCGAGCGGCTGCCGTTCCGGGTCTTCCAGAGCGGGAACCGCCTGGTCGTGGATGTCGCGCACAGCTGGCGCGGCTTCCGCTGACCAGGCCACTGACCTGGCCGCCGACCAAGCCACTTGACCAGGCCGCCGACCCGGTCGTCCGGCCTCACCGGTCCGGGCGTACGAAGGCATAATCCCGGACCGCTTGTGGTATAGCCCACAAAAGAGACAAAGGATCTTTTCCTGCTGTCACAGTGGTCGGCCGGAGGCCCCCCAGCGGGGCCTCTGCCAGATCCCCACTCTGTTCAGCGGTCGACATGCACGGGTCGTCTCCCCGGCGAGATCGTCGCGAAACCCGGGAAGCAGGTCATGACCTCACTTGCCCGGTGGTGTCTCCGCCGCCGCTTCACCGTCATCGTGCTGTGGCTCGTCGCCCTCGCCGGGACCACCGTCGCGGCGACGCTGAGTGGTTCCGCCTACTCCAACGACTACGGCGTCCCCGGCACGGAGTCATCCCGCGCGGCCGCGCTGCTGGAGAAGGCCTTCCCCGGCGAGAGCGGCGACGACAAGATCGTCTGGCACACCGACCGGGGCACGGTCCGCGCGAACGACGTCCAGCAGCGGATGACGAAGACGCTCCACGAGATCGCCCGGCTGCCCGGCGTGGCCTCCGTCGAGAGCCCCTACGCCGCCGGCGGAGCCGACCGTGTCAGCCGGGACCGGCACACCGCCTATGCCTCGGTGACCTTCGTCGCCCAGGGCGGGGCACCGGACAAGGCCCAGGTGAAGCGGGTCGTGGAGACGGCGCGCGCGGCCGCCTCGGACAACCTCCAGGTGGCCCTCGGCGGCAGCGGCATCGCCGGCGCCGAGAGCCCGAGCGGCCATCTCAGCGAGATCATCGGCGTGGCGGTCGCGGCCGTGGTGCTCTTCGTCGTCTTCGGCTCGCTCGCCGCGAGCCTGCTGCCCATAGCGACGGCCCTGGTGGGCGTGGGCACCGCCGCCATGGGCACGGTGCTGCTGGGCCATCTGATGAAGGTGGCCGACTTCGCGCCCATGCTGGGCACGCTCATCGGCCTCGGGGTCGGCATCGACTACGCCCTGTTCATCGTCACCCGCCACCGCAAGGGGCTCCGGCAGGGGCTGCCCGTGGCCGTCGCGGCGGAACGGGCGGTCGCCACGACCGGGCGCGCCGTGGTCTTCGCCGGCGGAACCGTCTGCGTGGCCCTGCTGGGGATGCTCATCCTGCGCCTGGGCTTCCTCAACGGCGTGGCGATAGCCGCCTCGCTGACCGTCGTCCTCACCGTCGCAGCCTCCGTCACCCTGCTGCCCGCCCTGCTGGGGCTGATAGGCCCCCGCGCCCTCGGCCGCCGTGAGCGCCGCCGTCTCGCGCACGAGGGTCCCCGGGAGGAGCACCCCACGGGTCTGGCCGCCCGCTGGTCGGCCTGCGTCGAGCGCCACCCGAAGCTGCTGGGCGCGGCGGCCGCCGCCGTGATGCTGATCCTGGCCCTCCCGACGCTCTCCCTCCACCTCGGCACCTCCGACCAGGGCAACAACCCGGCCGGGTCCACCACCCGCCAGGCCTACGACATGCTGGGCCACGGCTTCGGCCCCGGCGTCAACGGGCCACTGACGCTCGTCGCGCCCCTCGGCAGCGCCGCCGACAGCCTCGCCTTCAACAAGCTGCCGGACACCCTCCGCCACACCCCCGGCGTCGCCTCCGTGACCCCCTCGGTCCTCAGCGGCAGCGGTGGCACGGGCGTCATCACCGTCGTGCCCACGACGTCCCCGCAGTCCCGCGCCACCAGCGACCTCGTCGACCGGCTCCGCACGACCGTGCTGCCCAAGGCCACCGAGGGCACCGGCCTGGACGTCCGCGTGGGCGGCATGACGGCGGCGTACGACGACTTCGCCGCGGTCATCCTCGGCAAGCTGCCGGTGTTCGTGGGGACCGTGGTGGGGCTGGGCTGTCTGCTGCTCCTGCTGGCCTTCCGCAGTATCGGCATACCGCTGAAGGCCGCCGCGATGAACATCGCGGCCGTGGCCTCCTCCTTCGGCCTGATCGTCGCCGTCTTCCAGTGGGGCTGGGGCAGCGAGCCGCTGGGTCTCGGCGGCGCGGGCCCGATCGAGCCGTTCCTGCCGGTGGTCATGGTCTCGGTGCTGTTCGGGCTGTCGATGGACTACCAGGTGTTCCTGGTCAGCCGGATGTACGAGGAGTGGCTGGCCACCCGGGACAACCGCCGGGCCGTCCGTGTGGGCCTGGCGGAGACCAGCCGGGTGATCAACTCGGCGGCCGTGATCATGATTTCGGTCTTCCTGGCCTTCGTCCTGAGCGGCGACCGGGTGATCGCCATGTTCGGGATCGGCCTGGCCGCCGCGGTGGCCCTGGACGCCTTCGTCCTGCGGACGCTGCTGGTCCCGGCCCTGATGCACATGCTGGGCGGCGCCAACTGGTGGCTGCCGGCCTGGCTGGACCGCGCCCTGCCGCGCATCAGCATCGAGCCGCCCGAGGCACCCGAGGCGCCCGAGCCGGTGGAGCCGGTGGCGGCGGCCTTCGCGGGGCCGCGCGAGGACGACCCCCTCGCCCTTCTGCACGCGCGGGGGCTCACCGCCGGCGCTCAGGTGGACGAGGACGTCGTCGTCGCCTGACCGGAGTGCCGGGGCCGGACGACCACGACGCCGGAGTCGAGGTCTATCGGGCCCGCGCCCGGGTCCCCGTCGCCGACGTCCTCGCGGGTGAGCTCCAGCCGGTTCCGTTCCTCCTCGGTGTGCGCGCGCCCGGGGCTGAACAGCTCCTCGAAGACGTTGAACATGTCGGTCCCTTCAGCGGCCGCCAGGCGACCCTCAGGTCACCTTCAGCCGCAGCAGCCGGTCGTCGTCGGCCGCCGGCCGGCCCCGTCCGTCGGTGTTGCTCGTCGTCAGCCACAGCCCGCCGTCGCCCGTTGGAACAACCGTGCGCAGCCGCCCGTAGTTCCCCTTGAGGAAGGCCCGCGGGGCGGCGGCGGGCGCGGCGCCGCGGAGCGGGATCCGCCACAGCCGTTCGCCGCGCAGTCCGGCCATCCACAGGGAGCCCGCCGCGTAGGCGAGCCCGCTGGGGGAGGCGTCGGCGGGCTTCCACTGCTCCACGGGGTCCGTCAGGCCCGCCCTGCGCGCCTTCCCCTCGGCCACGGGCCAGCCGTAGTTCCGGCCCGGCTCGACGAGGTTGAGCTCGTCCCAGGTGTCCTGGCCGAACTCCGAGGCCCACAGCCGTTTGTCCGCGTCCCAGGCCAGGCCCTGCACATTGCGGTGGCCGTAGCTGTAGACGAGCGAGTCCGGGAAGGGGTTGCCGGGGGCCGGGCGGCCGTCGGGGGTCATCCGCAGGATCTTGCCGCCGAGCGAGCCCTTGTCCTGGGCGGGGTCGCGCAGCCCCGCCTCGCCCGTGCCGGCGTAGAGCATCCCGTCGGGGCCGAACGCGATCCGGCCACCGTTGTGGATCTGTCCCTTGGGGATGCCGCGCAGGATCGTGTCCGGCGCGCCGAGCCGCTGTCCCTCCGGCCGTTTCTCGTCGACCGGCAGCCGGGCGACGCGATTGTCCGAATCCGTCGTGAAGTAGGCGTAAAGCAGATGGTCGGAGGCGTAGCCGGGGGAGAGGGCCAGGCCCAGCAGCCCGCCCTCGCCCGCCGCCGCGACGCCCGGGACGGTGCCGAGCGGGCTCTGCCGCCCGTCCTTCGCCGCGACCCGGACGATCCGGCCGGTGTTCCGCGAACCGACCAGCAGATCGCCGTCCGGCAGCGGGGCCACGCCCCACGGCGAGTCCAGTTTGCCGGTGACCGTGCGGACGGCCTCGGCGGAGCCCTCGGCGGGCGCTCCGCCCCCGCCCGTACGGGAGGGCGTGCCGGACCCGCCGGAGGACGAGCCGTCCGAGCAGCCCGTGACGATCAGCAGCGAGGAGAGCGCCAGCGCCACGGTGGCGGCGGCACGGCGAGGGACGCGTCGTGGCGTGGGGAGGGGGTGTGGTCCGGGGAGGTGCACGGCAAAAGGTTCCTCTCGGCTGAAAGGGTTCCTCTCGGGTGAGTGGGACACCCCTCCTTGATACACCCCGTCAGTACCAGGACCCCATCGCCTGGGGCAGCGCCGTGATCTCCGCCAAGTCCTCGGCGGTCAGCCGCAGTCCGGCGGCCGCCGCGTTCTCCACCGCCCACGCGGCCTTCTTCGTGCCCGGCACCGGCACCACGTGCCGGTGCTGCGCCAGCACCCAGGCCAGGGCCACCTGCGCCGCCGTGGCGTCGTGCCGCTCGGCGACACGCCGCAGGCCCGCGACGATCGGCTGATTGGCGGCCATCATCTCCGCCGTGAAGCGCGGGTGACGGGCCCGCAGGTCATCCGGCTCGAAGCCCTGACCGGGAGTGAGGGTGCCACTGAGGAAACCATTCCCCAGGGGCATCGCGGCCAGCAGCCCCACCCCCCGCGAGGACAGCCACGGCACCAGCCGGTCCAGCGCCTCCCGCGACCAGACCGACAGCTCCGCCTGGACACAGCTGACCGGGAAGACCTGCTGCACCCGCTCCAGCTGGGCGATCGTCGTGTCGTACATCCCCGTCCGGGCCCCGGCCGAGGAGCCGAACCTGCGCCGGGCCCGCGCGTCGATGGCGCACCAGCCCAGCGCCCGTACCTTGCCCGCCGCGACCAGCTCGGCCATGGCGCCCCAGGTCTCCTCGACGGGTATCTCGGGGTCGGGGCGGTGGAGCTGGTAGAGGTCGATGACATCGGTCTGGAGCCGGCGCAGCGAGGCGTCGCACGCCCGTTTCACATAGCCCGGACGGCCGTTGGCGACGACGTGCTGATCGCCCACCAGCAGCCCGCACTTGGTCGATATGAACGCCTCCGCGCGCCGCTCCCGCAGCACCCGCCCCACCAGCAGCTCATTGGTGAACGGCCCGTACATGTCGGCCGTGTCCAGGAGGCTGGCGCCGGCGTCCAGGGCCGCGTGGACCGTGCGCAGCGCGCCCTCCCCGCTCTGCTGGGAGGCGGTGTACGCCCAGTGCATCGGCATGCACCCCAGGCCGATCGCGCCCACCTCGAGCGCCGTCGCACCGATTGTCCTGCGCTCCACCCGCGGTTCCCCTCCCGTTCCTCGCCCCCAAACTAACCTCTGGTGTCGGGGCCCCTTCGCATAGCCTCCAGACATGAGTGCAGATCACAGCGGTTCCGCCGCGCGCCCCCTGGTCTGGTTGCCGATTCCCCCGGAGGAGATCGACGACCTGCCCCGGGGCCTGGAGTACGCCCACTGGGACGGCGGTCCCGACTTCCCCACCGATCCCGCCCGTTGCGCCTTCTACTGCGTTCCGTACATGAAGGGCACCGAAGTGTCGATCCGGCCGCTGTCGCGGATGAGCGGGGTGCGGGTCGTCCAGGCGCTCACCGCCGGTGTGGAGGACCTGCTGCCGGAGCTGCCCTCGCTGCCGTCCGGCACCCGGCTGTGCAACGCGCGCGGGCTGCACGACGCGAGCACCGCCGAGCTGGCCCTGACCCTGACGCTCGCCGCGCTCCGGGGCGTGCCCGGCTTCGTCCGGGCGCAGGACGCGGGGGAGTGGCGGCCGGAGCTGCGCCCGGCGCTCGCCGACAGGTCGGTGCTCATCGTCGGCTACGGCTCGATCGGCGCCGCCATCGAGGACCGGCTCGCGCCCTTTGAGTGCGCGCGGGTCGTGCGCGTCGCGCGCTCTCCGCGCGTGGCAGCACGCGGTCCGGTCCACCCGGTGGCGGCCCTGCCGGAACTGCTGCCCGACGCCGATGTGGTGATCCTCTCGACGCCCCTCACCCCCGAGACCGCGCGGCTGGCCGACGCCCGCTTCCTGGCCCGGATGAAGGACGGCGCGCTCCTGGTGAACGTCGCCCGGGGCGGCGTCGTGGACACCGGGGCGCTCCTGGCCGAGCTGGAGAGCGGCCGGCTGACCGCCGCCCTGGACGTCACCGACCCCGAGCCGCTGCCCGCCGGGCACCCGCTCTGGAAGGCGCCCGGAGTGCTGATCACCCCCCATGTGGGTGGGCCCTCTTCGGCCTATCTGCCCCGGGCCAAGGCCCTCTTGCGCGATCAACTGGCCAGATTCGTGCTGGACGAGCCTCTGCGGAATGTCGTAGCCACGGCGTAGTCGTCACGGACCGGTACCACGCAGAGGCAGCGTTTGGATGCGCTGCGTATCCGTAATCCGTCAGCTGGTTACGCTATGTATATGAGCTATGTCCCTGAGTGACGACTCTGGTGTATCGTCCCGACGGGGGCCGCTCCACGCACGGCACGGGGGCGGCGAAGGACCGGAACTCGAGGGGGGCGACGGGCGATGGACGGCCAATGGACGATCTACCCGACGCGACGGGGTCACCGATCACAGCTTCTCCGGCGGCCGCGCCCGCCGCGGGTCCGCCGCCCGGCCGCCGCGCTCCCGCGGCTCCCCCTGTTCGGTCCGCTGAGGGCGGCGGCGCGGTGAGCGCCCCCGGAGCGGCGCTCCCGCGCCGGCCCGCCCCCGCCGGGGGGCCGGGCGTGCTCCCGCAGCTCCTCCTCGCCATCGTCTGCGGGGGCTACGCGACGGGCGCGGCCCTCGGCTGGGGATCGCCCGAGCTCGCCGCCACCATGGGCGACTTCGGGCTGAGCGGCGCCGCCGGCCTCGCCGCGACCTCCTGCTTCTGGTACGGGCGGACCCGCAGCACCCGGTTCCGCCCCGCCTGGCTGCTGTTCGCCGCCTCGTCCGCCATGGCGGGCTTCGGCAACTTCGTCTGGGGCTGGTACGAGGTGGTGCTCGGCCGGCAGGTGCCGAGCCCGTCCCCGGCCGACTTCTGCTTCCTGCTCTTCGCGCCGCCCGCCATCATCGGCCTGCTGGTGCTCGCCCGCCGTCCGGTCACCCGGGCCGGCTGGGTCTGTCTCGGGCTGGACTCCTGGCTGATCGGCGGCTCGCTGCTGACCCTCTCCTGGAGCCTGGCCCTCGCGCACACCGCGCACTTCGCGGGCGAGACCGTCGCCCACGCCGCGCTCTCGCTCGCCTATCCGCTGCTGGACATCGTCCTGGTGTCCATGGTGCTGGCGCTCCACTTCAAGCGCTCCTCGGCCAACCGCTCCGCCATCAACACCGCCATCGCGGCCCTCGCCCTGACCGTCCTGTGCGACGCCCTGTTCACCTCGCCGCTGCTCCAGGCCAACTACCGCTCCGGGCAGATCCTCGACGCCGGCTGGTTCGCGGGCTACATGCTGATGGCTTACGCGCCCTGGGTCGCCCGGGAGGAGCGCGAGAGCGGCGCCCGCCCCGGCCGCCCGCCGGCCCCACCCGCCGGCCGGCCCATCGCCGGCTCCCTCGCCGCCCTCACCCCGTACCTCGCGGCCGCCGTCTGCACCCTGGGCATCCTCTACAACGTCCTCGATGGCCACCACGTCGACCGCGTCGTCCTCTTCACGGGCTGCACGGTCGTCCTGGCGCTCGTCGTACGCCAGGGCATCATGCTGCTCGACAACATCTCCCTCACCCAGGAACTGGCGCAGAAGGAGAACCACTTCCGCTCCCTGGTGCAGGGCTCCAGCGACGTCATCATGATCGCCGCGCCCACCGGGATACTGCGCTACGTCAGCCCGGCCGCCGCCGGGGTCTACGGGCGCGACGCGGAGGAGCTCGTCGGCTCCGAGCTGGCCTCGCTCATCCACCCCGAGGACCTGGGCCGCGTCGTCCACGAGGTGCGCCGTTTCCTGGCCGCGCCGCCCGCCGAGGAGCCCACCACCCGCATCGAGTGCCGCTTCCGCTCCGGCAGCGGCGACTGGCTCAACGTCGAGTCCACCGTCAACCGCCACCACGGCGGCCTGATCTTCAACAGCCGCGACGTCACCGAACGGGTCCGGCTCCAGGCCCAGTTGCAGCACACCGCCGAACACGACCCGCTCACCGACCTGCCCAACCGCGCCCTGTTCACCAAGCGCGTCCAGCAGGCGCTCGCCGGCCGGAGAGTCACCGACGCCGGCACCGCCGTGCTCTTCATCGACCTCGACGGCTTCAAGGCCGTCAACGACACCGTCGGCCACCAGGCGGGCGACGAACTGCTGATCCAGGCCGCCCGCCGGCTCCAGGACTCGGTGCGCGCCGGGGACTCCACCGCCCGCTTCGGCGGCGACGAGTTCGCGGCCCTCATCATCGGCGACGGCACCCGCGACCCCGCCGCCCGCGAGTACCGCATCCTGGAGGTCGCCGACCGGCTGCGGCTCACCCTCTCCCAGCCCTATCTGGTCGAGGGCGGCACCGAAGTGCGCGTCGCCGCCAGCATCGGCGTCGCCTTCGCCGAGCCCGACATCACCCCCGGCACCCTCATGCGCAACGCCGACCTCGCCATGTACCGGGCGAAGCAGGCCGGAAAGGGCCGCGTCGAGCTCTACGCCCCCCAGATGCAGGCCGACGTGGTGCGCCGCACCGAGCTCGCCAGCCGGCTGCGCACCGCGCTCCACGACGGCGAGTTCGCCCTCCTCCACCAGCCGGTCGTCGAGCTGGCCACCGGCCGGATCACCGCCGTCGGCGCCCAGGCCCGCTGGCGCTCCGCCCAGGGCATCCTCTTCACCCCGGACGAGTTCCTCCGCGTGGCCGAAATGGACCGGGTCGACGAGAGCGCCCGCACCGCCGAGCTCGGCCGCTGGACGCTGGAGCGGGCCGCAGAGCAGGCCGGCCGGCGCCGCCTCGCGGGCCACGCCGTCCCCGTGCACGTCCGGATGTCCGCCGCCCGGCTGCTGGACAAGTCGCTGCCCCCCAAGAACGTCGAGGCCCTCATCCTCCGCCATGGGCTGCCCTCCGGATCGCTGGTACTGGAGCTCTCCGGCAGCGATCCACGCGTCCCCCTCGACGAGCTGGAGCGCCGGCTGGTCTCCCTGCGCCGCTTCGGCGTCCGCATCGCGCTCGACGGCTTCGGCACCGGCTACGCCGCCATGAGCGCCCTGCGCCGCCTCCCCATCGACGTCCTCAAGCTCGATCGCGGCCTCGTCGACGGAGTGGCCGAATCCGCCCGCCTCCACAAGATCACCGCCGGGCTGCTCCGCATCGCCGGGGACCTCGGCATGCAGTCCGTCGCCGACGGCGTGGACGACCTGGAGCAGGCCCGCGTCCTGCTCGCCATGGGCTGCACCCACGGCCAGGGCATGGCCTTCGCCGGCGCGCTCGACGAGCACCGGCTGCGGCACGCCCTCGACCGGGGCCCGTACCCCCTGCCGGACCTGGCCCCCGACACCCTGCCCGCCACCCTTCCGGGTGATCCCACGGACGGCGGAATCCAGGTGCTCGTCGGGGGCGCCCTGCCCGTACGCTCCGGAGTGGCGGGTGGCGCGGGAGCCCTCGCCCATGCTCCATTGCGCTCAAATAATGAGACGCCCGTCCCACCCACTTGACACCTCAGGTGCACCAGAGGGAGGGTCGATCCCATGCGCACCCGAATTCTCGTACTTGGACAGCGCGTCGGCTGAAGCAGGCCGCCCATGAGGCCCTGCTGACCACCCCGGCGCGCTCCCCTCGCTTGCCTCACGGCACGAGGGGTTTTTTGTTTTCCGAATCACCCGGTCATCCGTCGAAACCGTCGAACCAAAGCCTTCGAGAAGAGAATGTCGATGACAGAGCAGGCCAACGGGGCCCACCATCATCCGCAGCCGCGGCCCCGCAGCGGCGCGGCACAGCAGCCCGCCACCGTCGAGCACGTCACGGGCGCGCAGTCCCTCATCCGGTCGCTGGAGGAGGTGGGCGCCGAGATCGTCTTCGGCATCCCGGGCGGCGCGATCCTGCCGGCGTACGACCCGATGATGGACTCCTCGAAGGTCCGCCACGTCCTCGTCCGTCACGAGCAGGGCGCCGGCCACGCCGCCACGGGCTACGCCCAGGCCACCGGGAAGGTCGGGGTGTGCATGGCGACCTCGGGTCCGGGGGCCACCAACCTCGTGACCCCGATCGCCGACGCCCATATGGACTCGGTGCCGCTGGTGGCCATCACCGGCCAGGTCACCTCCAAGTCCATCGGCACGGACGCCTTCCAGGAGGCGGACATCTGCGGCATCACCATGCCGATCACCAAGCACAACTGGCTGGTGACCGACCCGGCCGAGATCCCGCGGACCATCGCCGAGGCGTTCCACGTCGCCTCCACCGGCCGCCCCGGACCGGTGCTCGTCGACATCGCCAAGGACGCCCTCCAGGCCCGGACGGTCTTCTCCTGGCCCCCCCACACCGACCTGCCCGGCTACCGGCCCGTCACCAAGCCGCACGCCAAGCAGATCCGCGAGGCCGCCAAGCTGATCACCCAGGCGCGGCGCCCCGTCCTCTACGTCGGCGGCGGCGTGCTCAAGGCCGAGGCCACGGCCGAGCTGAAGGTCTTCGCCGAGCTGACCGGCGCCCCCGTGACCACGACGCTGATGGCGCTGGGCGCCTTCCCCGACAGCCACCCGCAGCACCTGGGCATGCCCGGTATGCACGGCTCGGTCGCCGCCGTCACCGCCCTCCAGAAGGCGGACCTGATCGTCGCGCTCGGCGCGCGCTTCGACGACCGGGTCACCGGCAAGCTGGACTCCTTCGCACCCCACGCGAAGATCGTCCACGCCGATATCGACCCGGCCGAGATCGGCAAGAACCGCACCGCGGACGTGCCCATCGTCGGCGACGCCCGGGAGGTGCTGGCCGATCTGATCGTGGCCGTCCAGGCGGAGCAGGCCGACGGCCACGCGTGCGACTACGCCGACTGGTGGACCGACCTCAACCGCTGGCGCGACACCTACCCGCTGGGCTACGAGCAGCCCGGCGACGGCAGCCTCGCCCCCCAGCAGGTCATCCAGCGCATCGGCGAGCTCGCCCCGAAGGACACCATCTTCACGGCGGGCGTCGGCCAGCACCAGATGTGGGCCGCCCACTTCATCCACTACGAACAGCCCCGCACCTGGCTCAACTCCGGCGGCGCGGGCACGATGGGCTACGCGGTGCCCGCCGCGATGGGCGCCAAGGCCGGCGCCCCGGACCGCACGGTCTGGGCCGTCGACGGGGACGGCTGCTTCCAGATGACCAACCAGGAGCTGGTCACCTGCGCGCTCAACGACATCCCCATCAAGGTCGCCATCATCAACAACGGCGCGCTGGGCATGGTCCGCCAGTGGCAGACCCTCTTCTACAACCAGCGGTATTCCAACACCGTGCTCCACACCGGCCCCGCGGTGTCCAACGGCGGCACCGCCGAGGGCTCCGCCACGGAGCCGTGTGCCGGGACCCGGGTGCCGGACTTCGTCAAGCTCGCCGAGGCGATGGGCTGCGTGGGCCTGCGCTGTGAGGACCCCGCCGACCTGGACAAGGTCATCGCCGAGGCCAACGCCATCAACGACCGTCCCGTCGTCGTCGACTTCATCGTCCACCAGGACGCCATGGTCTGGCCGATGGTCGCCGCCGGCACCTCCAACGACGAGATCCTCGCCGCGCGCGGCGTCCGCCCGGACTTCGACGGCATCGACGACGACTGACCGCCACGACGACCGACCGCCACCGCCCCACGAGACGAGAGGCTCACGAGGCCGACCCCATGACCAAGCACACGCTCTCCGTCCTGGTGGAGAACACCCCCGGCATCCTCGCCAGAGTCGCCGCGCTGTTCTCCCGCCGCGGTTTCAACATCGACTCCCTCGCCGTCGGCGTGACCGAGCACCCCGACATCTCCCGCATCACCATCGTCGTCAACGTCGAGTCGCTGCCCCTGGAACAGGTCACCAAGCAGCTCAACAAGCTCGTCAACGTGCTGAAGATCGTGGAGCTGGAGGACAGCGCCGCCATCCAGCGCGAACTCGTCCTGGTGAAGGTCCGCGCGGACAACGAGACCCGCTCCCAGATCGTCGAGATCGTCCAGCTGTTCCGCGCCAAGACCGTCGACGTCTCCCCGGAGGCCGTCACCATCGAGGCCACCGGCGGCAGCGACAAGCTCGGCGCGATGCTCAAGATGCTGGAGCCCTTCGGCATCAAGGAGCTGGTCCAGTCCGGGACCATCGCGATAGGGCGTGGCGCGCGGTCCATCACGGACCGCAGCCTGCGCGCCCTCGACCGCTCCGCCTGATTCAGCCCGCCTGATTCAGTCTTTCGGTATTCCGAATACCGATCCCCCGAAACCTCATCCCCGCACACCCGTCATACGGTGGGCCGTACCACCGGAACACCGGAATCAAGGAGATATCCCACGTGGCTGCCGAGCTCTTCTACGACAACGACGCCGATCTGTCCATCATCCAGGGCCGTAAGGTCGCGGTTCTCGGCTACGGCAGCCAGGGCCACGCCCACGCGCTGTCCCTGCGCGACTCGGGCGTCGACGTCCGCGTGGGCCTCCACGAGGGCTCGAAGTCCAAGGCGAAGGCCGAGGAGCAGGGCCTGCGCGTCGTCACCCCCGCCGAGGCCGCCGCCGAGGCCGACGTCATCATGATCCTGGTCCCGGACCCGATCCAGGCCAAGGTCTACGAGGAGTCCGTCAAGGACAACCTCAAGGACGGCGACGCCCTCTTCTTCGGCCACGGCTTCAACATCCGCTTCGGCTTCATCAAGCCCCCGGCCGGCGTCGACGTCTGCATGGTCGCCCCCAAGGGCCCCGGCCACCTGGTGCGCCGTCAGTACGAGGAGGGGCGCGGCGTGCCCTGCATCGCCGCCGTCGAGCAGGACGCGAGCGGTGACGCCTTCAAGCTCGCGCTGTCCTACGCCAAGGCCATCGGCGGCACCCGCGCCGGCGTCATCAAGACGACCTTCACCGAGGAGACCGAGACCGACCTCTTCGGCGAGCAGGCCGTCCTCTGCGGCGGCGCCTCGGCGCTGGTGAAGGCCGGCTTCGAGACGCTGGTCGAGGCCGGCTACCAGCCGGAGATCGCCTACTTCGAGTGCCTCCACGAGCTCAAGCTCATCGTCGACCTCATGTACGAGGGCGGCCTGGAGAAGATGCGCTGGTCGGTCTCCGAGACCGCCGAGTGGGGCGACTACGTCACCGGCCCGCGCATCGTCAACGACGCCACCAAGGCCGAGATGAAGAAGGTGCTCGGCGAGATCCAGGACGGCACCTTCGCCAACAACTGGATGAAGGAGTACCAGGCCGGTCTGCCCAAGTACAACGAGTACAAGAAGGCCGACCAGGACCACCTCCTGGAGACCACCGGCAAGAAGCTGCGCAAGCTGATGAGCTGGGTGGACGACAAGGAGTAGTCCTTCCGGGCGGTGCCGGGCCGGGAACCCCGGCCCGGCACCGCCCGCTTTGTCCCCCGCTGTGTTCCCGCTTCGTCCCCGGCTTTGTCCATCGCGTACAGCGGCAACGAGTGACGTTTACGCAACGGAGCGAGGCGGGGTCCTCCTCACCGATACACTGCGGAGCACAACGCGTCAGGCTCACAGCGTCGTGCGTCTTCCACGCGGCTGCCCCCTTCACCGCCTTCGGCCGTCGGGACGGCCGTCCGCGAAGGACTAGTGAGGACTGAGACCACGTGAGCACTCGTATCCCGGCACACAAGCCCGTCGTACTCATCGCCGAAGAGCTCTCTCCCGCCACCGTCGACGCCCTCGGGCCGGACTTCGAGATCCGGCACTGCGACGGCGCCGACCGCGCGCAGCTGCTGCCCGCCCTCGCCGACGTGGACGCCGTCCTGGTGCGCTCCGCCACCCGGCTCGACGCCGAGGCCATCGCCGCGGCGAAGCGGCTGCGGGTCATCGCGCGCGCCGGCGTCGGCCTGGACAACGTCGACGTCTCCGCCGCCACCAAGGCCGGTGTGATGGTCGTCAACGCGCCGACCTCCAACATCGTCACCGCCGCCGAGCTCGCCTGCGGTCTGCTCGTCGCCACCGCCCGCAACATCCCGCAGGCCAACGCCGCGCTGAAGAACGGCGAGTGGAAGCGGTCGAAGTACACCGGCGTCGAGCTCTCCGAGAAGACGCTGGGCGTGGTGGGGCTGGGCCGCATCGGTGTGCTCGTCGCGCAGCGGATGTCCGCCTTCGGCATGAAGGTCGTCGCCTACGACCCGTACGTACAGCCCGCGCGCGCCGCCCAGATGGGCGTCAAGCTGCTGTCGCTGGACGAGCTGCTCAAGGTCTCCGACTTCATCACCGTCCACCTCCCCAAGACGCCCGAGACGCTGGGGCTCATCGGCGACGAGGCGCTGCGCAAGGTCAAGCCGTCGGTGCGGATCGTCAACGCCGCGCGCGGCGGCATCGTGGACGAGGTGGCGCTGGCCGCCGCGCTGAAGGAGGGGCGGGTCGCGGGCGCGGGCCTGGACGTGTACGCGTCCGAGCCGTGCACCGACTCGCCGCTCTTCGAGTTCGACAGCGTCGTGGCCACGCCGCACCTGGGCGCCTCCACGGGCGAGGCCCAGGAGAAGGCCGGCATCGCCGTCGCCAAGTCGGTGCGGCTGGCTCTGGCGGGTGAGCTGGTGCCGGACGCCGTCAATGTGCAGGGTGGTGTGATCGCCGAGGACGTCAAGCCGGCGCTGCCGCTGGCCGAGAAGCTCGGCCGGATCTTCACCGCGCTGGCGGGCGAGGTCGCGGTGCGGCTCGACGTCGAGGTGTACGGGGAGATCACCCAGCACGATGTGAAGGTGCTCGAACTGTCCGCGCTCAAGGGCGTGTTCGAGGACGTCGTCGACGAGACCGTCTCGTACGTCAACGCGCCGCTGTTCGCGCAGGAGCGGGGTGTCGAGGTGCGGCTGACGACGGGCTCGGAGTCGCCGGACCACCGGAACGTGGTCACCGTGCGCGGCACGCTCGCGGGGGGTGGCGAGGTGTCGATCTCCGGCACGCTGGCCGGGCCGAAGAACCTCCAGAAGATCGTGGCCGTGGGTGAGCACGATGTGGATCTGACGCTCGCCGACCACATGGCGTTCCTGCGGTACGTCGACCGGCCGGGTGTCGTGGGCACGTTGGGGCGGATCCTCGGTGAGGCGGGGATCAACATCGCGGGGATGCAGGTGTCGCGGGCGACGGAGGGCGGGGAGGCGCTGGTCGCCCTGACGGTCGACGAGTCGGTGCCGGCCTCTGTGCTCGCGGAGATCGCCCAGGAGATCGGCGCGGCCTCGGGCCGGGCGGTGGACCTGACGGCCTGACCCGCGGGTTTGTGGGCAGGCGTTCCGCAGGGCGGAACGGGTGGGCACAAACCGGACCACCGGGCCGCACCACCCACCCCGCGCCGCCAGGCGCGGGAAACCCCCACCGGCGGGCATCCGAAAGCCGGCGGAACCCCGCGTGGGAAAACCCCCACCGGCGGCGAGCCGAAAGCTAACCTCGCCCTATGGGCGCCGTACCCCCATATCTCCGCGTCGCCGCGGAACTCCGCGCCCGCATCGCCTCCGGCGAACTCCGCGCGGGCGAGCGGGTCCCGTCCACCCGTGGGATCACCGAGGAGTGGGGGGTGGCCCTGGCCACCGCCACCAAGGCCCTCGCCGTGTTACGGCAGGAGGGCCTGGTGCGAGCGGTGCCGGGCGTCGGCACCGTCGTGGTGCCGGCCCCGCCCCGCCGGGGCCGGCACCGGGAGCCGGCCCCGGCGCTCACCCGGAACCGCGTCGTACGCGTGGCGATCGCCGTCGCCGACGCGGGCGGCACCGGCGCCCTCTCCATGCGCGCCGTCGCCGCCGAACTCGGCGTCGGCACCATGGTGTTGTACCGCCATGTTCCCGGCAAGGACGAGCTGGTCACGCTGATGGCGGACACCGTCTTCGGCGAGGCCCGGGTACCGGCGTACGCGCCGGACGGCTGGCGGGCGCGGCTGGAGGTGTCGGCCCGCGTGCAGTGGGCGCTCTACCGCCGTCACCCGTGGCTCGCGAAGTCGGTGTCCACCACCGGGCTGTTGCTGTCCCCGAACGCGCTGGGGCTGCTGGAGTGGACCGTCGCCCCCGCCGTGGAACGGGGGCTCGGCGCGGCCGAGTCGCTGCGTACGGCCGTCACGCTCGCCGCCTTCGTCCGCGGTATCGCCGTCGACCTGGAGGAGGCGGTCGACGAACGGTTCCTCGGCATCGGTCTGGGCCTCGACGCGGTGCTCGAGTTCGGGCTGGCCCGGCTGCTCGACGGGCTGGCCCCGCGCATGCCGGAGCGGCGCCCCCCTCGGGAGGGGCGCCGCTGAGATCGCCGGTCCGTCAGTGGCCGGCGGTGACCAGCGGCTCCTCGTGGGGCCGCTCCGCCCTGTCGCGGCCATCCCGCAGCGCGGTCACCGCGACGGCCGCGCCCAGGGCCAGGACGGCCGTGGCGCCGACGGCGGCGACGTGCATCCCGTGGACGAACGCGTCGCGGGCCGCGGCCACCAGCGCCCCGCCCGTCCGGCCGGGCAGGCCGGTGGCCGTCGTCACGGCTCCCACCAGGGTCTCGCGCGCCGACCGCAGCGCCTCGTGCGGCAGTCCGGCGGGGGCGTCCCGGGTGACGTCGTGGCGGTAGACCGCCATGCCGACGCTTCCGAAGGCGGCCATGCCCAGGGCGCCGCCGAACTCCTGGCCGGCCTCCACCAGGGAGGCGGCCGAACCGGCCTTCTCCGCCGGGGCGGAGCCGAGCGCCATGTCGGAGACGAGGGCCATCACGGTGACGATGCCGCAGGCGATGACCGCGCAGGCCACCAGCGTGAGGACCAGTGAGTCCGTGCCGGAGCCCAGGAGGACCGCGAAGCCGGCGGCCGCGATGAGGAAGCCAGCGGCTATCACATAGGCCCTGTTCGTCTTCTGGGCCACGACGGTGGCCATCGGTCCGGCGGCGCCCACGGCGAGCGAGGGGAGCGTGCCCCACAGCGCCGCCTCCAGCGGGCCCTTGCCCAGCACCGACTGGAGGTACTGCGTGGTGAAGTAGGTGGAGCCCATCATGCCGAACATCGCCAGGGTGTTGAGCGCGATGCCCGCTCCGAAGGCGCGGTGGCGGAACAGCTCGCGGCTGATCATGGCGTCACGGGTGCCGCGCTGACGGAGGACGAAGGCCGCGCCGAGCACCAGGCCGGCCAGGACGCAGAGCAGGAGCGTGGTGGTGAAGCCGTCGGCCGCCATTCGCTTGACGCCGTAGACGACGGGCAGGATCGCGCCCATCGACAGGAACACGCTCAACAGGTCGAACCGGCCGGGCCGGGGGTCCTTGAACTCGGGTACCAGCAGGGGCACGAAGACCAGCAGGAGCAGCATCGCCGGGACGTTGATCAGGAAGACCGAGCCCCACCAGAAGTGCTCCAGCATGACCCCGCCGAGCACCGAACCGAGCGCGATGCCACCGGCCATGGCGCCGGACCAGATGCCGACGGCCTTCGTGCGCTGTGCTTCGTCCTGGAACATGTTGCGCACCAGCCCCATCGTGCTGGGCATCAGCGTCGCGCCGCCTATGCCCAGGACGAAGCGTGCCGCGATGAGCATCTCGGCGTTCTGCGCGTAGGCCGCCGCGACCGAGGCGGCGCCGAAGGCGGTGGCGCCCAGCAGCAGGAGCTTGCGGCGGCCGATCCGGTCGCCGAGCGATCCCATCGTGATCAGCAGCCCGGCCAGGGCGAAGGCATAGCTGTCGAAGATCCACAACTGCTGGGTGCTGGTCGCGGCCAGGTCCCTGGTGATGGCCGGCACGGCGAAGAAGAGGACGGAGACGTCCATCGAGACCAGGAGGAGGGGCAGGAGGAGGACCGCGAAGGCCGTCCATTCCTTGCGCCCGGCACGGGTGCTGGGGTTCGTCATGCCGGGAACTATACGGGTGTCTTAAACGCTTGTCTATGACGCTTGTTTAAGACGACCGTCTGGGACGGGTGTATGGCATCGGGTTAGGGTTTCCGCATGGGACATCGCGAAGATCTGCTCGAAGGTGCCAAGCGCTGCCTGCTGGAGAAGGGCTGGGTGCGCACGACCGCGCGCGACATCGTGGCGGCCTCCGGTGCCAACCTCGCCTCGATCGGCTATCACTACGGGTCCAAGGACGCGCTGATGATGGAGGGCTTCCTGAAGCTCACCGAGGACTGGGGGGAGAGGATCACCGACACGCTGGCGGGCGCCGTGGGGGCAGCGGCCTCGCGAGAGGAGCGGCTCGCCGCCGTCATCGACGGCATCGTCGCCAACTTCCCGGAGGACCGGCGGTTCTGGTCGGCGCAGCTGGAGGTGATGGGCCAGCTGGGCAATCACCCCGAACTCAAGAAGCGGTTCGCCGAGATGCTGCCGTACGGGCGCGAGGGGCTGGTCGCGGTGTTCGAGGGCGTCGACGACACGGAGGTCCCCGAGGAGGCCACGCGGACCAGCGGCCACGTGTACTACTCCCTCTTCACCGGGCTGTGGGTGCTGTGGCTGATCGACCCCCGGCAGGTGCCGTCGGGCCGGGACGTCGTCGAGGGCATGGGCCGCGTGGTCGCGGGCACGGTGCTGGCGCCGAAATAACGTCGCGCGGGGGCGCGTTGACGGGTCGTACTGGACGTAACCGAAGGTATTCGCTGTACTGGTTGCCCGAGGATACTAGTCACTCTTCCCGCCCGGGAGGTCGCCCATGAACGTGACCGATTCCGCCGCCACCCCCTTCCCGCAGAGCCGCACCTGTCCGTACCACCCGCCGGCCGCCTACCCGGAGCTGGCGGCCCACGGCCCCCTGGCCCGGGTGAGGCTCTACGGCGGCCGTGAGGTGTGGGCCGTCACCGGCCATGCCGAGGCCAGGGCCCTGCTGGCCGACGCCCGGATCTCCGCCGACCGGAGGAATCCTGCCTTCCCGGTCGTCGTACCGCGCGCCGAGCGCCAGGGGGAGTTCGAGCTCCCGCTCCTCGGTGTGGACGACCCGCGCCACGCCCAGCAGCGCCGCATGCTGATCCCCGCGTTCGGCCTCAAGCGCATCGCCGCGATGCGCCCCTGGATCCAGCGGACCGTGGACGGCCTGCTGGACGCGATGCTCGCCGCGGGGCCGGGCGCCGAGCTCGTCTCCGCGTACGCCCTGCCCGTGCCGTCGATGGCCATCTGCTACCTGCTCGGCGTGCCCTACGCCGACCACGGCTTCTTCGAGACCGTCTCCCGCGAACTGATCGGCGCGCAGGGGGCGGACGAGGCGGTGGCCGCCCGGGACAAGCTCACGGGGTACTTCCGCGGCCTCATAGAGGAGAAGGAGAGGGGCGCCGGCGGTCCCGGGGGTCTGCTCGACGAGCTCGTCGCCACGCCCCTCGCCGAGGGCCGGCTGGACCGCGAGGAACTCGTCATGATGGCCCTGTTCCTGCTCGTCGCCGGGCACGAGACCACGTCCAACATGATCTCCCTCGGCACCTTCACCCTGCTCGAACACCCGGAGCAGCTCGCCGCGCTGCGCGCCGACCCCGGCCTGCTGCCCGGCGCCGTCGAGGAGCTGCTGCGCCTGCTGGCCATCGCCGACGGGATCGTGCGCGTCGCCCGGGAGGACATCGAGTTCCACGGCGTGACCATCCGCGCCGGCGACGGCGTCGTCTTCCCCGCCTCGGTCGTCAACCGCGACGCCGCCGTCTACGCGGACCCCGACGCCCTCGACATCCGGCGCTCGGCCCGCCACCACGTCTCCTTCGGGTTCGGCGTCCACCAGTGCCTGGGGCAGAACCTGGCCCGCGCCGAGCTGGAGATCGCCCTCAGTACCCTCTTCGCCCGTATCCCGACCCTGCGGCTGGCCGTTGCTCCCGACGAGGTGCCCGTGAAGCCCGCGGGCACCCTCCAGGGGCTCTACGCCCTTCCGGTCACCTGGTGACCGGCCCTACTGTCGGCACCCCAGCGAAGAACGGAGCACCGCCATGCGTGTCAGCATCGATTCGGGCGTCTGCATCGGCTCGGGCATGTGCGCCCTGACCGCGCCCAGTGTCTTCGACCAGGACGACGACGGCTTCGGCCTCGTCCGGCCCGGTAGGGAGGACGGCGGGGGCGACCCGCTCGTCAAGGAGGCGGCCCGCGGCTGTCCGGTGCAGGCCATCACGACCGGGGACTAGACGCGCCGCAGCCGGGACGCCTTGAGCGTCATGTGGAGCAGCAGCCGGTCCTCGCCGTCGTCCAGGTCGAGGCCCGTCAGCTGCTCCACCCGGCCCAGCCGGTAGTAGAGCGTCTGCCGGTGGATGCCCAGGGCCGCCGCCGCGCGCCCCGCCTGGCCCGCGCAGTCGAGGTACACCTCGGCGGTGCGGGCCAGCTCGGTGTGCGCGCGCTCCAGCAGCGGCAGCGCCGCCGGGTCCGCCGCGCGCTCCGGGGCGAGCCCCGTCAGCACCCGGTAGGGGCCGATGCCGGACCACTCCGCCACCGGGCCCAGCCGCCGCTCCGCCGCGGCCGCGCGCGCCGCGGACAGCGCCTCCGACCAGGCTTCCGGCAGCTCCGCCAGCCCCCGCCGGGGCGTGCCCAGGCCGGCCGCCGCGAGCCCGTGCGGGGTGCCGGCGGGCGCGCCGTCCGGCGCGGGCCGCCCCGCGCGCGGCGAGCGCAGCAGCCGGTCGGCGGCGGCCCGGGCCGGGGCCGGCGAGGAGGTGGCCCGCAGCCGGATCAGGGCCGCGAGGGCCGCCGAGCCGTCGGGGAGCGAGCCCGGCACCGCGCACATCGCGGCCACCCCGGACTGCGCCGCGAGCGCCGAGCCCGACCCCTCCGGGCCCACTTCGCCGTCACCCGTCTGCCAGGGGGCGACCGCGACCAGCGCCAGCGGTCCGTCCGCCGCCGGGCCCAGGGCTTCCCGCAGCGCGCCGCGGGCCGTCTCCACCGCGGCCGGCCGGGCGGTCAGCAGATCCCGCAGCAGTTCGCCCAGCTCCGCGCCCGCCCGGGCCTCCGCCGCCAGCAGGGCGCCGATCCGGTTGGTCGTCTCCACCGCCTGGGCGAGCCGGGGGTCGGCGAACGGGACGCCGAGGTCCAGCCCCGCCAGATGCTCGTCGTCCAGCAGCCAGACATAGCCGTGCACCACCCCGCCGTGGCGCACCGGAAGGCAGATGCGGCCGGTGAACACCCCCGCCGCCGGGTCCGGCGGGATGCGCAGCGGGGCCTGCGCCCGGGCGATGCCGAACGCCTCGAACCAGGCCCGTACCGCCGCCGTGGAGCGGCGCTGGAGGATCGAGCGGGTGCGCACCGGGTCCATCATCAGGTCGGCGTCGTCGTCGCCGTGGGCGCCGAAGGCGATCAGGCCGAAGTCGCGGTCCTCCAGGGTCGCGGGCACGCCGAGTGCCGCCGAGATCTCGTCCACGAGGTGCTGGTACTCGCCACGCATGCCGCGGCCCGCTCCTTTCGGGTATTCGTCCGTCATCATTGTCATACATCTGTCTGAGATCCCGGCCACGAATGCGTGACAGGTGTCGATGGCAGCGAGATGGCGTGAACTCTACGTTTCACGATGAGTCACTTATGCCGTCTCCCCAGGTGGGGACGGCCTTCATCGTGGAGGTGCCCATGCTGGGTCCCGTGATCCTCGCCGCGTCCCGCAGCGACAAGATGCGCCGTTTCGTCTCGGCCGCCCCGGGCACCAAGCAGGTCGTCGACCGCTTCATCGCCGGCGAGACCGTCGGCCAGGTCATCCCGATCGTGGAGGACGCCGCGGCGAAGGGCCTCGAGGTCACCCTCGATGTGGTGGGCGAGGACATCACCACGGTCGAGCAGTCGTACGCGGCGCGTGACGCCTATCTGGAGCTGATCGACCGGCTCAAGGAGCTCGGCCTCGGCGAGAAGGCCGAGATGTCGGTCAAGCTGTCCATGTTCGGCCAGGCCCTGGAGAACGGTCACGAGCTGGCCCTCGCCAATGTCCGCCCGGTCGTCGAGGCCGCCGACGCCATCGGCACCACGGTCACGCTGGACGCCGAGGACCACACGACCCTCGACTCGATGTTCGCCATCCACGAGGAGCTGCGGAAGGACTTCCCGAAGACCGGCTGCGTCATCCAGGCCTACCTCTTCCGCACCGAGGACGACGCCCGCCGGCTCGCCGCGGCCGGCAGCCGGGTGCGTATCGTGAAGGGTGCGTACAAGGAGCCCGCCTCCGTCGCGTACCAGGACAAGGCCGAGATCGACAAGGCGTTCGTGCGGATCGTCAAGATCCTCATGGCGGGCTCGGGCTACCCGATGATCGGTTCGCACGACCCCCGTCTGATCGCCATCACGCAGGAGCTGGCCGGGCAGGCAGGTCGCAATCCGGACGAGTACGAATTCCAGATGCTCTACGGCATCCGCAGTGATGAGCACATCCGGCTGGCGGCCGAGGGCCACCGCATGCGCGTCTACACCGCGTACGGCACCGACTGGTACGGCTACTTCATGCGCCGCCTCGCCGAGAAGCCGGCCAACCTGCTGTTCTTCGCGCGCTCGATCCTCACCAAGGGCTGAGCCCCACCCGACACCCCCGTCACGCCCCGAAGGAGAAACGGAATCATGGACGCTGTCACCCAGGTCCCCGCGCCGGTCAACGAGCCGGTGCACACCTACGCCCCCGGTTCCCCCGAGCGCGCCCGGCTGGAGGCCAAGCTCAAGGAGCTGGCGGCCAACCCCCTCGATCTGCCGATGACGATCAACGGTGAGAAGCGGATGGGCGGCGGCGAGGCCTTCAAGGTCGTCCAGCCGCACAACCACGCCGCCGTCCTCGGCACCTTCAACAACGCCACCACGCAGGACGCCCAGGACGCGATCGACGCGGCCCTGGCCGCCGCCCCGGCGTGGCGCGCGATGTCCTTCGACGACCGCGCCGCGATCATCCTGCGCGCCGCCGAGCTGCTGGCCGGCCCCTGGCGCGAGACGCTGGCCGCCTCCACCATGCTCGGTCAGTCCAAGACCGCCCAGCAGGCCGAGATCGACACGCCCTGCGAGCTCGTCGACTTCTGGCGCTTCAACGTGCACTTCGCGCGCCAGATCCTCGCCGAGCAGCCGGTCGCCAACTCCGCCGGCGTGTGGAACCGCAGCGACCACCGGCCGCTGGAGGGCTTCGTCTACGCGATCACGCCCTTCAACTTCACCGCGATCGCCGGCAACCTGCCGACCGCCCCGGCCCTCATGGGCAACGTGGTCGTCTGGAAGCCGTCCCCCACGCAGACCCACTCCGCCGTGCTGCTGATGCAGCTGCTGGAGGAGGCCGGCCTGCCCAAGGGCGTCATCAACCTGGTGACCGGCGACGGCATCGCCGTCTCCGAGGTGGCCCTGAACCACCCCGAGCTCGCGGGCATCCACTTCACCGGCTCGACCAAGACCTTCCAGTACCTCTGGAAGACGGTCGGCAACAACATCGAGAAGTACCGCTCCTACCCGCGCCTGGTCGGCGAGACCGGCGGCAAGGACTTCGTCGTCGCCCACCCGAGCGCCGACCGCGCGATCCTGAAGACCGCGCTGACCCGCGGCTCCTTCGAGTTCCAGGGCCAGAAGTGCTCCGCCTCCTCCCGTGCCTACGTCCCGCGCTCCATCTGGGAGGACGGCTTCAAGGAGGAGTTCGCGGCCGAGGTCGACGGCATCACCATGGGTGACGTCACCGACCTGTCGCACTTCATCGGCGCCGTCATCGACGAGCGTGCCTTCGCCAAGAACAAGGCCGCCATCGACCGCGCCCAGGAGGACCCGACCTGCACCATCGTCGCGGGCGGCACGTACGACGACTCGGTGGGCTACTTCGTCCGCCCGACCGTCATCGAGTGCACGGACCCGGAGAACGAGGTCTTCACGACCGAGTACTTCGGCCCGATCCTCGCCGTCCACGTCTACGAGGACGCCGACTTCGACGCGATGCTCGCCCAGATGGAGTCCGTCTCGGCCTACGCCCTGACCGGCTCGATCATCGCCGGTGACCGCGCCGCGGCCGCCGACGCGATGGCGAAGCTCCGCTTCGCCGCGGGCAACTTCTACATCAACGACAAGTCGACGGGCGCCGTCGTCGGCCAGCAGCCCTTCGGCGGCGGCCGCGCCTCCGGCACCAACGACAAGGCCGGTGCCGCGAGCAACCTCCAGCGCTGGGTGTCGACCCGGTCGATCAAGGAGACCCTGGTCCCGCCGACCGACTACCGCTACCCGCACATGGGCTGATCCACGGCCCTCGCCGCAAGCTCCGCCCCCGTCCGGCCCCCCAGCCGGGCGGGGGCGGTGTCGTGTCGCGGGCGGTGTCGCTGTCTCAGATAGTAGGAAGTCCGAGTAATAGTGGAGACACCACGCCGGGCCCTGACCTAGCGTGGAGGGAGCCGAACGTCCCGCTCCATCGAGCGACGGCGGACGCGGCCCGGTGCCCCGCGCAGGTGACCCCTGCGGCACCCCGGCCCCCGC
>NZ_JAILXP010000169.1 GCF_020740895.1 Streptomyces sp. UNOB3_S3 | reverse complement strand
GGGTACGGCCCACCGGGGGTCCGGGGCCGTATCCCGGGGGCCCGGGGCCGTACCCCGGTCCGCCCCCCGGTGGGCCGTACCCCGGTGGCGGTCCCTACGGGCCCGACCCCCTCGCCGGTATGCCCCCGCTCGCGAACCGCTTCAAGCGGCTCGTCGCCCGCATCATCGACGGGCTGATCGTGAGCATCCCGATCAGCGTGATCTTCTCGCTCTCGACGCGGAACTTCGACCCCTGGAACGACCAGGCGCGGTCCACCAGCCTGTCCATCATCATCGCCGTCGTCTACTTCGTGTACGAGGGCCTGATGCTGACCACGCGTGGTCAGACGGTGGGCAAGATGGCGATGAGGATCCGGGTCGCGATGCTGGACAACGGCGCGATCCCGGAGGGCCGGCCGGGGTGGACGCGTGCCGCGGTCTACTCCCTGCCCGAGATCGTGCCGTGCTGCGGCGTCGTCTTCTGGCTGGTGAACGTCCTGTGGTGCCTGTGGGACCAGCCGTACCACCAGTGCGTCCACGACAAGGCGGCCAAGACCGTGGTGGTCTCGACCGTGGAGTGACCTCAGCCGTGGAGTGGGTGCTCTCCCACGGTGGAACCCGCGTGCGCGGGCGTGCGCCGCTCGGGCAACCGGGCGGCGGCGTCCGCCGCTTGGCGTTCCCGGCGGGAGCGGGCCGGGACGGCGACGGCGACGGCACAGCCGAGGACGAGCGCGGCCAGGGCCAGGGCGCCGAGCATCAGTGCCGACCCGGTGGGTGTCAGCAGGAGCATCGCGGCGGCGGAGAAGACTACGGTGGCCGATCCGTAAGCGATCTGTGCAGGAGTCGGACGCGGCATGGCGGTATCCGTCCTCAAGGCATCGATATGCGGGGGGATATAGGGGGCCGGAGTCGAGCGGTACGTGCCGTTGGTACGTACCGCACTTCGACTCTACGGTGCTCTCTGCCCTGGCGGAACTGGTGGTAAGCGTGACCTAACCCACGGTGCCCGGAGCGAAAGGGGCGCACGGGGGCGTTTGGCATGTCGTCAAGTGAGTCGAGCGCGCCCGGTCTCGCCCATTGACGCCCGTTATCCGCAACTTAAAGGCCGGATAACGTACTTGCTTTGCTCCCCATGGTCAAGGTCTGTCTTTTCTTGCGTCACTCAGGTCAAATACCTCCACAGTTCTTACTGGGGAGGACATTCACAAGTGAAGATCAGCCATCGGAGGGTCGTCCGATCCGCCGCGGCGGCCGTCGTGGTCGCGGCGCTCGGTACGGGCACCCTGGCGGCGGGTGTCGCGCAGGCGGCGGGCCTGACCAGCCCGTCGAGCGCGGACCAGGGCCCCACCCATGTCCAGCGCCAGGACCCGGCGCAGGTCAAGCCCGGTGTGGAGCACGACCTCAAGGGCCCGTTCAGCAAGAAGCAGGAAGCGCAGCGCAAGGCGGCGCTGGAGCAGGTCATCGCCGGGGACGCCAAGCCGGAGCAGCGCGGCGCGTCCAAGGTCGTCAAGCTCGGCAAGGACAAGTACGTCGAGCTCGGCCGCGAGAAGACCGACAAGATATTTACGATCCTGGTCGACTTCGGCGACAAGGTCGACAACACCACCATGTACGACCCGGACGGGCCCGACGGCCCCAAGCCGCCCGTGGTGAAGTACGGCGGCACGCCCGGCCCGGCGCACAACACCATAGCCAAGCCGGACCGTGCGAAGGACAACAGCACGGCCTGGCAGAAGGACTTCAACCGCCAGTACTTCCAGGACCTCTACTTCTCGAAGGACAAGAACACAGAGTCCCTGGCGAAGTACTACGAGAAGCAGTCGTCCGGCCGTTACTCGGTCGACGGCCAGGTCACCGACTGGGTCCGCGTCCCCTGGAACGAGGCCCGTTACGGTTCCAACTACTGCGGCTCCACCAACTGCCCCAGCGCCTGGGACCTGATCCGCGACGCCGTCAACCAGTGGGTCAAGGACCAGAAGGCCGCCGGTCGCAGCGACGCCGACATCAAGGCGACCCTCGCCCAGTACGATCAGTGGGACCGCAACGACTACAACCACAACGGCAACTTCAACGAGCCCGATGGTTACATCGACCACTTCCAGATCGTCCACGCCGGCGAGGACGAGTCCGCGGGCGGCGGCGCCCAGGGCAAGGACGCCATCTGGGCCCACCGCTGGTACGCCTACGGCTCCGACGCGGGCAAGACCGGCCCCGCGGACAACAAGGCGGGCGGCACCCAGATCGGCGACACCGGCATTTGGGTCGGCGACTACACCATGCAGCCCGAGAACGGCGGCCTCGGTGTCTTCGCCCACGAGTACGGCCACGACCTGGGCCTCCCCGACGAGTACGACACCACCGGCACCGGTGAGTCCTCCGTCGCCTACTGGTCCCTGATGTCCTCGGGCTCCTGGCTCGGCGAGGGCAAGGACACCATCGGCGACCTGCCCGGCGACATGAGCGCCTGGGACAAGCTCCAGCTCGGCTGGCTCAACTACGACAAGGCCAAGGCCGCGACGAAGTCGACCCACAAGCTGGGCGTCGCCGAGTACAACACCAAGGACAAGCAGGCGCTCGTCGTCAGCCTCCCGGACAAGAAGGTCACCACCGACGTCGTGCGCCCTGCTGAAGGCTCTACACAGTGGTGGAGCGGCCAGGGCGACGACCTGAAGAACACCCTCTCCCGCCCGGTGGACCTCACCGGCAAGTCCAAGGCGACCCTGGACCTGTCCGGCTGGTGGGACATCGAGGAGAACTACGACTACCTCTACACCGAGGTGTCCACGGGCGGCGGCGCCAACTGGACGCCCGTCGACGGCACGGCCGACGGCAAGAAGATCACCCGTGACGGCGGCGACAAGCCGGCCCTGACCGGTGTCTCCGGCGCGTACAAGAAGCTGTCCTTCCCGCTCGACGCCTACGCGGGCAAGAAGATCGACCTCCGCTTCCGCTACGCCACCGACGGCGGCACCTCCGGCAAGGGCTTCACGGCCGACGCCATCGCCCTGACCGCCGACGGCGCGAACGTCTTCACCGACGGCGCCGAGAACGGCGACAACGGCTGGACGGCGAAGGGCTTCTCGCGCATCGGCGCGTCCTTCAGCAAGGACTACCCGCAGTACTACATCGCCGAGAACCGCCAGTACGTGTCGTACGACCGCACCCTCAAGGTCGGCCCGTACAACTTCGGCTGGAAGAGCACCAAGCCGGGCTGGGTCGAGCACTACCCGTACCAGAACGGCCTGCTGATCTGGCAGTGGGACACCTCGCAGGTGGACAACAACGTCGGCGTCCACCCGGGCACCGGCCGCATCCTGCCGGTCGACGCCCACCCCGCGGCCGAGAAGTGGAAGGACGGTTCGCTGATGAAGAACCGTTTCCAGGCCTACGACTCGACCTTCAGCTGGTACCCGGCCGGCGGCTACACCGTCCACAACGACGGCGTCGCCACCCGCGTCAAGGGCAAGCTGGGCGTCCCGGTGTTCGACGACCACAAGAACACCTACTACGACCAGGCGAACCCCACCGGCGGTGTGAAGGTCCGGGACACCAACACCCGGATCCGCATCCTCACCGAGGCCCTCAACGGCTCCTCGATGACGCTCCAGGTCGGCCCGGCCGGCAAGTGACCCGCACATGACCCCGCGGTAGCCACCGGCGGCCGTCGTCCCCTGGCGGACGGCGGCCGTCCGGCTTGAGAATGCTTTTCATGATGGTCTTATGGACGCCCTCGGTCCCAAGGGAGACGAGAGGCTGATGGCAGGCGGTGGATACGCCCGGCTCCCCGACGGCAGTGTCGTCGTCGCCCTGTCCCTGACCGCCCCGCCCGACGGCGGGGCCCCACCGGACACCCGGGTACGGGTGCTGGTCCACTCGGTCAACCGCCAGCGGGCGCTCACCCGGCTCCGCAACCTCGGGCTGCGGGCCGTCTATCTGCGCGGCAACACCGAGCCGCCCACCCCCGACGAGATCACGGCCGTGCTCCACCATCCCGACGGGATCGTCTGGCAGCCGGTCGACCACGACGACACGGAGTCCTGGCACCCGATCGCCCGGCTGGTGCGGGCCGGAGCCGGCCCCTTCGGCCCCTGAGCGCCGGCCCGGGGCGGCTTACCCGCCCTGGACCACCGGCTTGCCGCTCAGCTCCACGCCCGCCTCCTGGAGCTCCTCCAGGGCGCGGTCCGTGGTCTCCCGGGAGACCCCCGCCGTCAGGTCCAGCAGCACGCGGGTGGCGAACCCCTCCCGCCGGGCGTCCAGCGCGGTCGCCCGTACGCAGTAGTCGGTGGCGATGCCGACCACGTCCAGCTCGGTGACCCCGCGCCCGCGCAGCCAGTCCGCGAGCCCGGCGCCGTTCTCGTCGGCGCCCTGGAAGGCGCTGTAGCCCGCCTCGTAGGCGCCCTTGTCGAAGACGGCCTGGACCGCGCCGGAGGCGATGGCGGGCGCCAGATTGGGGTGGAAGCCGCTGCCCTCGGTGCCGGCCACGCAGTGCCGGGGCCAGGACTCGGCGAAGTCCGGGCGGTCCGAGAAGTGGGACCCCGGATCGATGTGCATATCGCGGGAGGCGACCACGTGCGCGTACCCGGCGGGGGCTTCGCCCACCAGGTCCGTTATGGCCGCGGCCACGTCGGCGCCGCCGGCCACCGCGAGGCTGCCGCCCTCGCAGAAGTCGTTCTGCACGTCGACGATGATCAGTGCACGGGTCATGGTGCGGATCCTTCTGTCGAGGAACCCTCGGCCGGTCGTGCGGATCAGCCCTACGTGACCGAGGGTAGTGAGTCCTGTTCCGTAATGGGAGGGGCACTCGGGCGCCCGGTCAGAGGTATTCCGTGGGCAGCACCGGCTCGCCGCGCGACAGCTGCGTCGCCGACATCGGCAGCGCCGTGCGCGCCTCCGCGTGCCGGTCACGCGCCGCGCTCAGCGGCTCCCTGGCGACGGCCTCGCCGCCCCGGACGAGCTCGACGAGCAGCTGCCGCTCCGCGAGCTCCGCCGGCACCTCGCCGGTGCCCACGACCTCGGCCTCCGCCACCCCGCACGCGTCGAGGCGGCGCGCGGCCCACTTGCGGCCGCCGATGGACGACTTCCCGCCCATGGACTTCTTCGCCACCGGCCGCAGCGGCGCGTCCGCGCCGTCCTCGTCCGCCCGGGCGACCAGCTTGTAGACCATCGAGCACGTCGGGTGACCGCTGCCGGTCACCAGCTGGGTGCCCACGCCGTAGGCGTCCACGGGCGCGGCGGCCAGCGAGGCGATGGCGTACTCGTCGAGGTCGCTGGTCACGATGATCTTCGTGTCCTTGGCACCCAGCTCGTCCAGCTGCCGGCGCACCCGGTGGGCGAGCAGCAGCAGGTCGCCGGAGTCGATCCGGACGGCCCCCAGGCCCGGCCCCGCGATCTCCACGGCCATGGCGACGGCCTCGGCCACGTCATAGGTGTCCACCAGCAGCGTCGTGCCCTCGCCCAGGGAGTCCACCTGCGCCCGGAAGGCGTCGCGCTCGCTGTCGTGCAGCAGGGTGAACGCGTGGGCGCTGGTGCCCACCGTCGGGATGTTGTAGCGGAAGCCGGCCGCGAGGTCGGAGGTGGAGGTGAAGCCGCCCACGAAGGCGGCGCGCGCGGCCGCCACGGCCGCCAGCTCATGGGTGCGCCGCGCGCCCATCTCGATCAGCGGCCGCTCGCCCGCCGCCACCGACATCCGCGAGGCCGCGGCGGCGACCGCGGAGTCGTGGTTGAGGATGGACAGGATCACGGTCTCCAGCAGCACCGCCTCGGCGAAGGTGCCCTCGACCCGCATGATGGGCGAGCCCGGGAAGTAGACCTCGCCCTCGGGGTAGCCCCAGATGTCGCCCCGGAAGCGGTAGCCGGCCAGCCAGTCGAGGGTGGCCTCGTCGACGATCTTCCGGTCGGCGAGGAAGTCCAGCACGCCGCTGTCGAAGCGGAAGTTCTCCACGGCGTCCAGGACCCGTCCCGTGCCCGCCACGACGCCGTAGCGGCGTCCCTCGGGGAGCCTGCGGGTGAAGACCTCGAAGACCGAGCGCCGGTGCGCCGTGCCGGACCGCAGCGCACCCTGCAGCATCGTGAGCTCGTACCGGTCGGTGAAGAGGGCCGTCGAGGGGACGTCGACCGGGAGCCTCAGGTCCGCAGCGTTCATGGGATCAGATGCTACCCCGGTACTCGTCAGAGTGACGATTTCTGGTGGCCGTTCGTACGGGGGGCGTTTGTGCGTTGGAGCACCCGGGGTGGCAGCATGGGAAGCGTGAGTGTTGCACCGGTCGAGATCGAACGGCCCGAGACGGGCGAATCGCCCTTCGCTGTCGCTGAACCCGACGTCCCTTGGGTGACCCTGGTCCATAACGACCCCGTGAACCTCATGAGTTATGTGACATACGTATTCCAGGCGTACTTCGGCTACCCCAAGGACAAGGCGCACCGGCTGATGCTCGACGTCCATCACAAGGGCCGCGCGACGGTCTCCAGCGGCAGTCGTGAGGAGATGGAGCGCGACGTGCAGGCGATGCACGGCTACGGGCTCTGGGCGACCCTCTCCCAGGACCGTTGATGGCGGGGCACTTCGAGCCGCTCGCGGGCGGCGGGGCCGCCGTCGCCCTGGACGAGGTCGAGATCTCCATCCTGCGCAGCCTGGCCGTCCAGCTCCTGGAGCTGATCGGCCCCGGCGAGGCGGAGGGCCCCGAGGCCGCCGACCCGCTGGCCCGGCTCTTCGCCGAGGGCCCCAGCGAACCGCCGGCCGACCCCGCCCTGGCCCGGCTCTTCCCGGACGCCTACGGCACCCCCGGCGCCGAACAGGACCGCCAGGAGCGCGCCCACGCCGCCGAATTCCGCCGCTACACCGAGAACGACCTGCGCGAGCGCAAGCGCCAGGACGCCCTCGGCATGGTCCGCTCGCTGGACTCGCTCACCCCCGACGGCGCGGGGGGCGCCGTGCTGCGCCTGGACCCCGCCGGCTGCCGGCAGTGGCTGGGCGCGCTCAACGACCTCCGGCTGACCATCGCGACCCGGCTGGAGATCACCGACGAGGACGACGGCGACGCCCTCTACCGGCTGCCGGACGGCGACGCGCGCAAGCCCATGGTGATGGCCTACCTCTGGCTCGGCGGGCTTCAGGAGACGCTGGTGGAGGCGCTCACTTCCTGAAGTTACTTTCCGGTATTCGGAGTTTTCTCTGGGTGTTCGCTCGCCGAACGCTCAATTCCGAATAACGATCATGTCACTGTGACGGCGGCAATTGAGCCGCCGTCTTTGTGTTTGTCCTGGTTTATTTGTGTCATGCGCCACAAGAGTCACATTGATCTCGTCTTTAGACGTGATACTTCTTGCCGACCTGCCTCCGTGACGCCACCCCTGTCACGGCGGGGGCGCTGAGCCGGCCGACCGTCGGCACCTAGCAGGACTCCATCCGGGGGGATCGGTACCCGATCCGGAGCAACCGGATCGGTATGGAGAAAGGCGCACCACCATGACCTCTGAGCAGGTCGCGGACCGCACCGCAGTGCGGGACGGAGAAGGAAGCGGACAGGAAGCTTCCGAAGGTTACGAGCGGGGACTCGGCAACCGACAGATTCAGATGATCGCCATTGGTGGCGCCATCGGCACCGGGCTGTTCCTCGGCGCGGGCAAGGCCATATCCAAGGCCGGACCCAGCCTCATCCTGGCCTACGCCATCGCAGGCCTGGTCATCTTCTTCATCATGCGAGCGCTCGGCGAGCTGCTCATGTACCGCCCCGTCTCGGGCTCCTTCTCGGACTACGCCCGAGAGTTCCTCGGCCCCTTCTGGGGTTATGTGACCGGCTGGACGTACTGGCTCTTCTGGGTCGTCACCGGCATCACCGAAGTCACCGCGGCGGCCGCCTATGTCCAGTACTGGAACAAGGGCATTCCGCAATGGGCCTCCGCGCTGGTCTTCACCGTCATTCTCTACTTCGTCAACCTGATCTCCGTAAAGCTCTTCGGCGAGCTGGAGTTCTGGTTCTCGATGGTCAAGGTCACCGCCATCATCGGCATGATCCTGATCGGCGTCGGCGTCATCACCATCGGCTTCTCCAAGGCCGGTGACACCGCCTCCTTCAACCTCCTGTGGGACCACGGCGGTTTCTTCCCCAAGGGCATCGGCGGCACGCTGATGACCCTGCAGATCGTGATGTTCGCCTTCATGGCCGTCGAACTCGTCGGCGTCACGGCGGGCGAGGCCGCCAACCCCAAGAAGACCCTGCCCAAGGCCATCAACACCGTGCCGTGGCGCATCGCCGTCTTCTACCTGGGCGCGCTGATCATCATCCTGTCGATCGTCCCCTGGACCGAGTTCATGCCCGGCGTCAGCCCGTTCGTGGCGGCCTTCGCCAAGATCGGCCTGCCCGCCGGCGCCGGAATCGTCAACTTCGTGGTGCTCACCGCGGCGCTGTCGTCCTGCAACTCCGGTATGTACTCCACCGGCCGCATGCTCCGCGACCTGGCCCTCAACGGCCAGGGCCCGAAGTTCTTCGGCCAGCTGTCCAAGAAGGGCCTGCCGTTCCGCGGCACGACCTTCTCCGCCGCGCTGATGCTCGTCGGCGTCTGGATCAACTACCAGTGGCCGGGCAAGGCGTTCGACTACGTCGTCTCCTTCGCGACCATCTCCGGTATGTGGGCCTGGATCATGATCCTGGTCGCCCAGCTCCGCTACCGCCGCAAGGCGGACCGCGGCGAGCTGCCCCAGTCCGAGCTCAAGGCCCCGGGCGCGCCCTGGACCAGCCTGTTCGCCCTCGCCTTCATCGGCATGGTGATCGTGCTCATGGGCATCGACGAGGACTCGCGGGTCTCCCTGTACTGCGCGCCCGGCTGGGCCGCGATCATGTGGGTGTCCTACCTCGTGCTCAAGAAGCGCAACCCCAAGGCGTTCGAGCGCAAGGACTACACGCCGGCCGCCTGAGCCGGATGTGAATCCTGAATGAACCGGCCCCGTACCGACCTCGGTACGGGGCCGGTTCTTCGTTTTCCTGCTTATCCTGACGCGCATGCTGACCATCACCCAGGCCCTGTACGACCGGATCGTCGAGCACGCCCGCGCCGACCACCCCGACGAGGCGTGCGGCGTGGTGGCCGGGCCGGAGGGCGGCGGCCGGCCCGAGCGGTTCATCCCCATGCTCAACGCCGCCCGGTCGCCCACCTTCTACGAGTTCGACTCCACCGACCTGCTCAAGCTCTACCGCGAGATGGACGACCGCGACGAGGAACCGGTCGTCATCTACCACTCGCACACCGCGACCGAGGCCTACCCCTCCCGCACCGACATCTCCTACGCCAACGAGCCCGGCGCCCACTACGTGCTCGTCTCCACCGCCGACACCGACGGCTCCGGCCCCTTCCAGTTCCGCTCGTTCCGCATCGTCGACGGCGAGGTCACCGAGGAGGACGTGAAGGTCGTCCCCGCGTACTGAACGCTGAGACCGCGTATCCCGCATACCGGGACGAACATACGGCTGGCGCACGGGGAATCGATACGATGCGCCCACCGTTCTCCCTCTGGAACCAGGCACCTCCCCGCACTCCGACAGGAGCACCCCATGGCCATCGAGGTCCGCATCCCGACCATCCTCCGCACCTACACCGACGGGCAGAAGACCGTCGAGGGCGGCGGTGCCACGCTCGACGAGCTCTTCAAGGACCTCGAGACCCGGCACACGGGCATCCGCGGGCGCCTCGTCGACGACAAGGGCGAGCTCCGCCGCTTCGTCAACGTCTACCTCAACGACGAGGACGTCCGCTTCATCAGCGGCATCGCCACCGAGCTCGGCGACGGCGACAACGTGACCATCCTCCCGGCCGTGGCCGGCGGCTCGGTCTGAACGGGCAGCCGGTGCGCTACGACAGCCCCCTGGCCGCGGTGGGCAACACCCCGCTCGTCCGCCTGCCGCGCCTCTCCCCGGCCGAGGACGTCCGCGTCTGGGCCAAGCTGGAGGACCGCAACCCCACCGGCTCGGTCAAGGACCGCCCCGCCCTCCACATGATCGAGCAGGCGGAGAAGACCGGCCGGCTCACCCCGGGCTGCACCATCCTGGAGCCCACCTCCGGCAACACCGGCATCTCCCTCGCCATGGCCGCCAGGCTCAAGGGCTACCGCATGGTGTGCGTGATGCCGGAGAACACCAGCGAGGAGCGCCGCTCCCTGCTCGCCATGTGGGGCGCCGAGATCATCCCGTCGCCCGCCGCCGGGGGCTCCAACACCGCCGTGCGCATGGCCAAGGAACTCGCCGAGCGGCACCCCGACTGGGTGATGCTCTACCAGTACGGCAACCCCGACAACGCCGGCGCCCACTACGCGACCACCGGCCCCGAGATCCTGGCCGACCTCCCCGAGATCACCCACTTCGTCGCCGGACTCGGCACCACCGGCACCCTGATGGGCGTCGGCCGCTATCTGCGCGAGCACAAGCCGGACGTGGCCGTCGTCGCCGCCGAGCCGCGCTACGACGACCTCGTCTACGGCCTGCGCAACCTCGACGAGGGCTTCGTGCCCGAGCTCTACGACGCCTCCGTCCTCACCACCCGCTTCTCCGTGGGCTCCGAGGACGCCGTCCGCCGCACTCGCGAACTCCTCGCCGAGGAGGGCATCTTCGCGGGCATCTCCACCGGCGCGGTGCTCCACGCCGCGCTGGGCGTCGCCCGGAAGGCCGTACGGGCGGGGGAGCGGGCCGACATCGTCTTCATCGTGGCCGACGGCGGCTGGAAGTACCTGTCCACCGGCGTCTACACCGCCGCCACCACGGAAGAGGCCGTCGAGACCCTCCACGGCCAGCTCTGGGCGTAGCCCCGACGCGCCCTCCGAGCGCGCCGGTCTGTAAAAAACAGAACTGTGCACGGGTGAACTTGCACTACCGATGTTGGGAAGCGGCTGACATCATCACGTAGGAGACGCACATGAACTGTCCCGCATGTGGATCTTCGGACATGAGGCAACTCAACAATGGAAACTGGCAGTGCGGAAGCTGCGGCGCAGTCACGGCTGGATCGAGCGGCCTGGGATGCGCTCGCCCCTGAGACGCGTGAGCGGCTGGCGGCGTTCATGACGCCGGACGTCTTCACGGTGACGGCCGGCAGCAAGGAGTCGGCCGAGCGCTTCCAGCGCTTCATGGACACCCTGGACCGCGCCGAGGCCCACCGGCCGCTGTAGCCCGTCCGCCGTACGCTCCCCGCACGGCCTCCCGTTCGCCCGCAGGGCCCCGATCGCGCGCCACCGGCAGCCGCGACCGGGGCCCTGGCGCGTACGGGCCGTACCGGGGCGATCCACGTCCGTCCTGGTGATTCCGCCCACACGCACCGTCCCGGAGGAGTCACGGCCCGTTCTCTCGCCTTACCCTCGACTGCACCGCATGGCCCCCCGTAACCGGCCCACGGAGGTTCAGGCCCGCATGAAGCTCACCGTCGTCGGATGCTCGGGCTCGTTCCCGTCCACGGAATCGGCCTGCTCGAGCTATCTGGTGGAGGCCGACGGATACCGGATCCTCCTCGACATGGGCAATGGCGCCCTCGGCGAGCTGCAACGCCACATCGGTCTCTACGACCTCGACGCCGTGCTCCTGTCACATCTCCACCCCGACCACTTCATCGACATGTGCGGCTACTTCGTCGCCCGCTACTACCGCCACGAGGGCGGCCGGGCCGACGCCATCCCCGTCTACGGCCCCGCGGACACCGAGCGACGGCTGCTCACCGCGTACGGCGACGTCCCCGACGAGGCCTGCATGAGCGAGGTCTTCGACTTCCGGGCCTTCAACCCGGGCACCTTCACCCTGGGCCCGCTGACCGTCCGCACGGCCCGGGTGAGCCACCCCGTGGAGGCATACGCCTTCCGGGTCGAGCACAACGGCGCGTCGCTGGTGTACTCGGGCGACACCGGCCCCTGCGAGGCCCTGAGCGAGCTGTCCCGGGGCGCGGACCTGCTGCTGTGCGAGGCGTCCTTCACCCATGGCAAGGAGGACATCCCCGACCTCCACCTCAACGGCCTGGAGGCGGGCGAGGTGGCCGCCGGCGCCGGGGTGGGCCGGCTGGTCCTCACCCACATCCCGCCGTGGACGGACCCCCTCACCAACCTCCGTGACGCGCGCTCGGTCTACGACGGCCCGGCGGAGCTGGCGCACGCGGGGGCGGTGTACGAGCTGTAGGGACGCCCCCCCCGCGACATGACGAAGCCCCCGGAACACCTGACGGTTCCGGGGGCTTCGTGACGAGGGCTCGTCAGATCGTCACTTGACGTCCTCGAGCTGGCCCTCGGGCTCGCGGCCCGGGGTCGGGAGGTTGAACTTCGTGATCGCGAAGCGGAAGACCACGTAGTACAGGGCGCCGAAGGCGAGGCCCACCAGGGCCAGCATCCACGGCTTGGTGGCGATGCCCAGGTTGAGCACGAAGTCGATGGCGCCGGCCGAGAAGCCGAAGCCGTCCTTCATGCCGAGCGCCCAGGTCAGGGCCAGCGAGACACCGGTCAGCACCGCGTGGATCGCGTAGAGCACCGGGGCGACGAACATGAAGGTGAACTCGATCGGCTCGGTCACACCGGTGACGAACGCGGTGAGCGCGAGCGAGGTCATCATGCCGCCGACGACCTTGCGGTTCTCCGGGCGGGCGCAGTGGACGATCGCCAGGCAGGCCGCCGGGAGCGCGAACATCATGATCGGGAAGAAGCCGGTCATGAACTGTCCGGCGTTCGGGTCGCCGGCGAGGAAGCGGGCGATGTCGCCGTTCTTGCCGTGGAACTCGCCGGCCTGCAGCCAGGGGAAGGAGTTCAGCAGGTGGTGCATGCCGACCGGGATCAGCGCACGGTTGGCGACACCGAAGATGCCCGCGCCCACGGCGCCGGAGCCCACCAGCCACTCGCCGAAGTTGTGCAGACCCGTGCCGAGGACCGGCCAGATGAGACCGAAGGCGACACCGATGACCAGACCGGCGAAGGCCGAGAGGATCGGGACCAGACGGCGGCCGCCGAAGAAGCCCAGCCACTCGGGCAGCTTCTTGCGGCTGTAGCGCTGGTAGAGGAGGGCCACGACCAGACCCATGACGACACCGCCGAGGACACCGGCGTTGACCGCCGCCTCCTTCATGACGATCTTGCCGTCGACGACGGAGGCGACCTTGGGCAGGTTGCTGTCGGTGAAGGTGGCCAGCACCTCCTTGAAGACCAGGTAGCCGGTGACGGCGGCCAGGGCGGTGGAGCCGTCCGACTTCTTGGCGAAGCCGATGGCGACACCCACGGCGAAGAGGAGCGCCATGTTGCTCAGCAGCGCGTTGCCGCCGGCCGACATATAACCGGCGATCTTCGTGATGAACTCGGGGAACGAGTCCCGGCCGAGCATGTCGTTGTTGCCCAGGCGCACCAGCAGCGCGGCGGCCGGCAGAACGGCCACCGGCAGCATCAGGCTGCGGCCGATACGCTGGGCGACCGCCATGGCACCGGCGCCGAACTTCTTCTTCTCCTCCGGTGCGGCCTTTTCGGGCTTTTCAGCCTTCTCGGCCTTTCCAGGCGCCTTCTTCGCCGCCTTGGCTGCCGTACTCATCGGATTCCTCCAGGTGAGGCGGGCGCTCGGGGGGAAGGGGGACGGCCCGCAATTTGGTCTACACCACTACTGGTTTAGACCTGTTGTAGCACGTGAGTCGGGCATAAAGGAATCCATCGTTCCAAGTGGCCTGGACCACAGAAGTAAGGGCGGCGTGAGCGCTGAGCGCTGTGTCACGCCACCCTTACGGGACGTTGATTAACGCGTGGTTACTTGATGTTGTCCTTCTCGATCTCCTCCGCCAGCTCCTCCGGCTCCCGGCCCGGGGTCGGCAGGTCGAAGAAGGTGATCGCGAACCGGAAGACCGCGTAATAGACGGCGGCGAAACACAGCCCGATCGGGATGATCAGCCAGGGTTTGGTGGCCAGCCCCCAGTTGATGACGTAGTCGATCAGGCCCGCCGAGAAACTGAAGCCGTCGTGCACCCCCAGCCCCCAGGTGACCGCCATCGAGACACCCGTCAGCACCGCGTGGACGACGTAGAGCGCCGGGGCGATGAAGAGGAACGAGTACTCGATCGGCTCGGTGATGCCCGTGACCAGCGAGGTCAGGCCCACCGACAGCATCATGCCGCCCACCGCCTTGCGATGGTGCGGTCTGGCGCAGTGGGCGATCGCCAGCGCCGCCGCCGGCAGCGCGAACATCATGATCGGGAAGAAGCCCGAGGTGAACTGGCCCGCGTGGGGGTCGCCCGCCAGGAAGCGGTTGATGTCGCCGTGCACCACCGTGCCGTCCGGCTTGGTGAACGAGCCGAACTGGAACCAGACGAAGACGTTCAGGAACTGATGCAGGCCGATCACCAGCAGAGCGCGGTTGGCCACACCGAAGATGCCCGAACCCCAGGACCCCAGATCCGACAGCCACTGGCTGAAGCTCGTCAGACCGCGCCCCACCGGCGGCCAGATCCACAGGCACAGCGCGGCGAAGACGATCGCCACGAACGCCATGATGATCGGCACCAGCCGGCGGCCGTTGAAGAAGCCCAGCCAGTCCACCAGCCGCACCCGGTGGAAACGCTGCCAGAACCACGCCGCCAGCAGCCCGATCACAATCCCGCCGAACACCCCCGGGTTCTGGTACGTCGCCGGGCCCGCCGGCCCGGCCGTCCCCACGCACACCCCGCTCAGCAGCCC
>NZ_JAILXP010000168.1 GCF_020740895.1 Streptomyces sp. UNOB3_S3 | reverse complement strand
GCCGGTAGGCGGCGCGCTGCCGCCCTCGGGAGCGGCCGGGTGCCCGCCCCGGACGGACCCGGGCGCGGGGCCGGTCACCTGCCGCGCATGCGGCAGCGCCCGTGCTGGGTGACCGTCCTGGCCGCCGGGCGCCGACGCGCCGCCGGGCGCGGGCGGTCCCGGTGTCTGCCCCGCCCCCGGCAGGCCCCGCGCCGCGCGCCCGTCCCGGGCGGCGGGCGCCGACGCGCCCGCCCGGCGCGCCCCCGGTGCGGACCCCTCCGCGGGGGGTGTCGGACGCGGCCTCCGGGCCGGGGGGCCGACCGCGGTCATGCCGGGCCACCCGGGTGCGCGAAGCCCGCCGCAGGCGAACCCGCAGGCGAACCCGCCGGCGAACGGTGATCAACAGGGACGTTTCGGCTGGGCGGAATGGCGTCTTCCGAGGAGCGTTCCTGCGGGCCCGCGGGGCGCCAGCCGTGGCGGTCGAGGGCGCGGGAGAGGGCGGCGACCATGCGGGGGTCGAACTGGGAGCCCGAGCAGCGGTGGAGCTCGGCCAGGGCCACCGGGACGGGACGGGCGCGGCTGTAGCTGCGGGTGGAGGTCATCGCGTCGAAGGCGTCCGCGACGGCCACCACCCGGGCGAACTCCGGGATCTGATGCCCTATCAGACCGTAGGGATAGCCTCTGCCGTCCAGCCGCTCGTGGTGGTGGAGGATCGCCTCACGCGCCTCGTCGAGGAAGCCGATGCCGCGCACCATCTCGTGCCCGTACTCGGGGTGGAGCTCCATCACGCGGCGCTCCTCCGCGGTGAGCGGGCCGTCCTTGCGGAGCAGCCGGGTGGGGACGCCGAGCTTGCCGACGTCGTGGAGGGTGCCGGCGAAGCGGACGGCCTCCAGGCGGTCGCCGGCGATGCCCAGCTCCCGGGCGATCAGCACGGACGCGCGCCCGACGCGCTCGCTGTGGCCGCGCGTGTAGCGGTCCTTGAGGTCGACGGCCTGGACCAGCGCCCGGACCGTCGCCTGGTGCGCCGCGCGCTCACGGCGGCAGCGGTCCAGCACCCAGGAGGAGACGGACATGGGCAGCAGCACCAGCAGGGCCGCCACGGGCCCGTACGCGCTGTGCCACAGGAGGGCCGTCATCAGGCCCGTCGGCCCGTGGAGCAGCGGCGGCACCAGCGCCCCCGGCAGCGGCGCGCCCCAGGCCGCGCGCGGGGAGCGGCCCTCGGCGGCGACCAGGACGCCGCCGTCGAGCACGGTGACGACCAAGGAGAACGTCAGCGCCGCGGCGAGCGCGGGCAGCAGGGCGTACGGGAAGGCGTGCGCCGCCGGGACGGCCGCCGGGGTGCCCAGTTCGTGGACGTGGGAGGCCGCGCCCGCGGCGAGGGAGAACTGCGCCGCGTGCCACAGCCGCCGTACCCACACGGGCCGCCGGCCGACCCGTCCCAGGAGCGCGCCGGGCACGGCCACCAGCCCGGCGGCCCCGGGCGGCAGCAGAAAGGCCCCGGCGAGCAGCACGGGCACGGTCAGCGGGCAGCGCGGCAGGCGCTCGGAGACGACGCAGAGGCCCGCGAGGAGCGCGACCGCGCCCCAGGGCACGGCCGAGGCGCCCCGTACGGCGGGCACGGCGCACAGCGCGGCGGTGAGCGCGGCCCCCGCGACATACGCGCGAGCCGCCGCCGGAAGTGCCCCCATGGCGCGTCCTCCCCGACCCTCGGACCTGGCGTCTGGATGGGGAGAATAGGCTCAGCCGAGCCGTGAAAACCGCCCTGTCGGTATTGCGCCGTCCGTTCGGGTGACGTTCCCGGGTGCGGTGGTTTGGATCAACGGCGTCGGCCTACTGCCGACGCCGGACCGGTGGTCAGTCCTGCCGCCCGGCGGCCTCCGCGGCCTCGGCCGCCCGCGCCTCGGCGACCACGTCCTGGTCCGGCACGGCCTGCCCGGCGCGGATCAGCTCGATCCGGCCCATGACCTTCGAGCGGAGGTCGGCCGGCACGTCGTCGTGGCCGCAGCAGCGCTTGACGAGCTTCTTCACGGCCTGCTCCAGGCCGTACTTCTCCAGGCAGGGCGAGCACTCGTCGATGTGCACCTCGAACTCGGCGCACTTGCCGTCGGGCATCTCGTGGTCGAGGAACTCGTAGAGATGGTCGAGGACTTCAGAGCAGTCCGTCTCGTGCGGGTCTCCGCAGCTCATGAGTCCGACCCTTTCCGGTTGTGCGACGCGTCGGCCCCGTTCGGCGCGGGGGCGGCACCGGCCGGGACCAGTCCGCGCTCACGGGCGTAGTCCTCCAGCATGCCGCGCAGCTGACGACGGCCGCGGTGCAGCCGGGACATCACCGTGCCGATGGGGGTACCCATGATGTCCGCGATCTCCTTGTACGCAAAGCCCTCGACGTCCGCCAGGTAGACCGCGATGCGGAACTCCTCCGGAATGGCCTGGAGGGCCTCCTTGACATCGGAGTCCGGGAGGTGGTCGAGCGCCTGGGACTCGGCGGAGCGCAGCCCCGTCGACATGTGCGACTCGGCGCGCGCGAGCTGCCAGTCCTCGATCTCCTCCGACGCGCTGCGCAGGGGCTCGCGCTGCTTCTTGCGGTAGGAGTTGATGAACGTGTTGGTCAGGATGCGGTACAGCCAGGCCTTGAGATTGGTGCCGTCACGGAACTGATGGAAGGACGCGTAGGCCTTGGCGTACGTCTCCTGCACCAGGTCCTCGGCGTCGGCGGCGTTGCGCGTCATGCGCAGCGCGGCCGAGTACATCTGGTCGAGGAAGGTCAGGGCGTCGCGTTCGAAGCGCGCGTTGCGCTCCGCCGCGGTCTCGGCGTCCCGCCCGCTCGCGGTGTTCTCCGCGTCGGTCCCAGTGACCGGACCCACCTCCTCCAACACCATGGCGCCGCCCTTGCCGGACCCGCTCGAATCGGAGAATAGACGACGATCCGGTCCGCCCGCCGCTCCAGCCACGGCCGGATCCGCCATGCTCATGACCGCCCATCCCGGGTCGGCCGTGTGCGGGCGGGACGGGCATGCGATCGAACCCATGCGGGGAGCTCCCATTCCTTCGTCTGTGCCGGTACCTGACTACAGACCGGACAACAGCACGCCCTCGTGGATCATTCCCGGCGGTAGGAAACTTCTCAGGAAGTTCCTCAGGAGCCCCGGAAACCCCTCAGATCGCCTTGAGCCACATGCCCACGGCATCGGTGATCACGGCCAGGGCGTCCGTCTGGGTGATGTCCGCCTTCTTGGGCACCGCGAAGCCGTGGTCCCCGGCCGGCACCGCCACCGGCTCGGTGCCCGGCGGGAACTCCTCCGGCCGGCCGAAGGGGTCGCGGGCGCCCTGCACCACGAGCGTGGGAAGGCCCGCGCCGGTCAGCTCGTCGGCCCGGGACCTCTCCGGCCTGCCCGGCGGGTGCAGCGGGAAGCTCAGCGCGAGCACGGCCGCCGCGCCCAGCTCCGCGGCCGTCCGGCACGCCACGCGGGCCCCGGCGCTGCGGCCGCCGGCCACGACGGGCAGCCCGGGGGCGGTGAGCGCGGGCCACAGCGCCCGCCACGCCTCGTCCAGCGCCTTGGGGGCCGGGGCCACCTTCTTGCCGGCCACCCGCCAGGGCTGCTCGACGAGGGCCACGGTCACCCCGTCCAGGGGCAGGGCGGCGGCGAGCGCCTGGAGGTCGCGGGCCTCCACTCCCCCGCCCGCGCCGTGGCCCAGGGCGAGCACGAGACGGGCGTCCGGCGCGAGGTACCAGTGGACACGGGCGTCCCCGGCGGGGGTCGGCACGTCCTGCGCGGTCTCAGCGATCTTTGTCGTCACGGGTCCATCCTGCCGCCCGGACCCTTCGGAACGGCGTCTTCAGAACTTCGGAACAGCGTCTTCAGAACAGCGTCGACTCCTCCGGCGCCGCCAGCTCGGTCAGCAGCTCGGGTCCGTTGTTGCGGACGTCGCTGACCGCCGTGGCGACCGGGTACGCCCGGAAGAGCCCGGGAGGCGGGGGCGCCAGCAGCGCGCGCAGCGCCTCCGGGTCCGTACGGGCGGGATCCAGCCAGGCATCCCACCGGTCGGGGGTGAGCGCCAGCGGCATCCGCGGATGGATCTCCGCCAGCGACCGGGGGCCGGGCTCGGCAGCCCCCTCCCCGGCGGAAACGGAGGGCACCGCCATGGCGAAAGGCTCCGTTTCCGCCTCGGTGGTTATCACCGAGCAGGTCGCCCACCACGCCTGCGGATGGTCCGGCGGCAGCGTCGGGTCGCGCCAGAACTCGTACACCCCGGCCATCGCCATCACCGAGCCGTCGACGGGCGTGACGAAGTACGGCTGCTTGCGGGCGCGCTTGCGGCGCCCCTTCTCCTCCAGTTCGCGCTCCTGCGCGCCGGTGACCCACTCGTAGTAGCCGTCCGCCGGGAGCAGACAGCGCCGGGACTCGAAGGCCCGCCGGAAGGACGGCTTCTCATGGACCGTCTCCGCCCGGGCGTTGATCATCTTCGCCGCGCCCTCGGGCGTCTTCGCCCACGACGGCACCAGCCCCCACCGCAGCGCCCGGAGCTGGCGAACCGGACGGCGGTCCGCTGCGTCTTTCAGAGGACGTTCGAGCACCGCGTACACGCTCTTCGTCGGCGCCACGTTCCAGTCCGGAGCCAGCGTCTCCTCCGGTACCCACTTCTCCACCTCGAAGAGCCCGGCCAGGTCCTCCGGCCGCCGGCTCGCCGCATATCGCCCGCACATGGGTGCCACACTGCCACGAAGACGCTAGGAGCGGCTCACAGATGGACAGCAGCACCACCGCCACCGACCTGTGGAACCGCGTCATCGGCACCCAGCCCCACCCCTCGCTCTGGCTGGTTCTCGCCACCGGCGTCATAGCCCTCGCCGCCGTCACCCCCTACGGGGTCTGGCGCGTCACCCGCAACGCGATCACCATCGCCCACGAGGGCGGCCACGCGCTCGTCGCCCTACTCAGCGGGCGCCGCCTGGACGGCATCCGGCTGCACTCCGACACCTCGGGACTGACCGTCTCCCGGGGCCGGCCCACCGGGCTCGGCATGATCCTGACCGCGGCGGCCGGCTACACGGCCCCCTCCCTGCTGGGCCTGGCCGGGGCCGCCCTGCTGGCGGCCGGGCACATCACCGCGCTGCTGTGGGGCGCGGCGGCGCTGCTGGCCGCGATGCTGGTGATGATCCGCAACGCCTACGGCGCGCTGACGGTGATCCTCGCGGGGGCGGCGTTCGTCCTGGTGTCCTGGCTGGCCGGGCCGCAGGTGCAGGCGGCGTTCGCCTACGGGGTGGTGTGGTTCCTGCTGCTGGGCGGCGTGCGGCCGGCCTTCGAGCTCCAGCGCAAGCGCCGGCACGGCGGCGCCCCGGACTCGGACGCGGACCAGCTGGCACGGCTGACGAACGTCCCCCCGGTGGTGTGGCTGGGCCTCTTCCACGTCGTGTCCCTGTGCTCCCTGACCGGGGGAGGCCGCTGGCTGCTCGGACGGTGACCGGCGGCGAACCACTAAGGTGAGGGCATGACCGAGAGCCCCGTGCACACCGACCTCTGGCCCGCCCCCGTCGCGAACGGGGCCGTCGACGCGACCGTCACCGTGCCCGGATCGAAGTCGGTCACCAACCGTGCCCTGGTGCTGGCGGCCCTCGCCGCCGAGCCCGGCTGGGTGCGCCGCCCGCTGCGCTCGCGCGACACCGTCCTGATGGCCGACGCGCTGCGCGCCATGGGCGTCGGCATCGAGGAAGGCGTCGGCCCGGACGGCACCGGCGAGGCCTGGCGGGTGATCCCCGCCCGGCTGCACGGCCCGGCCGAGGTCCTGGTGGGCAACGCCGGCACGGTCATGCGCTTCCTGCCGCCCGTCGCGGCCCTCGCCGACGGCCCGATCCGCTTCGACGGCGACCCCCGCAGCTACGAGCGCCCCCTGCACGGCGTGATCGACGCGCTGCGCGCGCTGGGCGCCCGTATCGACGACAACGACCGCGGCGCCCTGCCGCTGACCGTGCACGGCGCCGGCGCCCTGGACGGCGGCCCGGTGGAGATCGACGCCTCCTCCTCCTCGCAGTTCGTCAGCGCGCTGCTGCTGTCGGGCCCGCGCTTCAACCAGGGCGTCGAGGTCCGGCACGTGGGCGCGACCCTGCCGTCGCTGCCGCACATCCGGATGACCGTGGACATGCTGCGTGCCGCGGGCGCCCAGGTGGACACCCCGGAGTCCGGCGGCGAGCCGGACGTCTGGCGGGTCTCCCCCAGCGCCCTCCTCGGCCGTGACCTGGTCGTCGAGCCGGACCTGTCCAACGCCGCGCCGTTCCTGGCCGCCGCCCTGATCACCGGCGGCCGGGTCACCATCCCGGACTGGCCCGAGCGCACCACTCAGCCGGGCGACTCCCTCCGGGAGATCTTCACCGCCATGGGCGGCCGCTGCGAGCTCACCGACACCGGCCTGACCTTCACCGGCACCGGCCGGATCACCGGCATCGACGCCGACCTCCACGACGTCGGCGAGCTCACCCCGGTGATCGCGGCGGTGGCCGCGCTGGCCGACTCCGAGTCCGTCCTGCGGGGCATCGCCCATCTGCGACTGCACGAGACCGACCGTCTCGCCGCCCTGGCCAAGGAGATCAACGAGCTCGGCGGCGACGTCACCGAGACCGAGGACGGCCTGCGGATCCGCCCGCGCCCGCTGCACGGCGGCGTCTTCCACACCTACGAGGACCACCGGCTGGCCACCGCCGCCGCCGTCATCGGCCTCGCCGTCGAAGGCGTCCAGGTGGAGAACGTGGCCACCACCGCCAAGACCCTGCCCGACTTCCCGGCACTGTGGACCGGGATGCTCGGCTCCGTCGCGGGGGCGACGACGGCGCCGAGAAGCTGAAGAGACCTGGAAGCACCATGCGCCGCTACGGGAAGCACACCGACGAGGACGACGTCCGCGTCCGCCCCAACCGCAAGGGCAACCGCCCTCGCACCAGCATCCGGCCCAAGCACGAGGACGCCGCCGAGGGCCTCGTGCTCACCGTCGACCGCGGCCGGCTGACCGTCCTGGTCGACGACCGGACGATCACCGCGATGAAGGCCCGCGAGCTGGGCCGCAAGAGCGCCGTCGTCGGGGACCGGGTCGCGGTCGTCGGCGACCTCAGCGGCGCCAAGGACACCCTCGCCCGGATCGTGCGCGTCGAGGAGCGCAGCTCCGTGCTGCGCCGGACGGCCGACGACGACGACCCGTACGAGCGCGTGGTCGTCGCCAACGCCGACCAGCTGGCGATCGTCACCGCCCTGGCCGACCCCGAGCCGCGCCCGCGCCTGATCGACCGCTGTCTGGTGGCGGCGTACGACGCCGGGCTGGAGCCGCTGCTGGTGCTCACCAAGTCGGACCTGGCGTCCGCCGAGACGCTGATGGAGTCCTACGGCTCGCTGGGCGTGCCCTATGTGGTGACCAACCGCGAGGAGCTGTCGAACGGGGACGCCGCCGACCGGGTCCGTGAGCGGCTCGCGGGGCGCGTCACCGCGTTCGTCGGGCACTCCGGCGTCGGCAAGACGACACTCGTCAACGCGCTCGTACCGGACCGGCAGCGGGCCACCGGCCATGTCAACCGGGTCACCGGCCGGGGCCGGCACACCACCACCTCGGCGCTGGCCCTGCCGCTGCCCGACGGTTCCGGCTGGGTGATCGACACCCCGGGCGTACGGTCCTTCGGGCTCCACCACGTGGACCCCTCGCGGGTCATCCACGCCTTCCCGGACCTGGAGCCCGGCACCGAGGGCTGCCCCCGCGCGTGCAGCCACGACGAGCAGGACTGCGCGCTGGACCAGTGGGTGGCCGACGGTCACGCCGACCCCCAGCGCCTGTACTCCCTGCGGCGGCTGCTGGCGACCCGGGAGCGCCGCGAGGGCGACTGACCGACCGCGTTCGCGATCGCCCACGTTTGCGAGTGACCTCCAGCGGCAAGGGCATGCAAGGACATCCACAGCACCGGTGCGCACGGGGTCCGCGGAACGGGAGGCAATCTGATGGCGTGGCTGCTGGTCGTCGTCGCCGGAATCCTGGAAACCGGCTTCGCCGTCTGTCTCAAGCTCTCGCACGGTTTCACCCGGCTGTGGCCCACGATCGCGTTCGCGGCCTTCGCCCTCGGCAGCTTCGGCCTGCTGACGCTCTCGCTGAAGAAGCTGGACGTGGGCCCGGCCTACGCGGTGTGGACGGGCATCGGCGCGGCCGGGACGGCGATCTACGGCATGGTCTTCCTGGACGACCTGGTCTCCACCCTCAAGATCGTCTCCATCTCCCTGGTGATCGTCGGGGTGATCGGGCTCCAGCTGTCCGGCTCCTCGCACTGAGCCCGGCCCGGGCCCGTCCTCACCGCTCGGCCAGCAGCGCCCGGACCAGCCCGGCGACCTCCGCCGCGACCTCCTCGTCCGAGGGGGCCGGGGCGACGACGTACGAGAGGGTCAGCCGGACCGCCGCCTCGCAGGCGCGCAGGACGGCGTCGGGGGGCAGGCCGGGCGCGTCGGCGCCCACGGCACCGGCCACGCTGTCGCGGATCCGTTCGACCAGGGCGCCCGGTGAGAGCGCGCCCCTGGGCGAGCGCGCCTCGCGCCCGGCGCGGGGCGCCGGCACGGACGGCGCGGCGGCGGGCGGCAGCCGGTCGCCGCGGCAGCCGGTGAGCGCGGCGCGGACGAAGGGGTTCACCCGTGCCGTCCGGAGCGTCCACAGGGCCGCGGCGGCGCAGCGGTCGCCGGCGGCGGCGCCGGCGGCGGCGGCGGCGGCGTCAACGGCGTCCCGGGCGGTGGCGAGGGCGTGCTCCACCCCGCCGAGGAACGTCTCGGCCTCCCGGCGCACCAGGGCGCGCGCGAGGCCGTCCTTGCTGCCGAACTCGTTGTAGAGGGTCTGCCGGGAGACCCCGGCGGCGGCCGCGACGTCGACCATCCGGACCCCGTGCCAGGGCCGGGTGCCGAGCGCCGTGAAGGCCGCGTCCAGCAAGAGCTCTCGTGCCGCGGGCATGGTCGCCTCCCCGGCCGTTCGGCCGCACGACAGTGGATGGCCAGGGCACAGAATTGACGCGCCGCCAGACGGTGTCAAGAGCCTTCACAGGTCGTGCCGCGCACGCCCCGGCCGTGGCCACGGGTAGTGTGCGTGGCATGTCCGATTACCACGATGATCTGCGTCTGGCCCATGTCCTGGCGGACGCCGCCGACGCGGCCACCATGGACCGGTTCAAGGCCCTCGACCTCAAGGTCGAGACCAAACCGGACATGACCCCGGTGAGCGAGGCGGACAAGGCCGCCGAGGAGCTGATCCGGGGCCAGCTCCATCGCGCCCGGCCGCGTGACGCGGTGATGGGCGAGGAGTTCGGCAGCGTGGGCTCGGGCCCGCGCCGCTGGGTGATCGACCCGATCGACGGCACCAAGAACTATGTGCGCGGGGTGCCGGTCTGGGCGACGCTGATCTCCCTGATGGTGCAGACGGAGTATCAGGGCGAGATCGGTTACGAGCCGGTGGTGGGTCTGGTGTCGGCGCCGGCGCTGGGCCGGCGCTGGTGGGCGGCGAAGGGGGCGGGCGCCTACACCGGGCGCAGCCTGACGTCGGCCCAGCGGCTCCAGGTCTCCCGGGTGGGCCGGATGGAGGACGCGTCGTTCGCCTACTCCTCGCTGAGCGGCTGGGAGGAGCGCGGGATGCTGCCGGGCTTCCTGGAGCTGACGCGCGCCTGCTGGCGGACGCGGGGCTACGGCGACTTCTGGCCGTACATGATGGTCGCCGAGGGGTCGGTGGACATCTGTGCCGAGCCGGAGCTGTCGCTGTGGGACATGGCGGCGAACGTCGTCATCGTCGAGGAGGCCGGCGGCCGCTTCACGGGGCTGGACGGGCGTCCGGGGCCGCACAGCGGCAACGCGGCGGCGTCGAACGGGCTGCTCCACGACGAGATGCTGAGCTACCTGCGGCGGTAGGCGCTCCGGACCGTCTTAAACCCACAAGGCCGTCGTAAAAATCTGGCAAAAATCATCCACCTTCAGGCCTTGTTCGCGCTCTTGACGGTGTGTGACGATGACAGCCTCCCCGGTTTGTGAACTTGTGAAGACCGGTGTTTCCTGCTGGAGTTCACGGTTCCGGGAACGCATCGCAGTCCACCAAGGAGGTGGCTACGGCCATGCTCGTCCGCGACGCCATGAGCACGGTGGTCCTCACCATCGGCCCCGCGCACACCCTCCGCCAGGCCGCCCGTCTGATGTCCGCCCGCAGGGTGGGCGCGGCGGTCGTCCTCGACCCCGACACCTACGGGCTCGGGATCCTCACCGAGCGCGACATACTCGACGCGGTCGGGGCGGGCCAGGATCCCGACCGCGAGACCGCCCACGGCCACACCACCACGGACGTCGTCTTCGCCACCCCCGAGTGGACCCTGGAGGAGGCGGCGGCCGCGATGGCGCGCGGCGAGTTCCGGCACCTGATCGTCCTCGACCGCAGTGAGGCGGTGGGGGTGGTCTCGGTGCGCGACATCATCCGCTGCTGGCTGCCCGCGCGCCGGCGCGCGCAGCCGGCGGCGGCCATCGCGTGAGTGATCACCGCCTGAGCGGTCGCCGCGCGAGCGGAGGCGGAAGAGGCCGGGAGCAGGCCGAAGAGGCCGGAGCCCCTTGGCGTCCGGCCTCTTCGGTTTGTACGGCAAGCGTCCAGGGTCGTCAGCCGCGCAGGGCCTGGACGGCGGCCTCCAACCGCTTGCCGTAGTCGGGGTCCGCCTGGCGGAAGTTGTTGATCGCGCGCTCGGCGATGTCGTCGCGCGACACCTTGGCGATGAAGCCGGCGAGATTGGCGATCAGGCGCTCCTTCTCGGCCTCCGACATCAGGCGGTAGAGGTTGCCCGCCTGGACGAAGTCGTTGTCCTCGGCGTGCGAGGGAGCGACGTGGTTGCCGGTGGCCCCGGCGACGGGCACCGGCTGCCACAGCGGCCGGTCCGTCTGGAAGGGGCCGCCGAAGCTGTTCGGCTCGTAGTTCTTCGCGCCCTTGTGGCGGCCGTCGTAGAGGAAGCCGTCACGGGAGTGGGTGCGCGCCTCGGTGGCGTGCGGGCGGTTCACCGGCAGGTGGTCGGCGTTGACGCCGACGCGGTAGCGGTGGGCGTCGCCGTAGGCGAAGAGCCGGCCCTGGAGCATCTTGTCGGGGGACGGGCCGATACCCGGCACGAAGTGCGCCGGCGAGAAGATCGACTGCTCGACCTCGGCGAAGATGTTCTCGGGGTTGCGGTTGAGCTCCAGCTTGCCGATCTCGATCGGCGGGTAGTCCTCGTGCGGCCAGACCTTGGTCAGGTCGAACGGGTTGAAGCGGTAGTTCGCCGCCTCGTCCGCCGGCATGATCTGCACCTGGACGGTCCAGGCCGGGAAGTCGCCGCGCTCGATGGACTCGCGCAGATCGCGCTGGTGGCTGTCGGGGTCCTCGCCCGCGAGCTTGTTGGCCTCGTCCTGGGTGAGGCTCTTGATGCCCTGGTCGGTCTTGAAGTGGTACTTGACCCAGAAGACCTCGCCGGCCTCGTTGCTCCACTGGTAGGTGTGCGAGCCGTAGCCGTTCATGTGGCGGTACGAGGCGGGGATGCCGCGGTCGCCGAAGAGCCAGGTCACCTGGTGGGTGGCCTCGGGCGACAGGCCCCAGAAGTCCCAGACGTTGTCCGCCTCCTGCGAGCCGGTGTACGGGTCGCGCTTCTGGGTGTGGATGAAGTCCGGGAACTTGATGGCGTCCTTGATGAAGAAGACCGGGGTGTTGTTGCCGACGAGGTCGTAGTTGCCCTCCTCGGTGTAGAACTTCAGCGCGAAGCCCCGGGGGTCGCGGACCGCGTCCGCCGCGCCGAGGTTGCCGGCGACCGTCGAGAACCGCAGGAAGGTCTCGGTCTGCTTGCCCACCCGGGAGAGGAACTTCGCGCGGGTCCAGCGGGTGACGTCGGCGGTGACGGTGAAGGTGCCATAGGCACCGGCGCCCCGGGCGTGCACCACGCGCTCCGGGATCCGCTCGCGGTTGAAGTGCGCGAGCTTCTCCAGCAGCAGCTGGTCCTGGATCAGCATGGGGCCGCCGGCACCCGCGCTCTCGCTGTTCTGGTTGTCCGCGACCGGAGCACCGGACTCCGTGGTCAGCGGGCCCGTCGCCGTTGCCGCCTCGCCGTTCGTCGACACGTACGCCTCCGTCATCAGATCGTCTGCCTCTTGGCCTGAGCCGAGATCGATCCTACATTGGACTTTGTCTAAGTCAAGATGCGGACAACATAAATATGGGATCCAGTGGTGGACAAGGCCCGCTGCTACGCTGGTTCTATCTGACTGATAGGTGAATGGCATGAGTGACCTGCTGGAACGGCTCCGGGGGCGCGGCTGGCGGCTGACCGCGCAGCGACGCGTCGTCGCCGAAGTGCTCGATGGGGACCACGTGCACTACACCGCCGACGAGGTGCACGCCAAGGCCGCCGATCTGCTGCCGGAGATCTCGCGCGCCACGGTGTACAACACGCTCGGTGAGCTGGTCTCCCTGGGCGAGGTCCTCGAGGTGAGCACGGACGGCCGCGCCAAGCGCTACGACCCCAACGCGCACCACGCCCACCAGCACCTGGTGTGCTCCCGGTGCGGCACGATCCGCGACGTCCACCCCTCCGGCGACCTGCTGGGCGACCTCCCGGCCGAGGAGCGCTTCGGCTTCCAGGTCTCCGCCGTCGAGGTGACCTACCGCGGCATCTGCCCGAACTGCGCCACGGCATGACGAAAGGCCCGGATCCCATGGATCCGGGCCTTTCGTATCAGTAGCGGGGACAGGATTTGAACCTGCGACCTCTGGGTTATGAGCCCAGCGAGCTACCGAGCTGCTCCACCCCGCGTCGATGCACTTACTCTAACCCGTTCGTGACCGCCGAAGCAAACGCCCTTACGAGCCCGCTTACGTCGTGGTGCGGCCACCGGGCGCCCGCCTACGCGCTGAGCTCCTGCTGGAGCGCGTCCCGCAGCCGGGCCGCGCGCTCGGCGACCTCCGCCGGACCCAGCTCGACCGCCTGAGCGCACCACAGCCGCCCCTCGGCGAGATCGCCCCGCCGCGCCGCGAGCAGGGCGAGCCGCAGCGCGGCCCGGCCGTGCCCGGCTTCGGCGGCCCGGGCCCACCACAGCGCGGCCTCCTGCTCACGGCCCTCCCGGGCCAGCAGCAGCCCGAGGTTGAAGGCGCCGTTGCGGCTGCCGGCCTGGGCGGCCTCCCGGTACCAGTGGGCGGCGGCGGCCGCGTCGCCCCGCTCGGCGACCAGCATGCCCAGGCGCACCTGGGCCCGCCGGTGGCCCTGCCGGGCGGCGCGCTCGTACCACTCCTCGCACTCGCCCCGGGTCTCGTCGTCCCGGTCGAGCAGGGCGCCCAGCCGGAACGCCGCCTCGGCGTTGCCGCCCCTGACGGCGATCCGCAGATGACGCTCCGCCTCGTAGGCGTCCTCGGCGCCGCCGTCCCGCAGCAGGGCCATGGCGACCTGGAGCGCCGCGTCCGTGTGCCCGGCGGCCGCGGCGCGCTCGTACCACTGGAACGCCAGGTGCTCCTCGTCGCGGCCGGTGTAGAGGATGCCCAGGTTGAAGGCGGCGTCCACGCTGCCGGCCTCGGCGGCCTTGGAGAACCACGGCTCGGCGCCGGCCGAGTCGCCGTGCTGGAGCAGCAGGACGGCGAGCGCGTTGGCGGCCTCCTTGTGCCCGGCGTAGGCGGCACGGCGGTACCACTGCTCGGCCTGGGCGGTGCGGCCCTGCTCGGCGCAGAGCAGGCCGAGGTTGTACGCGCCGTTGATGTCGCCCGCGTCCAGCGCCGCGCGGTACCAGCGCTCGGCCTGCTGGGACTCGCCCCGGTCGGCGTGGAGGGCGCCGAGGGCGTTGGCGGCGTTGCCGTCGCCCTCCTGGGCCGCGCGGCGCCACCAGATGGCGGCGCTGTCGCTGTCCCCGGCGTCGCGCAGCAGGAAGCCCAGGGCGCAGGCGGCGCGCGGCTCGCCGTCCTTGGCGGAGGTGAGGTACCAGCGCGCGGCCTCCTGGGTCTCGCCGCGCCCCTCCAGCAGGGTGCCCAGGTGGAGGGCGGCACGGCGGTGACCGCGGGCGGCGGCCTGCCGGTACCACTGCTCGGCCTCGCCGGCGGGGCCGTCCTGGCGGCGGCCGCCCGCGGCCGCGGCGCGCAGCTCGCGCACGGAGGTGTCACCGCCGCCGGCGCCCACATGGCGGGTGCCGGTGGGCGGGCCGAGGCCGGCGGCCAGGCTGTTCGCCACGTCCTGGGCGGCCCGCGGCGCCCGGCCGTCGAGTATCCGCGCCAGCCGGTACGCGGCCTCGCGGTGGCCGCGCTCGGCGGCGGAGCGGAACCAGCGCTCCGCGCCCACGTCGCTGCGGTGCTCCAGCAGGTCCGCGAGGGCGTACGCGCCCAGCGCGTGCCCGGACTCGGCGGACTGCCGCAGCCAGTACTCGGCGGCGGGCTCGTCGCCGCGCTCGCGGTGGTAGCGGCCCAGGGCGTGGGCGGCCGGGGCGGAGCCGGCGACGGCGGCCACGCGCCACCAGCTGGCGGCCTCGTCGGCGTAGCCGCGCTGGTGCAGCAGGACGCCCAGGTTGTTGGCGGCGGAGCGGTCGCCCTCGGCGGTGGCGGCGCGCAGATGGCGCTCGGCGCCGTCGAGGTCGCCGCGGCGCAGCAGCAGGGCGCCGAGCATGCTCAGGGACGCGGGGTCCCCGGACTCGGCGGCGCGGCGGCGGGCCGTCTCCAGCTCCAGGTCGGCCGCCTCGGTGGCGAGGGAGGACTCGGC
>NZ_JAILXP010000167.1 GCF_020740895.1 Streptomyces sp. UNOB3_S3 | reverse complement strand
CGGTGAAGGGGCGGGGCCGGCAACCGCCGGCTGATCGCCGCCGCGGCGGGAGAAGGCCCCGGCCCCGCCCTTTCACCGTTTCCGAAGGGGCTCCGCCCCCTCGAACCCCCGGCCCGTGCGGGCTCGGCGCGGGCCCCCCGGGAACGCCCCGGGCGAGTTCCTGCGCGCTCCGGAGCGCGATCCGGGCCGTCCTTCGGACCGGGAAGCCCGGTACAGCCGTTAGGCTGGGTGCGTGGCAGTCGTTGATGTATCCGAAGAGCTGAAGTCCCTCTCCTCGACCATGGGGTCGATCGAGGCCGTTCTGGACCTCGACAAGATGAGGGCCGACGTCGCCGTGCTCGAGGAGCAGGCGGCCGCCCCGTCACTCTGGGACGACCCGGAGGCGGCGCAGAAGATCACCAGCAAGCTGTCGCACCTCCAGGCGGAGCTGCGCAAGACGGAGACCCTCCGCGGTCGCATCGACGACCTCGGGGTGCTCTTCGAGCTCGCCGAGGCCGAGGACGACGCGGACGCCCTCGCCGAGGCCGAGGCCGAGCTCACCTCCGTCCGCAAGGCGCTGGACGAGATGGAGGTCCGCACCCTCCTCTCCGGCGAGTACGACTCCCGTGAGGCCCTCGTCAACATCCGCGCCGAGGCCGGCGGCGTCGACGCCTCCGACTTCGCCGAGCGCCTCCAGCGCATGTACCTGCGCTGGGCCGAGCGCCACGGCTACAAGACCGAGCTCATCGAGACGTCGTACGCCGAAGAGGCCGGCATCAAGTCGACCACCTTCTCCGTCCAGGTCCCGTACGCCTACGGCACCCTCTCCGTCGAGCAGGGCACCCACCGCATGGTGCGCATCTCGCCCTTCGACAACCAGGGCCGCCGCCAGACCTCCTTCGCCGGCGTCGAGGTGCTGCCGGTCGTCGAGCAGACCGACCACGTCGAGATCGACGAGTCCGAGCTGCGCGTCGACGTCTACCGCTCCTCCGGCCCCGGCGGCCAGGGCGTCAACACCACGGACTCCGCGGTCCGCCTGACGCACCTCCCCACCGGCATCGTCGTCTCCTGCCAGAACGAGCGCTCGCAGATCCAGAACAAGGCGACCGCCATGAACGTCCTCCAGGCCAAGCTCCTCGAGCGCCGCCGCCAGGAGGAGCAGGCGAAGATGGACGCGCTCAAGGGCGACAGCGGTGGCTCCTGGGGCAACCAGATGCGTTCGTACGTCCTCCACCCGTACCAGATGGTCAAGGACCTCCGCACGGAGTTCGAGGTCGGCAACCCCACCGCCGTCCTCGACGGCGACATCGACGGGTTCCTGGAGGCGGGCATCCGCTGGCGCAAGCAGCAGGGGAAGTAGAACAACTCCCTCCGCTTGTCTGCCGTAACCCCCGCATAGCCGGACATCGCGCCCGTAAGTTCCTTGACGCTGCCCAGAAAACTGGGAAGGGTGGCGCGCGGCATGCGAATCACTGGGGCGCGTGTGGCGGGGGGCGAGCGGCCCGGCCCGTACGACGTGCGTACGGGGCCGGATCGGTCACGCCGTCCCCCGGAGCGCCGCGGCCCCGTGCACAGCTGCTCCATCGACGAGTTCAGCTACTGGGGGTAGCAGGCAGATGACGAGTAAGACGCGACTGCGCGTTGCGCGCATAGCCGCCGGCGCGATGATCGCCGCTGGTGCTTCACTGACGGCCGCGGGTGCGGCCTCGGCCGCCGGTCTCGATGTCGAGGTCGGCGGTTTCGGCGTGAAGGGCGGCGCCGGCGTGCACACTGCGGCCGCCGACGACCCCACGACCGCCCCGACCGAGATCCCGCAGCCGACGTCCGGCACGGGCGGCTCCACGACCGGTGGCTCCACCACCGGCGGCTCCACGACGGGTGGTTCGACGACCGGTGGCGAGACCACCGGCGGTTCCACCACGGGTGGCTCCACGACCGGTGGCGAGACCACGACCGGTGGCACGACCACCGGCGGTTCCACGACGGGCGGCGAGACCACGACCGGCGGCTCCACCACGGGCGGTTCCACGACCGGTGGCGAGACCACCGGCGGTGGCTCCACGACCGGCGGTGAGACCACCGGCGGCGGTTCGACGACCGGCGGTTCCACCACGGGTGGCTCCACGACCGGCGGTTCCACCACCGGCGGCGGTACCACGGGCGGCTCCACGACCGGCGGCTCCACGACCGGTGGCGGTACCACCGGCGGTTCCACCTCGGGCGGCTCCACCACCGGTGGCGGTGCGACCGGCGGCTCCACCACGGGCGGCGGTTCCACGACCGGTGGCGGTTCCACCGGCGGCGACCACGGCTCCACCACCGGCGGCGGCTCCACCGGCGGCCACAGCGGCTCCGCCACGGGCGGCTCGGGCTCCACCGGCGGCGACGGCGGCGACGACGCCCGTACCTGCCCGGTGGACACCGACGGCAACTGCAACACCAGCCCCGACAACGCCGGTGTCCAGCCCGTCCAGCAGGGCAAGCCGAAGGAGGAGCTGGCCCAGACCGGTCAGTCCGGGCAGGGCGGGCAGGGGGGCCAGTCCGGCCAGCCCGCGCAGGCCGGTCAGCTGGCCGAGACCGGTGCCGGTCAGACCACCTTCCTCGTGGTCGGCGCCGCCACGATGATCGCCGGTGGCATCGGCTTCCGGATGCTGCCGCGCCTGATCGACCGCGGCGCGGCCGCCGCCTGACGGCCCGGGCCGCATACGCGCGCACGACGACCGAGGCCCGGGACGCGGACAGCGTCCCGGGCCTCGGCCCATCCGTAGAAGATCAGGCGGGAAGACTCACGCCGGCGACGAAGAGTGACCGGGCCGCTACCCCGCGAATCCGCGCGCGAGCACGGCGAGGGCGACGAGCACCACCAGCAGCGCGATCAGCGCGGCCGGGGTCAGGCCGCCGAAGATGCCTTCCTGGTGCTGCAGCCGCTCGCGGCTCGCCCGGCAGACCGGGCACCTGCCCTCACTGACAGGGGCCGCGCAGTTGGCGCACACCAGTCGGTCGCATGTCATGCGAAGTCCTCCTCCGGTACGTCCAACGCGCGGGAACGCCGTGGGGTTCCCATTACCACTGTGCCAGCTTTACCGCCGTCCGGCGCGGCCGGCCCGGTGAAGCGCGAAATGGAACCCAATTGTCCCGTTGACTCCCGAGGCCGACTGCGCGTGCACGGGCGGTTCGGTATGGTCACGCACACCGACGGGCGCCGCGAACGCGGCGTTCCGTGCCGCTCTCCAGGCCGACGCGTGGTGCACTCGTGATCCGATTCGACAACGTCTCCAAGTCCTACCCCAAGCAGAACCGTCCGGCGCTCCGGGACGTCTCGCTCGAGATCGAGAAGGGCGAGTTCGTCTTCCTGGTCGGTTCCTCCGGCTCCGGGAAGTCGACCTTCCTGCGGCTGCTGCTGCGCGAGGAGCGGGCCACCCATGGCCAGGTCCATGTGCTGGGCAAGGACCTCGCCCGGCTCTCGAACTGGAAAGTGCCTCACATGCGCCGCCAGTTGGGCACGGTGTTCCAGGACTTCCGGCTGCTGCCCAACAAGACCGTCGCGGAGAACGTCGCCTTCGCCCTGGAGGTGATCGGGAAGCCCCGTGGCGAGATCCGCAAGGCCGTGCCCCAGGTCCTGGAGCTGGTGGGCCTCGGCGGCAAGGAGCAGCGGATGCCCGGTGAGCTCTCCGGCGGTGAGCAGCAGCGCGTCGCGATCGCCCGCGCGTTCGTCAACCGGCCGCGGCTGCTGATCGCCGACGAGCCCACCGGAAACCTGGACCCGCAGACGTCCGTCGGCATCATGAAGCTGCTGGACCGGATCAACCGGACCGGCACCACGGTCATCATGGCCACCCACGACCAGCAGATCGTGGACCAGATGCGCAAGCGCGTCATCGAACTCGAACAGGGCCGTCTCGTGCGCGACCAGTCGCGCGGCGTCTACGGCTACCAGCACTGAAACCGCCCGAGGGCACTGAAAGGACGCCATGCGCGCCCAGTTCGTCATGTCGGAGATCGGCGTCGGTCTCCGCCGCAATCTCACGATGACCTTCGCGGTGATCGTCTCCGTCGCCCTGTCCCTCGCCCTGTTCGGCGGTTCCCTGCTCATGCGCGAGCAGGTCGGCACGATGAAGGGCTACTGGTACGACAAGGTCAACGTCTCGATCTACCTCTGCAACAAGAACGACGCCCAGAGCCAGGGCGGCGCCTGCGCCAAGGGCGCGGTCACCGAGGACCAGAAGAAGGAGATCAAGGCCGACCTGGAGAAGATGCCGGTCGTCCAGTCGGTCCAGTTCGAGACGGCCGACGAGGCGTTCAAGCACTACAAGGAGCAGTTCGGCAATTCCCCGATCGTGCCCTTCCTCACCCCCGACCAGATGCAGGAGGCCTTCCGCGTCAAGCTGAAGGACCCCGCCAAGTACCGGGTGGTCTCCAGCGCCTTCTCCCAGCGGCCCGGCGTCCAGGAGGTGGAGGACCAGCGCAAGACCCTGGAGCCCCTGCTCAACCTGCTCAACGGCATGAACCTCGCGGCCCTGGGCGTGATGGCGCTGATGCTGGTGGTGGCCCTGATGCTGATCATCAATACGGTCCGGGTCTCGGCCTTCAGCCGGCGCCGGGAGACCGGGATCATGCGGCTGGTCGGCGCGTCCAGCTTCTACATCCAGACGCCGTTCATCATGGAGGCCGCCTTCGCCGGGCTGCTCGGCGCCGGCCTCGCCTGCGTCCTGCTGGTCTGCGTCCAGTACTTCCTGGTCAACAACTGGCTGGCGCACCAGATCGACGTGATCCAGTTCATCGGCTGGGACGCGGTGTTCGCCAAGATGCCCCTGGTGATCTCCATCGGGCTGCTGATGCCGGCGCTGGCCGCGTTCGTCGCCCTGCGGAAGTACCTGAAGGTGTAGGTCACCCGAAGGGGGCGGGAAGGTGCAGAAGCTGTAGAGAGGCGTGGAACAGTCAAGGGCGTCGTACGGTCAACTCCCCGTACGGCGCCCTTCGGTGTCCTAGACTCACGCGCATGCCCGGCCCGACGTTGTTCGTACCGCCGCGCCGCGCCCGGCGCGGGGCCGCGTTGACGTTGGCCTTCATGGGGGCGCTGGCGGCGGGCGCCGCGACCGCCGCGTGGGGGGCCGCCGACGGGCGGCAGGCTCGGCCCCCGGCGGGGGAGCACGGCGAGCGGCAGGTGCTCTCCAGGGCCGTCGGCCGGAGCGTCGCCGATCCCCGCGCCGCCGACCGGCACACCGTGGACCGCCGGGCCGTGGAGGCCGCCGCCGAGCGGGCCGTGCGGGACGGCAAGTCCGGCTCGGAGGCCGCGGCCGAGCTGCTCAGCCGCAGCGGCGACGCCTGGAGCGCCGTCTACAGCGCCCGGGAGTACGAGGGGTTCGCGCTCGCCCTCGACGGCGCGTACGTCGGCGTGGGGCTCACCACCCGGCGCGCCGAGGGCGGCCGGATGGAGGTCGACGGGGTCCGCCCCGGCGGCCCCGCCGAGCGGGCCGGCATCGCCCCCGGCGACCGGCTCCTGACCGTCGACGGCGCGGACGTCACCGGTCGCCCCGTCACGGAGGTCGTCTCCCTGCTGCGCGGCGACGGCCGCTCGCTGGGCTCGTGGCCCGTCTCCGCGCCCGGTACGGCCGTGCGCCTGGGCCTGGCGCGCGGCGCGGAGCGCTGGGAGCGGACGCTGCGCCGCGAGCGGCTGGTCACCGAGAGCGTCGAGGTCGAGCGGCGCGGAGGCGCGGCGGGCACCCTCCCGGCCACGCTGATCAAGGTCAGCTCCTTCACCCGGGGCACCGGCGAGCGGGTCCGGGAGGCGGTCCGGGAGGCCGCGCCCGGCGAGGGGATCCTGCTGGATCTGCGCGGCAACTCCGGCGGGCTGGTCGACGAGGCCGTCACGGCGGCCTCCGCGTTCCTCGACGGCGGGCTCGTCGCCACGTACGACGTGCGCGGCAGCCGCCACGACCTGCGGGCCGGGCCGGGCGGGGACACCCGCCGCCCCCTCGTCGTCCTCGTCGACGGCGGCACCATGAGCGCCGCCGAGCTGCTGACCGGGGCGCTCCAGGACCGGGGGCGCACGGTCGTCGTCGGCTCCCGGACCTTCGGCAAGGGCTCGGTCCAGATGCCCAGCCGGCTCGCGGACGGCTCTGTCGCCGAGCTCACCGTCGGCCACTACCGCACCCCGGCGGGCCGGGCGGTCGACGGCGCCGGGATCACCCCCGACCTGGCCGTCCCGGGACCGGCCGGGGACGGCGGGGAGGGGGACGCCGAGGCGCGGGGACGGAGAGTATTGAGTGGCCTCGGGGGCGGGGCGTAGTGCGAGAATGACGGTGCTATGGCTAAAGACAAGGACAAGAAAGAGTCAGGTCGCAAGATCGTCGCGCAGAACAAGAAGGCGCGCCACGACTACCACCTCCTGACCACCTACGAGTGCGGCCTGGTGCTCACCGGCACCGAGGTCAAGTCGCTGCGCCAGGGTCGCTCGTCGCTGGTCGACGGCTTCGTCCAGATCGACGGCGGCGAGGCGTGGCTGCACAACGCGCACATCCCCGAGTACGCCCAGGGGACGTGGACCAACCACAGCGCGCGGCGCAAGCGGAAGCTGCTGATGCACCGCGCGGAGATCGACAAGCTGGCCTCCAAGGCGGACGAGACGGGCCACACGATCATCCCGCTGGCCCTGTACTTCAAGGACGGCCGGGCCAAGGTCGAGATCGCCCTGGCGAAGGGCAAGAAGGAGTACGACAAGCGGCAGACGCTCCGCGAGAAGCAGGATCTGCGCGAGTCGAACCGCGCGATCGCGGCGGCGCGGCGCCGGCAGCGGGCATCGGCGGCGGCCCGGGGCTAGCCGCAGGGAATACGCTGGCACCGCCGAGCGTCGTTCCAGTACGATGGGCAACGCAGCACACCGGGTGGTACCGGGTGCGCACCTTGAAAAAACAACATGGGGATGATCGGTTTCGACAGCGGATGTCGAAGCAGGGGAAGCGTGTCGAGGAAGCGGCAATGATCTCGTAAACCATATGTCGCAACCAATAATCGCCAACACCAAGCGCGATTCCTTCGCCCTCGCTGCCTAAGTAGCGACTTGCGAAGTGTCAGCCCGGGGCTGTTCCCGACCCGGATCCTGGCATCATGAAGGGGACTAAACCACTGGGCCCGGCCACGGGGCCCGGTGGGAAATCAAACAGTGGCTGAGCCCGTCGGAGACTTGTTCGCGTGATCTCCGGGGCCGAGAAAAGCGCAGCGAACTGCACACGGAGAAGCCCTGATTCCGCACCGTTGGACGCGGGTTCGATTCCCGCCATCTCCACTCATCCCATGTGAAGCCTCTGGCCCGCGAGCTCGCTCGCGGGCCAGAGGCTTTTTCACGGTCTGGGCCCTGGCCGGGTGGGGCGCTAGCGGTGGAGGGTGTCCATGACCAGGGCGAGCCGGGACCTGAGCCAGCTCATCAGCTCCTGGGCCGGGGACGTGGCTGCCGATTTGAGCACCGTGGAGATGTAGGCGTCGGTGGTCACCTTGCCGTCCATCCACCGCCGCCCCGATTCGATGATCGTCGATTCACGCTCATGCATGACGGTTCCCCCAACTGTCTGTCGATGCGCATCGACTGTAGTGAGCCGCGAGCCCCGCTCGCTCGCTTTGGGGCATCATCGCTGTCTCTACCCCCTGCTCGGGCTACCGTCACCTGATGGGGTGAGACCGGCCTGTGGCGGGATCTCCGGGGAATTCGGCCCGGCCCGCAGGGCCAGGGCGCGGGAGAAACCGAAAAGGGAGGCGTAGACCCATACGTAGGTGGGCGGGACCTTGCTCCGGGGGAGGCATCCGGGTTTCGGCGCGTCGATGATCAGAAGCCCCATGATCTCGTCCCCCGCGAACGAGCCCGAGACAATGGTGGACCGGTGGCCGCTGGTCAGGGCGAAGCTGAGGTTCGCGTCGGGGTCCTGGTTGTCCCCGGTGTAGATCGGGTCGCTCTTGCGGTCCATCGCGTACTTCAGCTTGCGGTAGGCGTCGGAGTTCTTCTCGAACGTCGCCGGCACGTCCTTCGCGCCGCCCCAGACGTCCACCAGGCTGAAGCGTTCCTCCTCCTTGTCGTAGGCGTAGAAGGTGCACCGGGCGCCCACGTTCCCGGACAGCAGCGCACCCAGGCGTTCCTGGATCTTCGCGACGTTCTCGATGCTCTTGGCCGGGTTGGTGAGGCTCTCGCTCATGTGGTCGATGATCGGTGCGAGCAGGGCCTCCTGACGCAGGCGCTCCTCCAGGCGAGCCTTGCGCTTGAGCCAGAACCCCCACAGCGGCGGCAGCATCGCGAGGACGGCCGTGAGCGCGATCAGGGCGGCTTTCGCAAGGCCGTCGTGGTCCTTGGCTATCCATCCGGTGATCACAGCGGCGGGGGGCGGGAGGACAGTGGACGCGAAAAAGAGCATGGTGTGTTTTTTGGAATTGCTCTTGGCGTCTGCCATTGCACCTTCTTCGGGATTCTCTGCCGCCCCCATGAGGGGTGCGAGGGGGGCGGTGCCGAGGGGGCTGGAGTGCCACTCCGACGCATTATGCCCCTGCGCGTGCGACTCCCCACCCGGTGTGAGCGTTCGCTTCCGATTTCACGGAGGGTGAAGCCATGCGAAGGGGGCGCATTTCCAATTTCATGCGCCCCCTTCGTTATATTCACGCGCCTCAGAACAGCCGCGCCATCCCCACCGACACCGGGGCCACCTCGGTCCAGCCGAACTTCGCGTAGAGGTGGCGGGCGTCCCCGTCCGCGATCAGGGAGACATAGGCGCCCTCCGGCGCCCGGCGCTCCAGCTCGGCCGTGAGCGCCTCCATGATCCGCTTGCCCAGGCCCTGCCCCTGGTGCTCGGGCAGGACGCAGATGTCGACGATCTGGAGGTGGCAGCCGCCGTCCCCGACGATCCGGCCCATGCCCACCGGCTCGGGCTCCCCCTCCTGCCGGACGAGCACCCCGTACCAGGTGTTCGGGAGTCCGACGGCCGATCCCTCGACCGATTTCGCACCGAGGCCCGTCGCGGCGCGCAGGGCGCGGTAGGTCTCTATCGCCGGTACACCCGGGCGGAGTTCGTAGCTACGGTTTGTAGTGGTGTTGCTCGCTTCGTTTGCTTTGTTTGCTTCGTCGCTCACGCGCGGAAGGGTAGCCGCCGTGCAACCGGGGGGCCGGACGGGCCCTCTTCCTGGGTGACATAGGGGGTGGCCGGTGAGCTGGACACGAACTGCTGTCGCCGTGGTGGGCACGGGCACGCTGTGGCTGGGAGGGACGGCCCCGGCCGTCGCGCACGACGGGCACCGGGGGACCCGGGGGGATCCCGGCGGGGTACAGGTACTGCTCAACGGGGCCTTCGGCAACCGGCCCGGGGAACTGATCGACATAGACGTCCGGGGCCTGCGGGCCGCCTCCGGAGCCACCGTCACCTCGCCCGTCTTCGAACGCCGGGTACGGCTCGCACCCTACGACGACCCCGGCGCCGGCGGCCCGGGCGACGGCGAGGGACTGCACGCGCGGCCCGCGATCTCCACACGGGCCAGGCCCGGGACGTATCCGCTGCGCGTCCACGCCGGCGGCCGGGTCGTGGCCGAGGAACAGGTGGAGATCAGGGCCGCGCGACGGCCGGAGTTCCGGGTGGGCGCCAAGGACGACGTCCTGCGGCCCGGGGAGCAACTGGGCGTCTCGTACGACGATCTCTACCCGGGGGAGACGGGCGACTCCTTCACCATCGCCTCACCGCTGCTCCCCGCCCCGGTCCCGCTGGCCCACGACCCGCGCGGCACCCACTGGAACAACCCCCGGATGTTCACCGCCCTCGTCTCCGTGCCGCCGGACGCCAAGGACGGCACGTACAAGGTGACGCTGACGGCGCCCGGCGGCCGGCGCGTCGACGAGAAGCCGCTCGTCGTCCGGGCCGCCCGCCCTGGCGACGGCGACTACGTGGGCAGGGCGCGCGGCCCCGCCTTCTTCCCCTTCGGCGGCCGCCCGGAGACCGCCCGCGCGTACGGCCACCGGGTCCCGGCGGGCGGCACGGTCAACGTCCTGTGGCGCGACGCCGCCCCCGACCCCGGTGAGGACGACCGCCTCACCGCGACCTCGCCCGCCTTCGAACGCCCGGTTCCGCTGCGGCGCGACGACAGCAAGGCGAGCGACGGCGACGACCCCCGCTACTACGGCCCCGCCCGGGTCCGGGTGGGGCTGGAGCCCGGCCGCTACCCCGTGACCGTGATCAGCCACCATGGCCGGGTGAAGCGGACCGGGAACCTCCAGATCACCGGCGCGGCGGTCAGGGCCCTCGCCGCGAAGGCGGTCGGCGACGACGGCCCCGACCCCGCGGTGATCGTCGCGGGGACGGGCGCGGGGCTCGCGGCGCTGGCCGCCGGAACGGGGACCGTGGTGCTGCTGGTACGCCGCAAGGGGCGGACGACGACGGCTCACTGAGCGCCCCGGCGCCCACGGGCCAGGGCACGGCGGAGCCGGGTGCGGAGGGGTGCGCGTACGGTCCCGGTCGGCTCGGTCCAGGTCGGGGCAGTGGCGAGGAAGCGGATCATGTCTCCACGGTCGCGGCCGACCGGGGGCCGGGTCCAACACCTGATCGGTGGCCATTCACGCGCCTGTGTTGTTAACTGCCGTGCGTGTCCATGCCGTACGCCTCCTTCGACGTGGAACCCCGGCTGCTGCGCGCCTTCGTGACCGTGGCCGAGGAGCTCCATTTCACGCGCGCCGCCGCGCGGTTGTACCTCGCCCAGCAGGCGCTCAGCCGTGACATCCGGCGCCTGGAACGCGAGGTGGGCGCCGAGTTGTTCTCCCGGACCACGCGCGCGGTCGCGCTCACCGCCGAGGGGGAGCGGCTGCTGCCGTACGCGCGCCGGGTCCTCGCCGCGTACGAGGAGTTCGCGGCGGCGTGCGCGGGGGAGAGCCGCCCCCTGCTCGTGGACGTCGGCGGCCCCGTGAGCACCGGCCGGCGGGTGCTGGCGGAAGCCCGGCGGACGGCACCCCGGCTCGAACTGGTGGCCCGCTACCGCTCCGGCCTCACCGGGGCGGCCGAGCGGATCCTCGCCGGCCGGCTCGACGTCTCCTTCGGCCGGATCGCCGGCCTCCCCGTGGACGCACGGGCCGGGCTGGAGCACCTGCCCGTTCGGCTGGAGCGGATGACCGTACTGCTGCCCGACGACCACCCCCTGGCGGGCCGGGACCGGGTACCGCTGGACGCGCTGCGCGGCGAGACGCTCTACGCGGGCGCGGGCAACCCCGGCACGGCGGAGTGGACCGGCCTCGCGGAGCGGCTCTTCACGGGCCGGGGCATCGCGGTCGCGGAGCCGTTCCCCGGGATCGAGGGCGAGGAGGAGTTCGTCCGCGTCATACGGAAACGGGGCTGGGCGGTACTGGCGAGCGAGGAGTTCATCGAGGTGCCGGGGATGGTGCTGCGGCCCCTGGTCGACCCGGTGCCGCTGTCACCCGTGGCGATGGTGTGGCGGCGGGGCCTCCGCCACCCCGGGCTGGACGCGCTGCGCCACGCGGCACGGGAGCTCGCGGGGGAGCGGGGCTGGCTGGAACGGCCCGAGGGCGCGTGGCTCCCGGAAGCCGACGCGGTGCTCATGAACGCGCTGTGACATCGCCATACGGCATGGAATGAGGATGAGTTGAGTGCTGTTGTAGCCGTCCATGACGGATGTCGATCAGAACGTAAAGCGCTCCTTCCTCTTCCTGCTGGGCAGCGGCCGTGAAGGCGGCAACACGGAAACGCTGGCACGGCAGGCGGCCGCCCAACTGCCCACCGACGTACGGCAGACCTGGCTGCGGCTCAGCGACCACCCCCTGCCCCCGTTCGAGGACCTCCGGCACAGCACCGACCGCACCTTCGCCCTCCCCACCGGCAACGAGAAGCTCCTCCTCGACGCCACCCTCGACGCGACCGACCTGGTGATCGCCTCACCGGTGTACTGGTACACGGTCTCCGCCAGCACCAAGCTCTACCTGGACCACTGGGTCAACTGGCTGAGCATCCCCGAACTGCGCTTCCGCGACCGGATGCGGAACACGACGCTCTGGGCCGTCGCCGCCTCCAGCAGCGACGGCCGCACGGTCGCCGAGCCACTCCTCGGCACGCTGCGCGCGTCCGCCGCGTACATGGGCATGCGGTGGGGAGGGGAACTGCTGGGCTCGGGGACGAAGCCGGGAGCGGTGCTGGAGGACGCGGGGGCCATGGCGGGGGCGAAGACGCTCTTCTGACCGCCGCTCCGGGCCCCCCGGACGTGAGCGCGGCGGCTCATGACGAGGGCGATAACTCCGCGAGGAATTCCGTCCAGGCGGGACGGTCGAACCGGAGGACGGCCCGGTCCGGGGAGCGTGAATCACGGACCCGGACTTCCCTTTCGGTCAGGGCTGCTTCGACGCAATTCTCTTCCGTGCCGCTGAAACTGCTTTTGTGCCAGCACAGATGAGGGATCCGGTCACTCATGCGCGTCCCCTTCCCGCCTCGGTTGTCCTTCCAGAATGGCAACCGATCAACGGCCGGGGAAGGGGTGCCTTGGCCGTGTGCGCAATGCCGAGGAAACTCGGTATTTACTTGCACATGATGTGATGGATTGTTGATTGCGTGGCATATGCGCGTCCGCTTACGACCGGGCGGATCATCCCCTAGCCTGGTGACCTACTGCGCCCTCCGCCAGAGGAGACGTCATGGTGAGCACAGACCCCGCCGCTCCGCCCCGAGGGGTGAGGTGGCTCGTGTGGGCGGTGTACGGCCTCGCTTCGGGCGTGACCGCCACCGGCGCGGGAGCGCTGGCGGCCTCGTTCGCCGGCGGGTCGGTCCTGGTGCAGGTCCTGGTGGCCGGAGCCGTGGTGCTGGCGGCCGGGTGGATCGCCCCGACCGTGCTCAACCTGGTGCGTCGGTGGCGGTCTCGGCGGTCTCCGGTTCCCCGCCCTCCCGCTGCTCCGGCATCACGGGCCGATTCCCGGCGCTGAGCCGCGACGCCCGGCCGGGGAGGAACGGGCGCCGCCGGGTGGCCCGCACCGCGACCGCCGAGGTGGCGAGCGAGCCGGTCGCGTACAGCACCACCTGCAGGAGCGCCGACGGATCGGGGATCAGGAGCAACACCACGGTGACCGGCACCGATACGACCAGCATGGGTGGCACGGTGAGCAGCAGGATCAGATGGAGCGTCCTGCGAGAGTCCGGAAGGACCTCTCGCAGGACGATTTTGACGGTGTCCCAGAAGTCCGTTGCGCGCTGCCTGACGTTACGACTGGCCATTTTTCTGCCGCTTGCGTGTGCGTCCCTGTGACACGGCCGCAGCAGGGCTGACTGTGCCCATCACGAACCACTCCGATACCAATGTCTCCGACCGGATACCCCGCTGTGCCGCGCAGTCGTCGCCGAGGTGGGTGACGACTTCCGCTACGTCACCACGTCGACCTCCTCCAGGGGTGTTCCGTCGACACGCTCCTCCAGTCCATCGAGTGCCCGGTCGATCGATGAGGGGAGGTCGGCCGGCGGGGCAAGCTGCTCCAGATCCCAGAATCGCTCCAGGTATTCGGCGGTCGCGGCCGTGTCGTCACTGAAGACGGATTCCCCCGCGTATTTCTCCTGGTAGAGAATGTGGTCGATATCCCCGTCGAATTCGAGCAGGACGAAGGGCCCCAGCAGGCCGGCGTGGGCACCGACCTGGAAGGGCACGACCTGGATGGTGATGCCGGGGCGGGCCGCGATTTCCTTCAGCCGGTTCAGCTGTTCGTTCATGACCCGCGGGCCGCCGATCCACCGGTGGAGCGCCGCCTCGTCGAGGACGAAGAAGAACTCCGGCCGCCCTTCGCTCTCCAGCAGCTCCTGGCGCTGCTGCCGGACCTCGATCAGACGGTCGAGCCGGTCACCCGAGATCCCCGGGCTGAATGCCCGGCTCAACGCCCGCGAGTACTCCTCGGTCTGCAGCAGACCCGGAATCAGCAGGGGCTCGAAGGTGCGCACGATGGACGCGGAGGACTCGTACGAGAGCAGGTCCATGTACGGCTTCGAGAGCAGCCCGCGGTACTCCCGGTAGGGCATCCTCCGGCTGGCCCGGGCCAGCCCCAGGAAGTACTCCGTCTGCTCCGCGTCGGTGATCCCGTACTCGCGTAGCAGCGCCCGGAGGTCATTGGTGGAGATGCCCACCTGTCCGGCCTCGATACGGATGAGCTTCGAGGGGCTCCAGTCCATGCGTTCCGCCACCTGGAGCTGGGTGAGGCGGGATTTGGTGCGTGCTTTCTTGAGCTCCGTGCGCAGTTGCTGCCGCTGTACCACGGCACCAGGAATAGCCACGATCATGTCCTTCCCGCACGCCAGGACATCCGGGGACGTCCCTGTGTGCAAGCTAGCAGTTCGGGTGATGCTCGCCAGCCCCCGCGCAGATGGGCAGCCCTTCCGGAAGAAGACGCTGACCAGGGGGGACGGCGCCTGCCACGGCCTCTTGCCATCAGTCGCTGTGCGTACCGCGAGAGGCCGGTCGGCGTAACGAGTGCTTCCTTTCGACGTTGTGGAGGTATGCCCGGGCGCATTGCTCGTCGTTCACGTCGGCGGGTTCGGTCGTGCCAACGGCCTAACGGCTGCCCAGCTCAGGGCCCCGCCAAGGGCCGCGTGGAGGTGCGGGACGGCGCCCGTCCGGGGCCACGGGCGTGTGTGCGATCAAGCGCGCTCCTGTGAACAGGCCCGTTCCGGATGGGCGTAGGCCGAGAGGCCCGTCGTCCGGCGGGGAGCCCCGCAGACCTGAGCGAAAGTTCGTACCCGCGCAGCCCCGCCCCGTCCCCCATCCGGCGTGCCGCACCCGAACACCCGCACCC
>NZ_JAILXP010000166.1 GCF_020740895.1 Streptomyces sp. UNOB3_S3 | reverse complement strand
CCCCCAACCCCCCGGGCGGGGGGCGGGGGCCAGGGGCTACGCCCCCGTCACACCCACTTCGTGCCGGTAAGCCGCTCGTACGCCTCCACGTACTTCTCGCGCGTCCGCTCCACCACGCTCTCCGGCAGCGGGGGCGGCGGGAGTTCGCCGGTGCGGTCCCAGCCGGAGGCCGGCGACGACAGCCAGTCACGGACGTACTGCTTGTCGAAGGAGGGCTGGGGCTGGCCCGGGGCCCAGGTCTCGGCGGGCCAGAAGCGGGAGGAGTCCGGGGTGAGGACCTCGTCGGCGAGGACGAGCTCGCGGTGCTCGTCGAAGCCGAACTCGAACTTCGTGTCGGCCAGGACGATGCCCCGGTCACGGGCGATGTCGCGCGCGCGGCCGTAGACGGCGAGCGTCGTCTGGCGCAGGACGGCCGCGGTCTCGGCGCCGGTCTGACGGGCGACCTCCTCGTAGGAGACGTTCTCGTCGTGCTCGCCGACCGCCGCCTTGGTGGCGGGGGTGAAGATCGGGGAGGGCAGCTCGGAGCCGTCGCCCAGGCCCTCGGGGAGGGCGAGGCCGCAGACGGTGCGGGTCTCGCGGTACTCGGCGAGGCCGGAGCCGGTGAGGTAGCCGCGGGCCACGCACTCGACGGGGACCATGTCCAGGGAGCGGCAGATCAGGGTGCGGCCGGCCCAGTCGGCGGGGGCGCCGTCCGGGAGGTCCGTGGAGAGGACGTGGTGGGGCACCAGGTCGGCCAGGCGGTCGAACCACCACAGGGAGAGCTTGGTGAGGATGCGGCCCTTGTCGGGGATCTCGGTGGGCAGCACCCAGTCGTAGGCGGACATCCGGTCGCTGGCGACCATCACCAGCCGGCCCGCCCCGTCGCGGTAGAGGTCGCGGACCTTCCCCGTGTGGAGGTGCGTCAGCCCCGGCACCTCGATGGGTTTGGGCTTCTCGACGAATCCGGACACGCGGCCTCCTGGTGGTTTGTCCAAGCACCTCGATTCTGCCGTACGGCACTGACGGACGGCCGGGAGGGTCAGCCTCGTTTGCAGATGCGGTCCAGGAGATTGGCCGTGGCCCGCTGGATCCGGGGGTCGGTGTGGCCGGGACGGTCGAGGGCGGGCGACCAGGCGAAGGTGCCGGAGGCGAAGACGAGGGCGCCGCTGGGGGCCCGGTAGACCGAGGTCTCCTGGTGGCGTTTGGCGCCCTCGCCGTCCAGGTAGGGCGAGTGGGCGAGGAGGATGCGCCGGGTGTGCTCGGGCAGGGCCGTACGGGGGAAGTAGCGGTCGGCCTCGCCGGCGACGAGGCCGGGCAGCTCGTCGCCCTCGCCGGCGCCGGTGGCCTCCCAGAGCCAGTGGCCGGCGTTGCGCACGACCATCGGGGCGGGCTCGGGGACGCGGCCCGCGTACTGGATGCCGAGCAGCTGCTGCTCGGGGAGCGACATGTCGCGCCAGAGGGCGGAGCGGCCGGGGCCCCGGCGTTTGCGGCAGGTGAGCAGCCGGTCGGGGCCGGCGGGCGAGGGGGCGAGCTCGACCTGCCAGTACATGGTGTTGGCGGAGAGGAAGACCAGGGACGTGCCGCAGTCGCGGGCGTTCTCGACGGTGCGGCGCATCTCGGCCGACCAGTACTCGTCGTGGCCGGGGAAGACGACGCCCCGGTAGCGTGCCGGATCGATTCGCCCCGCGTGGAGATCGCGGGTCTCGGCGTAGGCGAGGTCGTAGCCGTAGCGCTCGGCCCAGCGGATGAAGTCGTAGGCGTGGCCCACGTGCAGCGGCAGGCCGGCGCCCGCGAAGGGGCGGTCGAAGGAGACCGTGGTGGCGGCGGCGTCCTCGCCGAGGAGCCGGCCCTCCTCGTCCCAGGCGTGGTAGAGGCTGGCGCCGGTGCGGCCGTCCTCCGGGTAGAGGTTGTAGGCCTGCCAGGTGATGTCGGGGAGGACCAGCAGCAGATCCGAGGGGTTGCCGTCGCGAACGGTGAAGGGGATGTGGCTGCGGTAGCCGTCGGCGGTGGTGAGCACGGCGACGTACGCGCCGGTGCTCCAGAAGGACGGGATCTGGAGCCGCCAGGAGAGCCACCAGTGGTGGCAGGAGACCGTGCGGTCCACGGTGAGCGGCGGGGGCTGGACGATGCCCGACAGCCGGGGGCTGGTGGTGATCTTGGCGGCGCCGACGCCCCCGTAGTGGCCGATGCGGTAGACGTCGACGGCGAACTGCTGCGGCGGGTCCACGGTGATCCGGAAGTCGACGGCCTCGCCGGGGGCGACGGCGCTGGCGGTGGCGAAGCCCTTGATCTGGCAGCGGACGTCGTCGGCCGCCCGGGGGCCGGGCCGGCGGGGCGGCACCTTGCGCGAGCCGGCCGGGGCGGTCACCGGGTCCACATACCAGGGAATGATCTTCCCGGTGCCGTCGAAGTAGAACTCGCCGCCGCGCAGCCAGGGCAGCGGGCCCTGCCCGAAGGGATCCGAGACGGCGTGCGCGAGTGCCCCGGACTCCCAGCGACGGATCTGGTCCATCCCCATGTGCGCTCCCTCCCCTGGGGCTCCGGATACCTTTTCGGATTCCCAGCAGATTCCCAGCAGATCACATGACGCAACCGGACCGTCACCGTTCGTCGGGAAATTCCCCGGAAGTGATGGCTCGGCCTCTACGCTGCGTCACGTCATCACGGAGGGTCACCCGGGCGCGGGCCCCGGGCTCCGCCTCACATCAGCCTGACGGGCTTCTCCATCCGGACCCCGACCTCGCCGAGCCAGGCCCGCAGCGGCTCGGCGTCACCGTCCTCGATCAGGGTCAGGACCGTACGGGAGAGACCGGCGCGGCGGGTGCCGCCAACGAGCAGGGCGGGGCCGTCGAGCCAGTCCAGGCCGGGGGCGGCCCCGGCGGTGTCCACGGCGGCGCAGCACACCATGGCGGTCACGTGGTCGGCGAGCAGCTCGCGGCCGCTGCGCGGCGGCTGGAGGGGGAACAGCGGGGCGAGGCCGCCGGACCAGGAGCCGGACACCGTGCCGAGGGCGCCGCGCCGGGCGGTGGCCTCCTCGCGGGCGGCGTCCCGCGCCACCTCGGCGCTCAGCCGCAGCTCCAGCTCCTCGCCGATCCCGCCGCCGCCCGGGCCGCCGAGCCGTTCCAGGACGCGGGCGACCGTGGGCGCGCCGGGCGGCACGTCCGGCCCGGGCGCGACGGCCGGGCCCGGGGTGCCCGGGGTGGCGCCGCAGGCGGCGATGTCGTCGAGGACGCGGTGGAGCCGGGCGGCCTCCAGCCGCCAGGTGCGGTCCACGACCTCCTCCGGGTACTGGTTCCAGGCGACGGGCGTCCAGCCGGGGCCGGGCTCGGCCGGGCCGCCGTGGAAGAGCCGGGCGGCCAGCAGGGAGGCGGCCTCGTCGATCAGCCCGGGCTCCTCCAGGAGGTCGCAGGCGGGCCGCTCGCCCAGCCGGGAGGCGAAGCCCTCGGCCAGCCGGTCGCGGCGGGAGAGCTCGGTGAGCGCGGAGACCACGCCCGCGTCCAGCCGGGAGGGCCAGCGGCCCATCCGCCAGGCGGGCAGGGCCACGCGGTTGAGCAGCCGGTCCCAGCCGGCGTAGGCGAGGCCGACCTGCTCCTGGGCGACGATGCGCAGGCCGTAGTCGACCGTCTGGGCGCGCTCGGAGGCGGCCGCGGCCACCCCGCGCTCCATCTCGGCCGCGTGCTCGCGGCAGGAGCCCAGCAGCAGCCGGGCCACCCAGCCGACGAACGCGAGGTGGGGCCTGCCCGCCGCGACGGCGACGGCGGCGTCCAGCCCCCGGACGAACCGGCGGGCGGCGGCTATGTCGGGATGGGCGGCGGGGCCCGTGCCCGCGACGACCGGCGCCAGCAGGGCGCGGAGCTCGGCGACCCGCATCCACCACAGGAACGGCGAACCGATCACCAGGACCGGTGCGGCCACCGCCCGCGCCCGAACCAGCGCGAACCTGCGCGGAGGGCCGTGCGCCGGGTGCGTACGGTCCTCCAGCCAGCTGTCGCAGTCGGGCGTGAGGGCTATCGCGGAGGGCGCCGGGACGTCCAGCCGGTCGGCCAGGTCGCGCACCAGCCGGTAGAGGTCCGGGGCCGTCTCCTCGGGGATCGGGACGGTGGGGCTCAGGGCCGGACGGGCCCGGGCCACCACGGTGGCCACCATCGCGGCCAGCGCCAGGGCCAGCACGGCGGCGGCGGTGACGGCCGGACGGGCGGCCGCCGGCGCGGAGCCCTCGGGGACGTGCCCCGTCGCGGAGCCGACCGCCAGCACCACGGCGACCGCCGCCGGCAACAGGGCCACGGCCAGCGCCGCGCCGCGCACCCGCAGCACGGCCAGGGCTCTGGTGCGCGCGGTCGGCGCGCATGCTTCGGGACCTGCCACGGGACCGATCACCCCCAGTTGCCGGTAGTGCTCTGCCGAGGTGCGTTGCTTACCTCCCCCACTGTGGCACCGGCCTCTGACATCGCAATGCCGGTGGGCCGGTCGGGCCGCCGAGTCAGCCACGCGGCAGCCGGCCTGCGCCGCACCCTAGTTGGGGGTGGGGCGTGCGTCAGCCGCTTGGGCAAGCACTCACCCGATGGAATGGCTTCGCGTGGGGGCGGCGCGGGCGGACGGGTCGTTTCCGCCCGTTTTCTCCGCCCGCTTCTCCGACTGCTTTCCGCTGTGGTTCCGCTGTGGTTCCGCTGTCGTTCCGCCTCGTTCCGCCGTCGGTCGTCAGGCCGACGCGGCCTTCTCCGCGATGTCCGAGCGGTGGTGGGAGCCGTCCAGCCGGATCCGGGAGACGGCCTCGTAGGCGCGGGTCCGCGCGGCGGCCAGGTCCGCGCCGGTGGCCGTGACCGACAGCACCCGGCCGCCCGCGCTCACCACGCGCCCGTCCTCGTCCCGCCGGGTGCCCGCGTGGAGGACGTACGCGTCGCCGGCCTCGGCGGCCTCCGCCAGTCCCTCGATCGGGTCACCCGTGCGCGGGGCGCCGGGGTAGTTGTGCGAGGCGATGACGACGGTCACGGCCGCGTCCTCGCTCCAGTTCAGCGGCGGCTCGGCGGCCAGGTTGCCGGTGGCCGCGTTCAGCAGGACGCTGGCCAGCGGGGTCTTCAGCCGGGCCAGGACGACCTGGGTCTCCGGGTCGCCGAAGCGCGCGTTGAACTCGATGACCCGCACCCCGCGCGAGGTGATCGCCAGCCCCGCGTAGAGCAGCCCGGAGAACGGCGTGCCCCGGCGGCGCAGCTCGTCCACGGTGGGCTGGAGCACGCTCTCCATGACCTCGTCGACCAGCTTGGGAGCGGCCCACGGCAGCGGGGAGTAGGCGCCCATGCCGCCGGTGTTCGGGCCCTCGTCGCCGTCCAGGGCCCGCTTGAAGTCCTGGGCGGGCGACAGGGGCAGCACGGTCTCGCCGTCGGTGATCGCGAAGAGGGAGACCTCGGGGCCGTCCAGGTACTCCTCGATCACCACACGGCCGCAGGCCAGCGCGTGCTCGCGGGCGGCGGCCAGGTCCGAGGTGACGACGACGCCCTTGCCGGCGGCCAGACCGTCGTCCTTGACCACGTACGGGGGACCGAAGGCGTCCAGCGCCTCGTCGATCTCCGCGGGGGTGGCGCAGACATAGGCGCGGGCGGTGGGCACGTTCGCCGAGGCCATCACGTCCTTGGCGAAGGCCTTGGAGCCCTCCAGCCGCGCGGCCTCGGCCGAGGGGCCGAAGACCGGGAAGCCGCGCTCGCGCAGGGTGTCCGCGACACCCGCGACCAGCGGCGCCTCCGGGCCGACGACCACGAGGTCGGCGCGCAGCGACGCGGCCAGCTCCGCGACGGCCGCGCCGTCCAGCGCGTCCACGGGGTGCGTCTCGGCGACCTCGGCGATCCCGGCGTTGCCGGGGGCGCAGTGCAGCGCGGTGACGTCGGGGTCGAGGGACAGGGAACGGCACAGGGCGTGTTCGCGGGCGCCGCCGCCGATGACGAGGACCTTCACGCCCTCACCCTATTGCCTCGATTGTGGATCACTACGACTCGGGGTGCCGACGGCGCTCGTAGGAACCTCTCGTCAGAACGTTTCGCCGCCCGTTCGGCGTCCACGCCCCGACCTGCGTGCACTCTTTCGGGTGAGAGCCCCGGGCCTCCTATACCTGATGTCGGCGCACTTACGGACGGAAAAGGCTGGATCTTGCGCCCAACGCCAACCGTTCGGCGGTAGGAAGGAGGCTGCGATCACGGCACACGACGGCACACGGCGGAGAGGGAGTGCAGGGTGAGCCAGCCTGAGATGCAGCCCGAGGGGCTCCCGAGGGAGCAGGGGAACCCCCCAGCAGGGCAGCACCGGGGCGACCTGCGCGGCCGGACGTTCCCGCTCGGGGACTGGGGAGAGCCCGCCGAGCGACTGGACGAGCTCTACAGATGGGTCGAGGGCGGCGCGCTGAACCTCGCCGACTGGTACCTCACCGACCGGGCGTGGAAACGCCGCTGGGCGCGCGGTCTGCGCCTGGCGGCGGCGTGCTGCGCGGTCGTGGGCGCGGCCCTGCCGCTGCTGGAGCTCACCAAGGTGCTGCGCACCGGCTCCGCGTGGGCGTTCCTGGCGCTGCTGGGCGCGGTGGCCTGTGTGGCCTGCGACCGGTACTTCGGGCTGACGTCCGGGTGGATGCGGGGCGTGGCCACGGCCCAGGCGGTGCAGCGACGGCTGGAGGTGCTCCAGTTCGACTGGGCGTCGGAGTGCGTGCGGGAGGTGCTCGGGCCGACGGAGGGCACGGCGAGCGAGGCCGCCGAGCGCTGTCTGACCGTGCTGCGGCGGTTCTCCGAGGACGTCTCGGAGCTCGTCCGGGCCGAGACGGCGGACTGGATGGTGGAGTTCCGGGCGGGGCCGGCGCCGCTGCTCACGCAGTCGCTGGTGGCGTGGGGTCCGCGCGGGGAGTCCGGGCCGGTGGGGCGGTTTCCGTTGCCGCCGCACACTCGGCCGAACATGCCTCGGCAGCGGCCGCCGGAGTCGCCGCGATAGCGGCCTCGTCCCCCGAAAGCGCCGCCCCCGCGCCCCCGGGTCCGGGGGCGCGGGACGGCATCAGCGGGACGGCATCAGCTGAAGACGATCATCGACCCCTGCCCCAGGCTCCGTGTCGCCGCCGCGTGGAGACCCAGCCAGACGTGGCGTTCCCGGGCGAACGGGCTGTCGTCGTGGGGGCCCGGGGCCGCGCGTTCCTCCAGGGTCGTGGGGTGGTCGGGCGCCGCCGGCGGGGCCGGTGGGTTGTCGGGGTCGATGCCCAGGACCGGGGCCACGGAGCGGAGTTCGCGCAGCAGGCCGTGGCTGGATCCCAGCGGCCCGCCGCCTTCGAGGAGTTCGTCGTTGGACAGCGGATGCGGGAAGTCCACCGGCACGTACGCCCCCGCGTGGTCGTAGTGCCAGACCAGGTGCGACTGCTGCGCCGTGGTCTCGAACATCTCCAGCAACTGCTCGTAGTCCCCGCCGAGTTCATCCACCGGAGTGACGGCGAGGCCACAGAGGTTCAGCAGATGGGCGCGGCGCAGGAAGTGCAGGGCGTCGTAGTCGAAGCCCGCGACGGGTGCCACGTCCCCGGAGAGACCCGGCATATAGCCGAAGACGGGCACCGGGGGCAGCCCCGCCTCACCGAGCGCCTTGTCGTAGGCGGCGATCTCGTCGGCGAAGGGGTTGTCGGGGCTGTGGCAGAGCACGTCGACTAGGGGCACCAGCCACAGGTCACAGGCCACGTGAGCTCACTCTCGTCATCGCCTTCCCGTCCGATGGTCGGGTGGTCGGGCCAGAGTAGTGCCGCTCAGCCGGTTGTCATACCGGGCGGACAGATGGAGACGCGCCGAATCCGCCCGGCTTCCGGGCGGGTTCGGCCCCGGGGTCAACGGCGCGCGTGGACGTCCCACACCCACGTGTCGCCGACCCGCCGGGGTTCCTCGCCCGTCAGCCGGACGACGGTGGTGCGCAGCGCGTCGGTGAACCGCTGGTCGGTGAGGACGAGCGCGTCGGCCCGCCAGAAGTCGAGGTCCTGCTGGAACGCCCGGCGCTGCGGCTCCCCGATGGCGGGCACCTCGCCGGTCTCGTGGACCTTGTGGAGCAGTTCGGAGGTGGCCCGTGGCTGGGGGCCGTAGATGCCGGTCCGGTCGGGTCCCCAGGGCCCCATGAAGTAGCCGCCGGGGAGCGGGAAGCCGAGGCCGGCGTCGATCTGCCAGCCGAGGGCCGCGGTCTTCTTGGGGTCGGGCACCGGTACGGGCACCAGCGTGTGCCCGGGGCGGACGTACTCCCGCCAGGTGCCGTCCGCGAAGAACGCGGGCGCCGGGGCGCGTTCGACGGTGCGGTAGGGGGTCGGCAGCAGCGGGAGGAGGGCGGCGGCGAGGGCGGCCCAGCCGACGATCCGGCGGGAGCTCTCGCGCTCGCTGCGCGCCCGCCGGGCGGCGAGCCGGTCGCAGGCGAGGGCGAGGAGGATGCCGACGGCCGGAACGCAGACCATCGCCATCCGGGACTCGATGACGGATTCGAAGAGGGGCGCCTTGGCCAGCAGCCGCCACGGTCCGGGCAGCGTCTTGTCCGTGCCCAGGAGCGGGATGTTCTGCCCGAGGGAGAGGACGGCGGCGGCCAGCGCGGTGAAGCCGAGGGCGCGGACGCCCGGGCGGTCCCGCAGGTGGACGACGATCGCGACGGTGAGGGCGACCAGCGGCCAGCCGAAGAAGGCGTTCTCCTCGGTCCGGTTGGGGGAGAGCGAGGCGGCGACCGCCCCGTCCCCGGCCAGCGAGCGGGTGGCGAACTCCAGGAACGCCATGGGGTTGTTGCCCACCTGTCCGTGGAGCACGCCGCCGTAGCTCTGCGGGCCGTAGAACTGCCAGGCCAGGGGGCCGATCACCAGCGGTACGGAGACGAGGGCGGCGATGCCGAGGCCGGTCAGCAGGGGCCGGGCGACGGCCGCCGCCACATGCGGGGAGGCGGCCGCGTAGCCGAGGGCGAAGAGGAGGAGGCCGGTGACGGCCAGCAGCAGGGCCTCCTCGCCGAGGAAGATCTGATAGGCGAGGAAGAGCCCGAGGACGACGCCGTCGCGTCTGGTCCGCCGGCCCTCGCAGAGCCGCAGCAGCCGGTCGACGATCAGCGGCATCATGAACAGCACCGCGAAGTTGGGGTGGGCGTTGCCGTGCGAGATCATCGGCGGCGCGAAGGCGCAGAAACCGCCGCCCACCGCGGCCGCCCAGCGGGAGCGGGTGAAGCGCCGGGCCAGCAGCCAGTACCAGGCCCAGGCCGTCGCCGCGAGCCCGCCCGTGAGCACCACGGCCCAGGTGACCTGGGCGCCGAGGAGCCAGGTGAGCGGTGCGAGGGGGACGGACAGGCCCAGCATGGCGGTGTTCGCCATGAGGTTGACGCCGAGCGGGAAGTTCTGGAGATCGCTGAACAGTGGATTGCGCAGGTGCGCGACGTTGTCGGCGGTGACGGCGAAGAACCACTCCCACTGCTGCTGGTCCTGATCCGAGTCGATCAGATAGCGGCCGGCCGGGTCGCTCCACAGCCCGGCGTAGAGGAAGAGGGCGAGGAGGAGGAAGAGCGCGGGTATCGCGAACCGTGCCGGGCCCGCCGTCCGGCGCCGCGCGCGGAAGCGGACGCGGACGAGGTCGGCGAGGACCCGGGGGTAGGCGAGGGGACGCACCTTGGAACCGGGCTGATGGGCCCAGCGCACGGGCACCTCGGCGACCTCCCAGTCCTGTTCGTGGAAGTACCGCAGTATCTCGAAGTCGTAGGCCCAGCCGTCCAGCCGGGAGCGGGAGAAGGCGGTGCGGACCTTGTCGCCGTCGAAGAGCTTGAAGCCGCACTGGGTGTCGCGTATGCCGGGAACGGCGGCGGCGCGGATCAGCCCGGCGCCGATCCGGCCCATGGCCTCGCGCAGCGCGTGCTGCCGGACGGCTATCCGGGAGCCGGGCAGGGCGCGGGAGCCCACGGCGGCCGCGGCGCCCTCGTCCATCCGGTGTTCCAGGAGCGCCAGTTCCCCGATGGGCGTGGCCAGGTCGGCGTCGGTGACCAGGACGCGGCGGCCGCGCGAGGCGAGGACGCCGGTGCGCACGGCGTGGCCCTTGCCCCGGTTGACGGGGGTGGGCAGGAGGCGGATGCGGGGGTCCTCGGCGGCGGCGGCCCCGGCGACGGCCGCCGTGGCGTCGGTCGAGCCGTCGTCGACGACGATCAGTTCCCACGCCGGGTCGGGGCCGTCATCGAGGTGGGCGCGGATCGCCTTGAGCGTGGGCGCGAGCCGGTCCTCCTCGTTGTACGCCGGGACGATCACCGACAGCCCGATGGCGCCCCGGTCCTCCTCGTCGGCCTCGGCGGACGGGACCGGCGTCATCTTCATTGCGCATCACATTCCGTTGTGTCGACGACTGCGGGCGGGTCTTGACCCTATGCGCACTACATCGATCAGTCATCGAACGGAATTACTGTAACTATCGGAACTATCCGACATAACGGCCTTATAGTCCGGACGCGGTCGTTCCGGTGGCGGGAATCACCCCTGGGACAGGGCCTCGATCAGCTCCAGGGTGTGCCGGTTGTACGCGACGACGATCCGCTGGGCCCGCTCGACGTCCCGGCAGGCGATGGCCTCCGCCAGCTCGGCGTGCCGGTTCCACAACCGTCCCCGGAGATCGCCGAGGCGGCGCAGCAGGGGGACGGTGAAGATCCAGCTCTGCACCCGGAGCCGGTCCAGGAAGTCGGATATATACGGGTTTCCCACGAGCCCGGCCATCTCCCGCCAGAAGCGCAGGTCGTAGCCGATGAGGATGTCGAGGTCGCCCGCGAGGGCCGCCCGCGCGGCCTCGTCGGCCCGCCGGCGCACGGAGGCCAGCGCCTCCGGGGTGGCCGAGGTCAGCGCCTGCTCGGCCGAGCGCCGGAACATGCCGTCGACGACGAGCGTGCGGGCCTCGATCATGTCGCGGAAGTCGGCGTGCGAGAACTCCCGCACCCGGTAGCCCTTGTGCAGCTCGACGTCGAGCAGGCCCTGCGAGCAGAGGTCGAGCAGCGCCTCGCGGACGGGGGTGGCCGAGACCCCGTACTGCTCGGCGATCTCCTTGACGGTGAACTGCCGGCCGGACGGGAGCCGCCCCGCGATGACCTCGTCGCGCAGGGCGTCGGCGATCTGTGAGCGCAGCGTCGTGCGCTTGACAGCCTCGCTGCCTGGCATTGGTCCTTCGTCTCCCTTTCGATGGCCGCACGCCTGGCATGCGAACGGCCCTCGCAACCATAGGCGAGGGCCGACGTCGGGCGATATGACCGTGCGCACGGGACGGTGAACGGTACCTGATGCTGTGAGCGGGCTGTGGGAGCGGGTACCGGCGGTACGGCCCGGCCGGGGAGCCCGGCGGGGCCGTCGCCGCCGTCAGGCCGCGTAGCGGTCCGCGACCGTGAGGGCCCGGTCCAGGGCCGCGAGGCCCTGCTCGGCCTCCGCCTCCGTGACGGTGCACGGCGGCACCACGTGCACCCGGTTCATGTTCACGAACGGCCAGACGCCCGCCGCCTTGATCGCCGCCGTGACGGCCGCCATCGGCGCGTTCGCCTCGCCCGTCGCCGCGTACGGCACCAGCGGCTCACGGGTGCGGCGGTCGCGGACGAGCTCGACGGCCCAGAAGACGCCGAGGCCGCGGACGTCGCCGACGGACGGGTGGCGCTCGGCGAGTTCGCGCAGGCCGGGGCCGAGGACGTCCTCGCCGACGCGCGCCGCGTTCTCGACGATCCCCTCCTCGGCCATCGCGTTGATCGTCGCCACGGCGGAGGCACAGGCCAGCGGGTGGCCGGAGTAGGTGAGCCCGCCCGGGTAGGGCCGCTCCTCGAACGTGGCGGCGATCTCCGCGGAGATGGCGACGCCACCGAGCGGGACATAGCCGGAGTTGACGCCCTTGGCGAAGGTCAGCAGATCGGGGACGACCCCGAAGTGGTCGGCGGCGAACCAGCGGCCCGTCCGCCCGAAGCCGGCCATGACCTCGTCGAGGATCAGGACGATGCCGTACCGGTCGCACAGCGCCCGGACGCCCGGGAGGTAGCCGGGCTGGGGGCACCTCCCAGCGGTAGCTGGGGGAGGGACCATGATCCCCGCGGTGCCGGGCACGGTCTCCAGGATGATCGCGGCGATCGTGCCCGGGCCCTCGAAGGCGATGGTGTCCTCCAGGTGCCGCAGCGCGCGCTCGCACTCCTGCGCCTCGCTCTCCGCGTGGAACGGCGAGCGGTAGTGGAACGGCCCCCAGAAGCGCACGACGCCGGCCGACGCCGTGTCGGAGGGCCAACGGCGCGGGTCACCGGTCAGGTTGATCGCGGCGGCGGTGGCGCCGTGGTACGAGCGGTAGGCGCTGAGCACCTTGGGGCGGCCGGTGTGCAGCCGGGCCATCCGGACGGCGTTCTCGACCGCCTCCGCGCCGCCGTTGGTGAAGAAGATCTTGTCGAGGTCGCCGGGGGTCCGCCCGGCGATCAGCCGCGCGGCCTCGGACCGCACGTCCACGGCGAAGCCCGGCGCGATCGTGCACAGCCGGGCCGCCTGCTCCTGGATCGCGGCGACGACCTTGGGGTGCTGATGGCCGATGTTGGTGTTGACGAGCTGGGAGGAGAAATCGAGGAAGCGGTTGCCGTCGTAGTCCCAGAAGTACGAGCCCTCGGCACCGGCCACGGCCGGCGGGTCGATGAGGCCCTGCGCGGACCAGGAGTGGAAGACGTGGGCGCGGTCGGCGGCCTTGACCGCCACGGCGTCGGTGGGAACTAGCTGCGTGCTCACGGGCGTGACCTCTGATCGGTTGCTCGGCCGTCGCTGTCGGGCCGAGCCTAGGGAGCGCGAACGGGCCCCGGTACCGGCACTGTGTCGGCCGCCGGGCGCCCCCGTGGACACAGTGCCGAGTGGCCCGCCGGAGCCGGCGGGCACCGCCGGCCGCCCCCGCAAATCGCCGTGCGGGAAATCCACATTCGGCGGTTTTCTCCTGCTACGGTCTTTCGCGGTTGCAGTATTGGTCCCATTTGTCATGTGCGCCTGAAGGTCCGTGATCTCGGGCGCACTTGCGTTTTTCCTGGAGTACGGAATTCCGCCGTGCTCCACCATTAAGGAGATCGATCAGTTTGGCTACCGGCATCGTGAAGTGGTTCAACTCGGAAAAGGGGTTCGGCTTCATCCAGCAGGACGGCGGCGGCGCCGACGTCTTCGCCCACTACTCCAACATCGCCACCCAGGGCTATCGGGAACTCCAGCAGGGGCAGAAGGTCACCTTCGAGATCACCCAGGGTCAGAAGGGCCCGCAGGCGGAGAACATCCTCCCCGGCTGACCACCGCCGGGACCGGCGTCCGAAGCGACGTCCGAAGCGGCGTCCGGAGCCGACGCACGACCGGCGCGTCCGGCAGACCGCGCGCCCCCGTGCAGGGCCGGGTATCCACGATTTCGCCGTGCGGATACCCGGCCCTTTGCCGTACCGCTATTCTCCGCCGTGGAACATGGGGGAAGGAGAGCCGGCATGGACGGCATCGAAGGTCTGTCGCCGGAGGATCCGCGCACACTCGGCTCGTACCGGCTGCTGGGCCGGCTCGGCGAAGGCGGGATGGGGCGGGTCTATCTCGCCCGTTCCGGCCGGGGTCGCACGGTGGCGGTGAAGGTGGTCCGCCCGGAACTGGCGGGCCAGGAGGAGTTCCGGCGCCGGTTCGCCCAGGAGGTGCGTTCGGCACAGCGGGTCGGCGGCGAGTGGACCGCGCCCGTGCTCGACGCGGAGACCGAGGCGGCCGTCCCCTGGGTGGCCACCGGCTATATCGCCGGGCCCTCGCTGGGCCGGGTCGTCGACCGTGACTTCGGGCCGCTGCCGGAGCGGTCCGTCCGGGTGCTGGGCGCCGGGCTCGCCCGCGCCCTCCAGTCGATCCACGCCGCCGGGATCGTCCACCGCGACCTCAAGCCGTCCAATGTGCTGATCACCCTCGACGGGCCCCGGGTCATCGACTTCGGCATCGCCCGGGCCCTGGAGACCGTCACCGGCGCCGGCCTCACCCGTACCGGCGCGACCGTCGGCTCCCCCGGCTTCATGTCGCCCGAGCAGGTGCGCGGCGACACGATCTCCCCCGCGAGCGACGTCTTCGGCCTCGGCTCGGTGCTGGCGTACGCGGCCGGCGGCCGGATGCCCTTCGGCGCGGCCGACAGCGCCGTGCACTCCGTGATGTACCGGATCGTCCACGAGGAGCCGGACCTCGCCGGGGTGCCGGACGGGCTGCGGCAGCTGATCACGGCGTGCCTCGCCAAGGAGCCCGGCGACCGGCCGACGCCCGCGGAGGTCCTGGAGCGCACCGGGGTCCAGGACCGGCTGGAGGACCTGCGGTCCACCGAGCCCTGGCTGCCCGGCGGTCTCGTCGCCCAGCTGGGCCGGCACGCGATCAGCCTGCTGGAGGTCGAGGAGGCCGAGGAACCGGCGCGTCCGGCCACCGGCCATCCCGCCACGGTCGCCGATCCCTCCCCCATAGCCTCAACGGCATGGGAGGTACCCCCATCCCCGGCGGCCGAGCCGCCCACCATCGCCGGACCGCCCCCGGGCGCCCGGCAGCCGGACCCGCCCACGCTCACCGCGCCGGGCCACCACCAGCCGCTGCCGCCGTACGCGGCGGGGGCGCCGGGAGCGCCGTACACGCCGGGAGCGCCCCAGCCGGGCCCGTACAACGGCCCGTACCAGCACCCGCCCGTGCAGGTCGGGCCGCAGACGCCGCCGTCCTCCTCGAAGACCCCGTACCTCGTGGCCCTGGTCGTGGCCGCCGGGCTGCTGACGGGCGGCGGGCTGGTGTACGTGCTCAACCGCGACACCGGCGACTCGGCCGCGGGCCCCAGCGCATCGGCCTCCGCACCGGCGCCCGGTCCCGCTTCGCCCGACTCGCCCTCCGCGCGGACCACCCCGCCCAGGACGAACCC